>CAJUEF010000016.1:31772-36817 GCA_910585035.1 uncultured Christensenellaceae bacterium | reverse complement strand
GATAAATGGGGATGAAAGCTTTCTAAAATTATATTTTAGAGGGCTTTCATTTTTTATATTGTAGTTACCAAAACTTGTATATGAAAATAGTTTTAAAATTATATTTTTGAAATTTATAAATAAAGGTATTGCTAATAATTGGAGATAACAAATATGAAATATTACACATATATGTTAAGGTGTGCAGACGGCACTATTTACAGCGGATATACAACGGATATATACCGTAGGCTTGAAGAACACAGCAGTGGTAAAGGCGCAAAATATACTGCCGGCAGACGTCCTGTAAAGCTGGTGTATTATGAGGTGTTTTTATCTAAAAGCGAGGCTATGAAACGGGAGGCGTCCTTAAAAAGGCTGACCCGCATTAAAAAGGAAAATCTTATAAAGGGATTTAATCAAATTATTAATAGCTGACCGGTGTTATGCAATTTTAAAATTAAAGCTTTCACTAAATCTCCAGTGTCACATATTAATGATACAGGAGGTATTATATTATGAGCTTTGATTTTAGTAATGAAAGGGTAGTTTTAAAGTATTTAGCCAATGCTCTTCCAGATGGCTGTGCGTACATACAAGGGTCTCTTGATTATCCGGACATAAAGGGAGTTATGAATTTTTATCAAATGCCTTTTGGCGTTTATGTGGTTTATTCGTTAACCGGCCTGCCAACTCAGGAGGGTAAATGCGGAAACAGAATATTAGCGCTGCACATTCACGATGGAAGCGGATGCACCGGCAATGAAAAAGATCCTTTTGCGGATGCCGGAAGCCATTACAACCCTTCAGGTTGTCCACATCCTGAGCATGCAGGTGATTTGCCGCCTATATTCGTAAATGACGGATATGCTTTTGGTGCAGTGTTTACTCACAGATTTAACGTTAGCGATGTTTTGGGGAAGCCGGTTATAATACATAGTAAACCCGATGATTTTAAAACGCAGCCATCCGGAAACTCAGGGGATAAAATTGCCTGTGGAGTAATACGAAAAATGTAAATAAAAACTACTAAAAAATATTTTATTTAAAGGTGTTACGCTCTGTAAAAACAGGGCGTTTTTTTTTATTTATTCTATAATTTTATATATTCAAAAATAGGTTATAAGACCTATAGAACAAACTGGAAATTTTTGATATAATTGTATTTAAATATATAAAGAAATATTAATAACCTTTTGTAATCTTTTACAGGATGATAAAAAAGTTAATCATTTTATTGCACCAAAAAAGGAGCAAAGTGAATATTAAGTGAAAAAAATGTTAGTTTGTGATATTGAAATTACAATAATTAAAAGAGATATAAAAGATATGTTCATTAGGGTTGTGCCTCCAGGTGGCGAGGTACAAGTTACTGTTCCGCGTTCTGCCAGCCCAGATGCTATACGAATGTTTGTGATTTTAAAACTGCCATGGATAAAAAATCAAAGGCAAAAGCAAAATTTTAATAAACAGCCATGTCAGACACAAATTCAATATGAAACAGGGGAAAGCCATTATTTATGGGGAAAACGCTATATATTAGATGTGAATTATTCAAAAATTTATAATGAAGTTAAAATTTCAGGTGAAAAGCTAATATTAAATCTTAGACAAAAAAGCACATCTGAGCAAAAAAAACGTATTTTAAAGGAATGGTATCGAGAGCAGTTAAAGCAAAAAGTTCCGGAGGTTTTGGAAAAGTGTGAAAATACTGTTGGCATAAAGTGCAATAAATGCCAGATTAGGGATATGAAAACAAAGTGGGGCAACTGCAATTTGGAAAAAAAGGTAATATGGCTTAATTTGCAATTGGTAAAAAAAGCTCCGGAGTGTTTAGATTATGTTATTACACATGAATTGGTCCATTTACTTGAACGCAAGCATAACGATATTTTTATGGAATATATGGATAAGTTTTTGCCCAATTGGCGAATTGCAAAGGACATTTTACACTCGCAGGAGCCGGACTATATTGATGCAATAATAAGATAAATCAGTAAAGCTTTGTTAAAATAAGGGGATGGTTAAATATGAAAGAATTTAAACTGGAAAGGTCGCCTATTGTATATTACATAAGTGAAGAAAAAAATAAAGAATGGGTGCTGTTTATTCATGCTGCTTTTGTAAACTATAATATGTTTTTACCTCAGATAGAATATTTAAAAAATAAATATAACATTCTAGCCATTGATATAATTGGACATGGAAATTCAACAGATGCAAAAAAAGGGGACAGCATTAAAAAAATGTCCCCGTGGATAAACGAGATATTAAAGGTGCAGGGAATTGATAAAGTTCATATTGTCGGCATTTCTTTAGGAGCTGTTTTAGCACAGGATTTTGCAAATAAATATCCTTATTTTATCAAATCACTTGCTTGTTTTGGCGGTTATGATATTAATAATTTTGATATTAAAATGCAGAAAAAAAACAGCGCGGCACAAATGCTTATGATGTTCAAGGCTATGGTTTCAGTCAAATGGTTTGCCAAATCAAATATGAATATATCCGCATATTCCAAGGATGCACAAAGGTCTTTCTATGAAATGAATGTTAAATTCCCCAAAAAGTCTTTTATGTACTTAGCCTCTTTAAACAGCATGATTAATGCGCATAAAACAGAGCAAAGAGAATACCCGCTGTTAATAGGATGCGGTAAATATGATTTGCCCATGGAATTATCTGCTATAGAAATGTGGAAGAGAAATGAACCTGATTGTCAGGTGGTGATATTTGAAAATGCAGGGCACTGTGTTAATATGGATGTTCCACAGAAGTTTAATGAAACGCTGGAGAAATTCTGGGAAAAAGGAACCAGTGGTATACAGCAATAATAAAGGCGGCATATTTTCTTTGCCGCCTTTAAGTTTTTATATATGATTAAAAACTTTTAATTATTAAGGAGTGAAAGGAATTCGCCGTATCCTAAGGCTATCATTTCTTCTTTTGGTATAAAACGAAGGGAAGCGCTGTTAATACAATAGCGAATGCCGCCAAGCTCTTTTGGACCGTCGTTAAAAACGTGGCCTAAATGGGAATTGCCCACTTTGCTGCGCACTTCCTTGCGCCGCATACCATGGGAAAGATCTTCATGTTCTGTAATTACTTCTTTTGAAACCGGCTTTGAAAATGCCGGCCATCCGCAGCCGGAATCAAATTTATCTGCTGACGTGAAAAGGGGCTCGCCTGTTGTAATATCAACATATATTCCCGGAGAATTTAAATCCCAGTATTCGTTATTAAAAGGTGGTTCGGTGGCGCTTTCCTGGGTCACTGCATATTGACGGTCGGTCAAGATGCTTTTTAAAGTTTCATCAGATGGCTTGACCCACCTTGGGTTTGATAATTGGGGGTTACTGTTTCTGGCATGTTCAAACTTATCCTTTCCTATGTGGCAGTAACCGTTAGGATTTTTATCGAGATAGCGTTGGTGATATTGCTCGGCGGGATAATAATTTTTAAGAGGCCTGCATTCTATTGCTATTGGCATTGAAAAATTTGCAGACAGCTTTTCCAGGGATTTTTTTATTATATGAAAGTCGTTTTCATCTGTATAGTATATTCCTGAGCGGTACTGTATTCCACGGTCGCCGCCTTGACGGTTAATTGTTGTTGGGTCTATAGCATCATAAAAAAGCTGTAAAATAAAAGAAAGGGAAGCGATTTCAGGGTCATAATCCACTTTTACTGTTTCTGCAAAACCAAGCTTGCCTGTGCATACCTGTTCATATGTGGGATTTTCACCATCACCATTTGCGTAGCCTGCTTCAGTGGAAAGAACGCCTTGAATTTGTGACAGGTATTTTTCCAATCCCCAAAAACAGCCGCCTGCAAGATAAATTTGTTTTTCCATATATTTTAATCTCCTTAATTTATAGATTTATGTTAATAACTATTTACTTTTTCTTTTATAAAAAAGAAAAAGTAATAAAAAGAAAATCTTATTATAATATATCACATTGTATTTAAGTTTCTTTGGCTCCACCTTTCTTTTCTTAAAGAAAGGTGGATAGTGTTATTATAACATAAGTATGCCCTGCAAAAATAATTTAATTTTTTATATTTAAAGATAAAAAATATGCGTTCATGTTTTTTAATAAAAAATAAAGATTTGTGTTGTTTTTTAGAAATTATAAGTATATAATGAAGATAAAATTAGTGTAATACACATACATAGTTTTAAGGAGTGATTAAAGATGAATTTTAAGAAGGTTTTAAGCTGCAGTCTTGGGGTAATGCTTGTATGCGGCGCGCTTATGGGATGTACAGGCGGAAATAAAAATGACGCAGGAAATACCGGCGCAAATAATTCAGGGACCACGCAGGCACAGTCAACACAGGCGGCAGACACTTATCAAAGGGGAACAAGAACAGATAAGGAATTTACAAGCGAGTGGTTAGGGCTTAAATACACCTTGTCTGAAGGCATGATTATGATGACTGATGAACAAATGGAGCAGGCAATGCAAATTGGCAGCGAACATATGTATGAGGACAGCAAAACAGGTCAAAAGATGATTGATTACGCAAAACTTAATTCTGTTTATGAAATGGCTGCAACTAAAGCAGACAGCGGTGAATCAGTTATTATTACAGTTGAAAAAATGAATATTACACTTAATGAGGATCAGTATGTTGAGGCTCTTAAAGCACAGTTGAAAAAGACAACTTCAACACCTATTTATGAGGATGTAAAGAAAAGAGAAGTTGCTGGCATAGAATTTACAGACGTTACTTATTCTATGACTAAAAATGGCGTTAAGCTTAAACAGACTATGTTGATTAAGAAAAAAGACAACCGCATAATAGGTATTGCAATTACTTACAGAAGTGAAGAAGCATTTAATAGCCTTATTGCAGGATTTGCAGCACTATAGGCTTTTGCTTGAAAAGTACCTATTAAGAAAAAATAAAAGCCCTGCTTTATTGGCAGGGCTTTTATTTTTATTGCAATTAATGCTATGTATTAAAAACAATTAAAAAAATTTTGTTTTATTTATAAACAAATAAGCAGTTCTAAATAAACATAATTACCGTAACAATTGCTATAGAAGCTATAAGAATAA
>CAJUEF010000016.1:0-31762 GCA_910585035.1 uncultured Christensenellaceae bacterium | reverse complement strand
AGTGGATTTTTTCGAAAAGGCGGTGAAAAGCGCCCATAAACAACCTATTATCATTATTATAAAAGAAAGCAAAAAAATTGCGGAAATTAATATATCATTACTCATTATAAATCCCCTCCTATAAATTTATTATAATCCATAACGTAGATTACAGGCAAGAGGATTTTTAGATTTGTTTAACGAAATATTTTATTTGTTTGGCCGTTTTTAAAAGTGTAAAATTAAAAAAAGCCTGCATATGCAGGCTTTTTTATTATATTAACATTTAAGGCTGTTCTGTTTGCAGCTTTAAATCAGCATTTGTTTTTGTGTTTTCAAAAATCTTTTTATATGAACGGATATACAGAATAATTACAAGCGCCGTGGACAGCAAATCTGCAACAGGCTGTGCCCATGCAATGCCGTTCATTCCCATAACCACATTGAGTATAAACATTGCCGGAATATATATTATTCCCTGGCGGCAGACAGAAATTATAAGAGATGGCAATGCCTCGCCCATTGCCTGAAGTGCATTAAGAAATACGAAGAATATGCAAAAGGGTATGCTTGTTGTCAGCATTATTTCTGTAAACTTAACGCCGTATTCAAATGCTGCCTCATCAGTTAAAAATACTTTTACAAGAGGCGTGAGCAAAAGCAGGCAAATAACTGTCATAATTATGCCTAGAATGGCGGAAAAAATTGTGGAAAACTTTACAATGCTTTTAAAACGTTCCCGATTCCTGGCGCCGACACAGTAACCCATAAGCGGCTGAACGCCTTGTCCCAGCCCTATGGCTACTACAATTATTATCATCATTACTTTCATGCTTACGCCTATAGCTGCAACAGCCATATCTCCGTAAGCGCTCATAAGAGCATTTGCTATTATGTGCGCTACGCTTAGCAGTAAAGAGCCAAGAGACGCGGGAATGCCTATGGCCATTACACCTTTGAGGACATTTTCTTTATATGTAAAATCCTTAAGGCTAATGCTCAGCATGGATTTTCCACGCCAGTAATAGGATAGATAATATACAGCGCCCGCTATATTGCCGATTACAGTTGCTATTGCTGCGCCTGCAATATTCCATTTAAACACTAAAATCATAATAGGGTCTAAAATTATATTTAGAAGATTGCCGAGAACCATGCCAAACATTGCTGTATTTGAGTTGCCCTCCGCCCTTATTATATTTGAATAACAGTTTCCTATTATAACAAATGGTCCGCATAGGGATACTATCATAAGATAGGTTTTTGTAAATGATAAGGTATCAGGGCTTGTTCCAATAAACGAAAGTATAGGATTTATAAACACCAGCATAATTAAGGTTAACACAGTTCCAACAGCAGCGCTTGCCCACATACAAAAGGAGCAGACTTTTTTTGCATAATCCGTGTCTTTTTTGCCAAGGGAACGGGAAATTACCGAAGTTCCGCCAATGCCAAACAGGGTTCCAAGGGACATGAAAATAAGAAATACAGGGGTTCCAAGGGAAACGGCAGCAACCTGAAAATCATCATGGGTTTGTCCTATAAAGAAAAGGTCTGCCATATTGTAAACAAGCACCATAATCATTGCCATAATAGACGGTATGGCATTTTTAAAAACTGCTTTGGATACAGACGCATTTTCAAATACGTCAAGTTTGTTGTCATTCATTTTTTACCTCCCACAAATAATATAAACTTAAACTAATAGCGCGCTATTTATAATTTTAAAAAAATATATTGGATTATGAATTAATAAGATTGTCATAAACTGCTTTAAGCAAGCTGTTAAGTTGTTGTTTCTGCTCTGTTGTAAGCCTTCTAACCAGAAATTCTTCTGTCTCAATTCTGCGCTTTTCTCCATATTCACATTCTGTTTTGCCGGTTGTGGTAATGGCGGCTTTTTTTACCCGTCTGTCCTTTTCATCCAAAGAAATGGATATAAAGCCTTTTTCCAAAAGACGGTTAATGATGCCGACAACAGTAGGCTGGGAAACGTGAAAATGGCTTTCAAGTTCTTTAAAGGGAACAGGCACAGGGCTTTTGTTAAGGTAGCTTAAAAAACGCACTTGAGAAAGAGTTAAGCCTTTTGATTTTAAGTCGTTATTCATATTGGACACAAGAACATCGTTAATTTGCTTTATAAGTATTCCCGTGTCTTGTTCCATGATACTAAGCCTCCAATTAAATAGCGTGCTATTATTATATAAGAGGCAGAAAAAAATGTCAATACATAAATACATTTTTTCTGCCTTTAATAATTTAAGAATTTGTGGAGGAAAATTGGGCGTTATACATTTTTGAAAAAGGTCCTCCTGTTTTTAACAGTTCTTTTTGGTTGCCGCATTCTATAATGGTTCCATTATCTATAACTGCAATATTGTCCGCATTTTTAACCGTTGAAAGCCTGTGAGCAATTATAATTATAGTTCTGCCTCTGGAAAGGGAATCGATAGCGCTTTGTATTTTTTGTTCGGTAATTGTATCAAGGGCGCTGGTGGCCTCATCAAATATAATAATAGGAGGATTTTTAAGGAACATACGTGCAAGACTAATGCGCTGCTTTTGTCCGCCGGAGAGCATTGCGCCTTTTTCACCAACAAAGGTTTTATAGCCGCGTTCCATTTTCATAATGTCATCGTGTATTTCTGCCATTTTAGCGGCGGCTATTACTTCTTCTTCTGTTTTTCCATAGCTGCCGTAACGGATGTTTTCCAAAATAGTGTCTGTAAATATGTAAACATCCTGCTGTACTATGCCTATATTTCTTCTAAGAGAGCGGGCGGTTACATCACGGATATCCTTTCCGTCTATTTTTATGCTGCCCCTGTCTATTTCATAAAAACGTGGAATAAGCTGGCAAAGGGTTGTTTTGCCTGCTCCGGAGGGACCCACAAGGGCTAATGTCTCTCCTTGCTGTATTTCCAGGGTAATATCATGAAGAACGTCTTCACCGTCATAGGTAAAAGAAAGGTCGGTAATTTCGATATGTCCTTTAACGTCTTTAAGGATGTCAGCATTTTTTTTATCAACTATTTCCGGCTCAGTTGCCATAAGCTCTTTAAATCTCCCAAAACCTGCCATGCCGGACATGAACATTTCGGAAAAGGAAATAAGCTTTTGTAACGGCTGCATTAGCACTGTAATAAACAGATTAAAGGTAATAATGTGAGAAAGGGTTGCGTATCCTCCTATGTAAAGCAATCCGCCAATTAATACCACGGAAATTTTCATCATGTTTTTTATAAAGTCTATTCCCGTTTGGAATATTGCGAACTCACGGAAAAAGCCGCCCTTTGCTTCTTTATAATATATATTGCTTTTTTTGAAACGTTCTATTTCATAATCCTCATTGGCAAAGGATTTTGTAACTCTAATTCCGCTAAGGCTGGTTTCCAAATCTGCATTGACGTTTCCAAGCTTTGCTTTCATTGCTCTTGAGCAGCTCATGGTTTTTTTGCGTCTGTTAAAAATAAAAAGCAGTCCAAGGGGTACAAGCCACATAATTAAAAGGGCAAAACGCCAGTTTAAAACAAGCATGGAAATAAGAGAGCCGATAAATACCACGCCAAAGAGAATGGCATCCTCCGGGCCGTGGTGTGCAATTTCAGTTATTTCAAACAAATCTGTGGTAACTCGTGACATAAGGCTGCCAACCCTGTTTTCGTCATAAAATTTAAAGCTGAGACGTTGGAGATGAGCAAATAAATCCTCACGGATATCCGTTTCAACACGAAGTCCGAAAATATGACCTATATAGCCAACTACATAGGTAAGCACACCATAGATAACATACATTAACAATACGCCAATAACAACGGCAAAGAATGAGCCCATTTGTAGATTTGGCAAAAAAGTATCCAGCGCGTAATTTATTAAAAGTGGAAATGATATTGATATAAGCCCCATTATAAGCGCACAGGTCATGTCAATTAAAAACAGTTTTTTGTGGGGCTTAAAGTATTTAAAAAAGTCCCTAAGGTCTTTCATTTTATACCTCCTTAATTAATTTTTTATGTAATACATACAGTTTTCAAAAATATCTGCAAATAAATAATATTTTTAAACTGCATCTAAATTATATACAATTTATTATAGGATGTAATAATTGTAATGTTAATAGGGTAAATGATTGTTTTGTTCAAAATTTTGTTTAAAACTAAAATTTTTTAATTTATATTTTTCCCGGAGCATATCTTGGTTATGTGTCACATAGCTATTAAAAGAGGACAAAGGAGGAGAGGCAAATTGAGATACATTAAAAAGCGCAGAAGAAAGAGAGACGGAGGAAACAGAAGCTTTTTTGCAATAACGGTAATAGTATGCGGCCTGCTTATTTACGCTCTTTATGCGTCATCGGCGGGCAAATGGATAATGGACAACTACATTCAGCCGGTGTTTTTTGAAGATAAATCGGTAAATACGGATGTTACCGAAAAAAAGCAGGATACGGAAAATAAAGATAACAGTGAACAGGTGCAGCAAACTATGTCCTACGATGGGTTTACCATGTATGCAATGCAGATAGGAGCATATTCTGCTAAAGAAAACGCAGATGCAGCCGCAGAGGATTTAAAGAAAAAAGGAGGAGCCGGATATGTGCTTCATGACGGCACATACCGGGTGCTGGCTTTTGGATATGGCAGTCAGGGAGAGGCAAACACGGTTAAAGAACAGTTAAAAACGGCGGCAAGCATGGATTCCAGCATTTATACGGTAACAGTGCCAAGGCTGGATTTTAAAGTTACGGGGGAACAAAAAAATTTAACAGCGGTAGACAGCGCTTTTAAATCTTATATTTCTGCAAAAGACAAGGTGGGAGATCTGGCAGTTAAGCTTGACAAAAGCGAGCTGACAAAAGAGCAGGTTAAAACGGAAATGGATGCAATCAAAAAGGAGATGCAGGAAAAGATAAATGCAATAGACAAGCTTGCGGGAAGTGACGAAAAGCTTGGGCAGTTCCATAGCTTATCAAAGGATATGATAAAGCTTTTTGAAGGACTTAACGACAGTGACGAAACTGTGTTTTCAGCAAATGTAAAAAATATTTATGTGGAGATGGTTTGCAGGTATTCTGATTATGTGAAAGCAGTTGTGGCAGGCTGATTTAAATATAAATTTACGTGGATATTCAAGGCGATTTATGTTAAAATAAGATGAACTAAAACTTAAGCTAAAAGGAATGTTGCTTATGAAAATCAGCGAAATCGTAAAAATCCTGGACGCGACAGTCCATTATGAAAGTGACGACCTGGAATGTCAGGTGAAAAGTGCATGTGCATCTGACCTTATGAGCGATGTTCTTGCCTTTTCAAAAAGCTCAACTGCACTTCTTACAGGGCTTATGAACCCACAGGTCATACGAACGGCGGAAATGATGGATATAGTTTGTGTTATCTTTGTCCGCAATAAAAAACCAAGCAGTGAAATGATAGATTTGGCAAAAGAACTGGGCATTGCCCTTTTGTCTACTGATTATACCATGTATTACGCCAGTGGCAAGCTTTATGCAGCCGGTCTTGGCAAGAGGGATTAAACCATGAATAATGAGTTTACTTACCAGGTAAGTTCCGGTGATTTTGCAAGGGCGGGAACAGTATCCAGCGCTATTAAAACAATTCTTAAAAAGCTGGGAGTGGACAAGGGCGTTTTAAGACGGATAGCCATTGCCAGCTATGAGGCGGAAATTAATATGGTTATCCACAGTATTGGCGGTATAATGAAGCTGGAAATTGGCAGTGATGTTATAAAAATATATTGTGACGATAAAGGACCGGGTATTGAAAATATTGCCCTTGCTATGAAAGAAGGCTATTCCACTGCTGGTGAAAAGGCTCGTCAAATGGGATTTGGAGCAGGTATGGGACTTTCCAATATGAAGCGGAACAGCGACGATTTTCAAATTACATCAGCAGCAGGTGAGGGCACTCATATTGTTATGGCTTTTAAAATGTAAATATTACTTTAAATATATTGGAGCTTATATGCTGCTTGCCAGAAGGTTTTAGGATTTTCTAAAAGAGAGACTGGCAAATTAATTGATACGGGTTTTAAAAACCGTTACAAATAATTAAAGCTTAGTTTTGACAATGGAGGTTGCTTTTTAATGAAGCACAGTGTTAAGCTGAAAAAGGACAAATGCTTTGGCTGCACTGTTTGTATAAAGCAGTGTCCCACTCAGGCAATAAGGGTTTATGGCGGCAAGTCGGAAATTATAGATTCCAGATGCATTGACTGTGGTGAGTGCGTGCGCATATGTCCTAATAAATCAAGATATAATAAGACGGATAATCTTGAAAAAATAAATGATTATAAGATTAAAGCGGCTATAGTGTCTCCGGTGATATATGGTCAGTTTGATGACCTTTTGGATATAGAGACCGCTTTAGACGCCGTTTTAAGCCTTGGCTTTGACCACGTGTTTGAAACCAGCATAGGAGCGGATATTTACGCAAAAAGCGCAAGGGAATATATTGACAAAGAGGAAAAGAGTGGCGGACGCAAGGTTATTTCCTCATCGTGTCCTGTAGTGCTAAGGCTTATACAGACTTATTATCCTGATTTAATTGAAAATATAATTCCTTTAAAAACACCGGATGAAATAACGGCACAGATTGTGAGAGACAAACTTTCAAAGGAGCTAAATGTAAATAAGAATGACATTGGTGTATTTTTAATAACTCCGTGTCCGGCGCAGCTTATGAATGTAAAATCTCCCATTGGCTATAAAACCTCTGATATTAACGGCGTAATTTCTTTTTTAGATGTATTTGCGAAGATGAAAAAGTATGTTTCGTCCATGCCGGAAAAAACTATGAGCAAATCTTTAAGTTCAGCATATGGAATTGGGTGGTTTAACGTCCGTGGGCAGACAAGGGCCCTGGAGCAGGATAATCATCTGGTGGTAGACGGAATTAACAATGTGAGGGACGCTCTTGACCAGTTTGAAAACGATAAATTTAAAGGGCTTAAATTTTTTGAGGGAGTAGCTTGCAGAGGCGGATGCTGCGGAGGTGTCCTTTCCTTTGAAAACACTTATGTTGCTAAAAACAGAATAGATAATTTTATTGCCAGATATATTAAAGAGGGCAAAGAAGTTATGGATATAAGCAGCCTTGTTGATAAAAAATGCTGGCGTTTTGACGAGGAAATAAAGGAGTATGATGTTAATAAGCTGGATAATGACATGGGGGAGGCGCTTAAAAAATATAACCTCATTGAAGAAGTCGCATCGGAGCTGCCGGGGCTGGATTGCGGCTCCTGCGGCTGCCCTACCTGTCATGCTCTTGCAGAAGATATTGTTAAAGGATATGCCAGTGAATTTGACTGTATTTTTATTATGAGAACCAAGCTTAACCTTGCCAACAGGGAAGAAAGGGAATAGGAGGCACTGATTTTGGAGATAAAGAAAATTATTGAACTCCTTGATGGAGAGCTTTTGACAAAAGGCGTTAAAACAAACGTGCATATAGAATATGCACTTGCCTGCGACCTGCTTTCGTGGGTGGTTGGCAATGCACGAACAGGGTGCGGTTTTATTACTATACAGACGAGTATGAACGCTATTGCGGTGGCAAGCCTTATGGAGATGGGCTGCGTAATAATTGCGGAAAATGCAACTGTTGACGAAAAGGTTATATTGCGCGCAAAGGAAGAGGACATCCCTGTTATACGCACGGCGCTTACTGCTTTTGAGGTGTGCGGAATACTTTTTGCCGGCGGAATTAAGGCTGCGAAAAAAGATGAAACTGTTTGCTGATTTACACATCCATACATGCCTTTCTCCATGTGGTGACGATGATATGACGCCAAATGACGTAATTGCCATGGCGAAGTTAAAAGGATTGGATGTTATTGCTATTACCGACCACAACAGCTGCTTAAATCTAAGAGCCGTTGAGGAAATAATGAAAGATGAAAAAGAGCTTATTGTAATACCAGGGCTTGAAGTTACAACGGCGGAAGATATTCATGTGCTTTGCTATTTTTACAGCTTTAAGGAAGCTTATGATTTTGCAGAAGTTATATACAAACACCTTGCTTCCTTTGTTGATAAAAACCATGTCTTTGGCAGACAGATTATTATGAACAGCAAGGACGAGGAAACAGGCACAGCGGATAAGCTGCTTATTGGGGCTACGGATTTTGATATAGCTTCTCTGGCGGCGCTGTGCAGAAAAGCAGGCGGAGTGCCAGTTCCGGCACATATAAATAAGCAGGCAAATTCAGTGCTTGTAACACTGGGGGCTATACCTGAGGAATGCGGTTTTAAAACTGTGGAAATTCACAGCGCAAGCCCAGGGCCTAAAGTTAAGCTTGACGGCTATCAGATTATATATTCTTCAGACGCCCATTCACTGGGAAATATACTGGAAAGAGAATTTACCATTGAAGCTAATGAATATAGCATAAAAGGTGTGTTGGACGCTTTAAGGCAGATTTAAATTGCAAAAATTTATTTCTGCTTTTTTATTTTGACATTTTTCTGCCATATTGTTTAAATATAATAAACAAAGCCTATGCAAATGTTGACAAGATGTCGGCTCACAGATTATAATTAGGATGAAATTAGTATTCTTAGGGGGGTGGTAAAATGTATGCAAATTTGTTGGGCCAAAAAGCGTATCATCATCTTACAGATGAAGACATGGGCAAGATTATCGGAGTAAGCAGAAACGCTTACGGCCAAAAAATACGCAGCGGGAGATTTTGGCCACATGAATGTAAGGCGCTGTGTAAATACTTTAATAAATCTTTTGAATATTTATTTGCAACAGAAGATGAAGAGCTGATAAGATAGTTTAGCATATACATAATTTTAAGATATTAATTTAATAAGGAAATACAAAGCGGAAATGGCTGGTTCCGGCTTTTATATTATTCTTGTTTAATTTATTACTTGAAGTAAACTGTTTTGTTAGCAGATAGCTGTAACTTATTTTAACAATAAAAATAGCTTTTGAACAAAAAATTTATATTGGTATACTTATGTAAAATATAGTTTTACACACGTTTTTAACTGGATGAGGTTTTTAAACTTATATAAGTGTGCGATAATATTTTTAATTATGGTTTAAAGGAGGCTATATGCCAAAAAGGGATTTTCCGCCGCAGAAAACATTGCGGCGGGATTTTTTTATATGCGTGTTAAATAATGTGAAATATGATAAAAAAACAGAAGATGTAAAATTATAACGGCAAATATATTTAACAAGATGAAAGGCGTTAATTGACTAAAAATTCTCATGGAGTTTTTAATGATAATTTTTAGTCAATTAACTGTTTATGCAGAATATGTCATTATAATACAATTAACGTAAAGATATATTGGTCATTCGTTAACGTGGCAAAATATTGGAATTTAATTTTAGGAGGAATAGGAAATGAATTTTAAAAAGTTGATTAGCATTTTTACTGCCGGTTTACTTGTCTGTTCCATGGCAGCCTGCGGAAACAAAAACCAGAATGCAGGAACGGATAACGCAGCAGAGCCAAAAGACAGCTTGGTTCTTGCGGTAAGCAGCGAGCCGGAATCAGGCTTTGACCCTACTCTTGGATGGGGACATTCAGCATCTTCAATATTTCACAGTGTACTCTTTATTCGCGATAACGATATGAAAGTGCAGGGAGAAATTGCAAAGGATTATAAATTAAGCGATGACAGGCTGACTTGGACAGTGTCCATAAGAGATGATGTAAAATTTTCAGACGGCAGTGCCCTCAAAGCAAGCGACGTTGCATATTCTTACAACACAGCCAGAAACAACGTCGACAGCAATGTTGATTTAACCATGATTGAAAATGTTTCAGCGCCTGATGAAACAACCGTTGTTTTCAAACTTAAATCTCCGCAGTCTACTTTCGTGGACAAGCTTATGGAAATAGGCATAGTACCTGAAAGCATACATAAAGCCGATCCATCCGGATATGCCCAAAATCCTATTGGCTGCGGCCCTTATGTTCTCAGGCAATGGGATAAGGGTCAGCAGGTAATATGTGAGAGAAACGAAAATTATTTTGGGAATAAACCTCAGTTTAAACAAGTTACCCTTCTTTATTTAGATGAGGACGCTAAAATGTCAGCAGTTAAATCAGGGAAAGTTGATATGGCTAAAGTAGATTACACTTATGCAGACACCAAAGTAAACGGTATGACAATGAAGGAAATACAAAGCGTGGAGAATATCGGAATTTGTTTCCCTATTCCTGAGCCTTCCACAACTACCGTAGATGGTAAAGAAATAAAGGTTGGTCATGCAGTTACAAGCGATATTGCAATTAGAAAAGCATTTAACGTGGGCTTTAGCAGACAGGAAATGATTCAGGGGCTTATGAACGGTTACGGAACCGCCGCATATACAGGATACGAGCAAATGCCTTGGAACGATGGTTCTACTATTGCAGACGGCAATTTGGATGAAGCTAAAAAGATATTGTCAGATGCTGGCTGGGTTGATACAGACGGAGACGGAATAATAGAAAAGAACGGCGTTAAAGCTGAGTTCGATCTTATTTATACATCCAATACAGGAGTTAGACAGTCTTTCGCTGTTTATATTGGCGATAATGCTTCTAAACTTGGCATAAAGGTAAATCCTGTTTACAAAACGTGGGATGAAGCTGAAGAACTTAAATACTATACCCCTGTAGTCCTCAGTTGGGGTGAGCACAGCCCTCAGCTTATGTTTAACCTTTTACATTCATCAATGGCATGCAATGGATTTAATAATACAGGATGCTATAAAAATGTAACAGTTGATAAGCATATGAACGATGCGCTTATGTCAACAACTGATGATGAAGCAAATGAAAACTGGAAAAAAGCAATTTGGGACGGACAGACAGGCTTTGGTTACCAGGGTGATGCTGCATGGGCGTGGTATATGAACACAAATCACATCTATTTTATAAGAGATGGTCTTGATATAGGAAGTGTTCAGCCGCAGCCACATGGCGGAGCTATTCTTAAAAACATTACTGACTGGAAGATGAATTAGCTTACTAAGATAAAATGCACAATTTAAGAATTAGCCATGGGTAAAAATACCCATGGCAAATTCTGCCTAAACGTGAGAGGAGCCTAAATTATGAACGAGCAATTAAAATTTATAGGTAAAAAAGTACTGCGTTTAATACTGTTGTTGCTCGCTGTATGTATATCTACCTTTGTATTAATGGATCTTTCCCCGGTAGACCCTATGAACGCTTATATTGGTGGAAACGCCATGAAGCTTACACAGGAAAAGAGGGAGCAAATAGAGGAGCACTGGGGGCTTAACGACCCTATGCCGGTTAGGTTTGTCAAATGGGGCAAATCACTTTTAAAAGGAGATTTCGGCACGTCGCTGATATATAAAAGACCTGTTCTGGAAATTATTAAGGAAAAGTTTTCCGCATCCCTTGTGCTCATGCTTATTGCATGGACACTTTCAGGTTTGCTTGGTTATTTTTTGGCAATGATAAGCGGCGCCTATCAGGGTACTTTGCTTGACAAGGGAATAAAGGGATACTGTTATGTGCTTATGTCAATGCCTTCCTTTTGGCTCTGTTTGCTGCTTATTATAGTGTTTAGCGTTAATTTAGGCTGGTTTCCCATTGCCCTTGGCACTCCTATTGGTGTGCTTAGTGAAAATGTGTCTATTTGGGACCTCGCCCATCACATTGTGCTGCCGGCGATAACCTTGAGCGTTATAGGTATTGCCAGCATAACCCTGCATACAAGACAAAAGCTTGTAGACGTTATGTCAACAGATTATGTGCTGTTTGCCAGAGCAAGGGGGCAAAGCACTATGAGTATTATTAAAAATCATGGTATTCGCAACACCCTTATGCCGTTTATTACTCTCCAGTTTCTTTCTTTCAGCGAGCTTTTTGCGGGAACAGTGGTTGCAGAACAGGTTTTTTCTTACCCGGGACTTGGACAGGCAACAGTTGAAGCAGGAACAAAGGGGGATATTCCTCTTCTTCTTGGTATTGTAATTTTCAGCACCATATTTATTTTTACAGGTAACTTAATTGCTGATATTTTATATGCAGTTATAGACCCTAGGATAAAGAAAGGAGTACAGTTATGAGCATAAGCGTTGAAAATACGCAGCTTAAAGCTGCAAAAAAAAGCGGCAACCTTAGAAGAAAGACGATTATAACTATATTCCTTTGTATTGGCGTTCTGGCTTTTGTCACTATTGCCGGAACAATGGTTAGCCATAATGACCTTATTACAGATTTCACCAGTAAAAACCTTGCCCCTAGCATGAGCCATCTTTTTGGTACGGACTGGCTGGGACGGGATATGCTGCTTCGCACCTTAAAGGGTCTTTCCATGAGCATATATATTGGTATATTTGCATGTTTTCTGGGTATGATTATTGCAACTGTTCTCGGTCTTGCTTCTGCGACTATGGGCAAACACGTTGATTCAGTTATTACTTTTGTTGTGGATTTGTTTTTAAGCGTACCCCATTTGCTGGTAATCATTATAATATGTGTTGCTGTCGGAGGCGGTTTAACAGGAGTTGTAATAGGCATTGCCGCAACTCACTGGACGTCTATGACGCGTATAATAAGAGCGGAAGTAAAACAGATACTTACAAGCGAATATGTACATGTGGCGCGTCAAATGGGAAAATCCAGAACTTATATTGCTGCCAAACATATATTTCCTCATATATTTCCTCAATTGCTGATTGGCTTTATTTCAACCTTTCCTCATGCTCTTCTTCACGAGGCAAGTATTACCTTTTTGGGGTTTGGTCTTTCTCCTCATGAGCCGGCCATAGGAATAATTCTTTCTGAATCTATGAAATATCTTGCAGCAGGATATTGGTGGCTGGCAGTGCTTCCGGGACTTGCACTTCTTATTATAGTCGTTTTGTTTGATGTGCTTGGGGACAACATTGATAAGCTGATAAATCCAAAATCCATGCATCGTTAGGAGGTAAAAACAGTGGAAAGCGTTTTAACCGTAGAAAATTTAAGCATAAGCTTTACTCAGTACGTTAAAGGACTGGAAAAGCGGGAATTAACAGTTATATCCGAACTTGATTTGGATTTAAAAAAGGGAGAAATTGTGGCGATAGTAGGCTCAAGCGGAAGCGGGAAAAGTCTTCTTGCCCATGCTATTTTGGGTATACTCCCTGAAAATGCCACTGTAGAGGGAAAGATTACATATAAGGGTGAAGAACTTACCGAGCAGCGGAAAAAAGAGTTAAGAGGAAAGGAAATATGTTTAATTCCCCAATCGGTGAACTACACAGATCCCCTTATGAAAGTGGGAAAATTTGTTCAGCTGTCAGTTTCAGAAAGTAAGGAGGAAGCAAAAAAACGCCAGCGTAAGGTTTTTGAAGAATATGGTCTGTCAAAAGAGGTTGACGATATGTATCCTTTTCAGCTCTCGGGAGGAATGATAAGGCGTGTTTTGGTATCTACTGCGGCAATAGCCGACAGCCAGGTAATAATTGCAGACGAGCCGACCCCGGGTCTTGATGAAAAGGCTTTAAATGAGACTTTAAAGCTGTTTACTGACCTGCGTGATAAGGGCTGCTCTATAATAATGATTACCCATGACATACAGGCTGCCTTAAAGATAGCCGACCGTATTGCTATTTTTTATGCTGGCTCAACTCTTGAAATAGCCAACAGGGAGGACTTTTGCGGCAACGGAGAGCATCTTCGCCACCCTTATACCAAGGCCCTTTGGATGGCGCTGCCGGAAAACGGATTTCATACCCTTACAGGGAGCCAGCCAAGCCCGCTGCAGCTTCCAAAAGGATGTCTTTTTTCAGACAGGTGTCACCACTGCGACGAGCACTGCCATGTTAAACGTCCGGATTTGGAAAGCGTTCATTCGGGTAAGGTGAGATGTGTTAAGGCAACGATAATTCATGAACATGCCCACGAGCATGACGGAATAATACACACCCATAAACACGTTCATAACGAGGGGGAAGAAGAACATGTATCTTAAAGCTAAGGATATAACCTTTAAATACGGTAATAAAAAAATTTTGGATAAAGTAAATTTTGAAATAGAGACAGGCCAGAGAATAGGAATTGTTGCCCCTTCAGGCTTTGGTAAAACTACTTTTGCACGTATCATTGCAGGCTATGAAAAAGGCTACTCAGGGACTGTGGAAACCGACGCGCAAAGACAGGAGGGATATAACCCTGTTCAGCTTATGTTCCAGCATCCTGAAAGGGCGGTTAATCCAAAATGGAACATGGAGAGAACGGTAAATGAATCATGGCAGCCGCCAAAGGAACTGTATGACGAGATGGGTATTAAGGATGAATGGCTAAAAAGGTATCCTAATGAACTCTCCGGCGGTGAAATACAGCGTTTTTGTGTTATTCGCGCACTAAATCCTAAAACTAAATTTTTAATTGCAGATGAAATGACAACAATGCTGGATGCAATAACAACTGCACAGATATGGAATGTGGTTATAAAGAGAGCAGAAAGAGGGGATATTGGTCTTTTGGTTATCAGCCATGAAAAAAGCATGCTTGACTATGTATGCACAAAAGTTGTTGATTTAAGCGTAATAAATAAATATTCTAAATAATTTTTCCGTTTTCGAAATTGTATAATATTTAAAAGTTTATGTTAAAAAAGCAGCCGCCAAAAATTTGGACGGCTGATTTTTTATTATAGTTAATTTAGTTTATATCACAGTGACCGGCAGGGCACTTTTTATTGTTTATATGTTCTTCGTATTCATTGCGGAAGTGGTCTATAGTGTATATAACCGGATTTGGAGCAAACTGTCCAAGACCGCAAAAACTAGCTTTTTTAACATCTCCGGCAAGCTTATAAAGCTGATCTATATCCTCTTCTTTGCCTCTTCCTTCACAAATATCCTCGAGAAGTTCCAGCATACGGGTTGTACCTATACGGCAGGCTGTACATTTTCCGCATGATTCTTCAACCATAAATTCCATTAAAAAGCGTGCCATATCAACCATGCAGTCGTCCTCATCCATAACTATAAGACCACCGGAGCCAAGCATGGTGCCAATAGATGACATGGAATCAAAATCCATAGGCATGTCAATTTTATCCACAGGAACAAAACCACCGGAGGTTTGAACGCCTTTTAGCTTCTTTCCTCCAGGAATTCCGCCGCCAATATCATAGATAATTTCTCTAAGGGTGGTACCCATTGGTACTTCCACAAGACCCGTGTTCATAATTTTTCCGCCAAGGGCATAAACCTTTGTGCCTTTGCATTTTTCTGTGCCGTAGGATGAGTACCAATCTGCGCCCTTTAAAATAATTTGTGGAATATTGGAAAGGGTTTCAACATTGTTTAAAACCGTTGGTTTGCCGTTTAAGCCTTTTATTGGAGGGAAAGGAGGTTTTAGCCTTGGTTCGCCTCTTTGACCTTCAATAGATGCAATTAAGGCAGTCTCTTCTCCGCATACATAAGCCCCTGCACCAAGGCGAAGCTCAATATCAAAAGAAAAGCCTGTTTCCATAATATTATTTCCAAGCAAGCCGTAATCCTGAGCCTGTTTAATTGCCAGCTGAAAACGTTCAATGGCAAGAGGATATTCAATGCGGCAGTAAATATAACCCTTTGTTCCGCCAATCGCATAGCCGGCGATTATCATTGCTTCTATAATAGAGTGGGGATCGCCCTCTATTATTCCTCTGTCCATAAAAGCTCCAAGATCACCTTCATCGGCGTTGCATATAACGTACTTTTGGTCAGCGTCCACACTTGCAGCAAAGCTCCATTTATTTGCAGTAGGGAAGCCGGAACCGCCTCTGCCGCGAAGCCCGCTGTTTTTAACCTCCTCAATAACTTCACTTGGCGTCATGGTGGTAATGGCCTTTTCCAGCGCTTTATACCCATCCATAGCCAAATATTCGTCAATGCTGGTTGGGTCTATTGCACCGCAGTTTTTCATTGCTATGCGGGTTTGTTTTTTATAAAATTGCAGTTTATCAAGGTTATCAGGTCCTGTCTGAGTTTGCTTTTTATAGAGGAGTCTTTCAACAATACGACCTTTTAACAAGTGCTCAGAAACAATTTCACTTACATCTGCTTTTTTTACGTTTGCATAGTATGCGCCTTCAGGATATACGATTACAACAGGTTCCATATCAAAAAGACCGAGAGAACCTGTTTTAATAACCTTTATTTCATTATTGAGTCCCTGCTCTTTAAGTTTAATTTCAAACTCGTTAATAAGACTTTCCATGTCTTGCGCTTTTCTGTCTGCACTGCCGCAGACAAGGACGTGAGAACGGTAGAATTCCATTATCTGCCTCCTAATTATTGTTTTGTTCCAGGCTGCCAACGGTATATTCATTAACAACATTACCGTTTACAATGTGTTCAGCCATTATTCGCCTTGCAACCTCAGGGGTAACTTTTCCATAGGTTACTTTGTTATCTCCGGATTTATAAACCTCTACAATAGGTTCAAGGCTGCAAAGACCAACGCAGCCGGTCTGACCGATTTCCACATTTGTAAGCTCTCTTGCAGCTGCTTCATCCATAAAGGCCTTAAGCACAGGGCGTGCTCCGGCGGATATGCCGCAAGTTGCCATACCCACAACAATTCTTGTGCCGCTTCCTGTTTTACGGGTATCCATTTGTTTTTGTACCCTGTTTCTTATTTCTTCTAATTCTTTTAATGATTTCATAAAATGTCCTCCCTGCAAACGGATTGTACTCCGGAATTTACATCTCTTTCAATAAAAGCCGCAATCTGTGGATTGCTCACAGGCACATCGCCAAGCACCTGTTTTAGTTCATTTGTCGCAAGCACATAGTTGTCGTCCTTTGATTCAAAGGAAAATTCAAAATCTATAAATGGATTACAGCTTATAAGAGCCGCCATAGTCTGACCCATATTTCCAAGGGGGGGACGGTCAAAGCTGTTTTTTCCAAAGGATGCGGATATTTTAGTTCCTTTTGTCTTTTGTGATTCAATAATAAGTCTGCCGCCGGTAAGCTCACAGGTTTCCTTTAAAAGTGGAATACCAAGACCAACCTTTCTTGTTGTCCGTGAAGTGGTAAAAGGATCTGTTACTTTGTTTATCATTTCCCTGTCCATTCCGCATCCGTTATCGGTAACTTCCATTTTGACTGTGCTGTCGTCAAAGGAAATGGATATAAAAATTTTTTTTGCTCCTGCACTTATGGAATTTTGTACAATGTCAAGTATATGTAATGCCAGTTCATCCATAGTTAGTTATACTGCTTTAAAATTTCTTTAATATCTCCGGGCTGCAGCTTTCCGTATATTTCATCGTTAATGGATACAAGCGGAGCAAGACCACACGCACCTATACATCTTGGAGCTTCCAGTGTGAAAAGGCCGTCCTTAGTTGTTTCTCCGACTTCTATGCCAAGTTCTTCCTTAATTTCGTCAATAATTTCCTGGGCTTTAAGCACATAACAGGTAGTGCCCATGCACACGCCAACAATGTATTTGCCTTTTTTTTCAAGAGTAAACTGAGCGTAAAATGTGGATACTCCGTAAACCTCAATAAGGGGAATGCCCAAATTATCCGCAACGAAGGTTTGAACATCTTCATTTAATTCGCCAAAAAGCTCTTGCGCTTTGTGAAGCACAGAAATCAAAATACCCTTTTCTTCTTTATGCTCATCAATAAAGCTGCCTAGAAGCTGGTACTTGTCACAGCATTGCATAACCTATAACCTCCAAAAAATAATTGTATGTAAATTTTATCACGATATTTGATAATTATCAATAAAAGTTATTTTTTTAACGTCATTTTAATTATATTTTTGTGGAAAAGATTAGTTAACAATTTGTTCTTAAATTTTCATAAAAATATCTGATAATTTTATATTGACAAATTTTACAGTCGGTGGTACTCTGTTGTTAGCGCTTGAAAGACAGGAGTGCTAATACAGTTCACAGGCAGTGATTAAAATGGATTTAAAGGACAGAAAAAAGCAGATATTAAAAATAATTGTAAATCATTATATAAACAGTGGTCAGCCTATAGGCTCTAAAGCCGTTGTGGACAGTCTTGAGCAAAAACTCAGTACTGCCACCATAAGAAATGAAATGGCAGCTTTGGAAGAGATGGGCTATCTGGTTCAGCCCCATATTTCCGCAGGGAGAATACCTTCTGATATGGCGTACAGATTTTATGTAGATGCGCTTATGGAGGAGGATGACCTTGACCAGAGTGAAATTGCGGTTATTAAGAATGTCTTTAATAAGGAATGTGATAATGTTAGAAACGTAATTGAGGATGCTGTTAAAGTGCTCTCTGATATTACGAACTGCGTTGCGGTTGCGCTTTTGCCTAAAAATACAAATTTGCGTATACAGAATGTGCATCTTATAAATGTCACTTCTGATAAAGCCCTTGTGGTTATTGTTACCAACCACGGAATTATTAAGGACAGGGTTATAAAGGTGCCTGCCGGTATGAGCCAGGCAGAGCTGGACGCTATTGCAGCTCATATTACCCAGCAGGTAAAAAACATAAAGGATATACAGTCTATTGAAACCGGCGATTATTTTTCAACATTAAATATGGGACAGGAAGTAGTAAACGGTCTTATGGACGTTATCCACACAGCCGGTGATAATGACGACGTTATTGTTAAAGGGGCTATGAACATATTTGATTTTCCCGAATACGATTCGGTGGAAAAGGCAAAAATGCTAATATCTTCCTTTCAGGATAAAGATATGCTTATTGGGGTGCTTTCAAGACCGGTAGACGATATAAGCATAATGATAGGAAAAGAAAGCGAAATAGAAGCTATTAGCAATTGCAGTCTTTTAACGGTCAGCTACGACCTTGGCGGAGGAGATACAGGCAGGTTTGGCATTATCGGTCCAAAGCGTATGAATTATGGAAAGATGCTGAAAATACTTGAGACTCTTTCAGGCAATATAGGATATCTATTTGATGATAATTCGGAGGTATAAAAATTGGCAAAGAAAAAAGACACACAGGAACCTGTGAACAAGGAAGAGGAAATCATTAAGGAAAAAGCCGCAGATTCAGAAAAGAAGACGGCAAAGAAAGAAAAAAAAGATGATAAGGAATTGCTTAAGCTAAAAGACGAAAATGAAAAGCTAAAGAATGAAGCAGGTAAGCTTAAAGAAACCGCTCAGCGTATTCAGGCGGAATTTGACAATTACCGCAGACGCAGTTTGTCTGATGGCGAGCAGCAAAAGGCAAAAGCGGCATCATCAGTTGTAAATGCTATACTTCCGGCTCTTGACAGCATGGATGAAGCAATAAAAGTTTATTCCGAAGATGAGGAAAAGAAGGAACTGCTTGAAGGTTTTGAAAAAATTCAAAAACAGCTTTTAGACTCTCTTGCGTCCATTGGCGTAAGCGCGATGGACTGCGAAGGAAAGGAATTTGACCCTAATTTACACGAAGCCGTAATGATGCAGGAGTGCAATGACAAGGATTCCGGCATAATTATAACTGTATTCAGAAAAGGTTATATGTATAAAGAAAGCGTTGTAAGACACGCCCAGGTAATAGTTTCAAAATAAATAGGTTATCTGTGAGTATTCAAAAAAACCGAAAGGTTTTTTTGAAAGAGGAGGAGAAACGGAGCGGGTGAAAGCAGACGGCGACAGACGTCGGCGGAGCAAAGCAAAGTTTACGACGACGAAAGACACGCCCAGGTAATAGTTTCAAAATAAATAGGTATCTGTGAGTATTCAAAAAAACCGAAAGGTTTTTTTGAAAGAGGAGGAGAAACGGAGCGGGTGAAAGCAGACGGTGACAGACGTCGGCGGAGCAAAGCAAAGTTTACGAAATAAATGGAATGCCTAGAGGTGCTCAAAAAAACCGAAAGGTTTTTTCTAAAAATACAGATTTAAAAGATAGTAATTTAAAACAGAAATTTTTAGTGATATGAAGGAGAAAACAGACTATGGGAAAAATTATTGGTATTGACTTAGGTACAACAAACAGCTGCGTGGCTGTTATGGAAGGCGGCGAGGCGGTTGTTATTCCTAACGCTGAGGGAGGAAGAACAACCCCAAGCGTATTTGCCGTAGGTAAAAACGGAGAGAGAATGGTTGGTGATGTGGCAAAACGTCAGGCTATTACCAACTATGAAAATACCGTTATTTCCATTAAGAGAAAAATGGGAACAAGCGAAAAAGTTAAAGCAGGCGAAAAGGATATGAGCCCGCAGGAAGTTTCAGCAATGATTCTGCAAAAGCTCAAGGCAGACGCTGAAAACTATCTTGGTTCCGCTGTAACTCAGGCAGTAATTACAGTTCCTGCATATTTTAGTGACAGCCAGAGACAGGCAACAAAGGATGCGGGAAAAATTGCAGGTCTTGAGGTGCTTCGTATTATAAACGAGCCAACGGCGGCAGCCCTTGCTTATGGTCTTGACAAGGAAAACAATCAAAAGATTTTAGTATACGACCTTGGCGGCGGAACTTTTGACGTATCCCTTTTGGAGATTGGTGATGGTGTTATTGAAGTTCTTGCAACAGCAGGCGACAACATGCTGGGTGGTGACGACTTTGATAAGCGTATCATAGATTATATTGTCGGTGAGTTTAAAAAGGAAAGCGGCATTGATTTGTCCGGCGATAAAATGGCAATGCAGAGACTTAAAGAAGCGGCTGAAAAAGCAAAAATTGACCTGTCCGGCGTAATGTCAACCAACATTAATCTGCCGTTTATTACTGCGGATGCTTCAGGACCAAAGCATTTTGACACCACTCTTACAAGAGCTAAGTTTGATGAGCTTACTTCTGATTTGGTGGACAGAACAATGGATCCACTTGGCAGAACTTTAAAGGATGCGGGAATAAGCAAGGATAGTATTGACAGAGTAATTCTTGTGGGTGGTTCAACACGTATTCCAGCAGTTCAGGATGCAGTTAAAAAGGCTACGGGCAAAGAGCCGTTTAAGGGCATCAATCCGGATGAGTGTGTTGCTATCGGTGCGGCTATTCAGGGCGGCGTGCTCGCAGGGGACGTTACGGACATTCTTTTGCTGGATGTAACTCCGCTTTCTCTTGGTATTGAAACCTATGGCGGAGTATTTACCAAGCTGATTGATAGGAACACAACTATTCCTACAAAGAAAAGCCAGGTGTTCTCTACTGCTGCTGACGGACAGACGTCTGTTGACGTTCATGTGCTCCAGGGGGAAAGAGAGCTTGCAGCTCACAATAAAACTCTTGGAAGATTTCAGCTCACCGGCATTGCTCCGGCGCCAAGGGGTGTTCCTCAAATTGAGGTTACCTTTGATATTGATGCAAACGGTATTGTGCATGTATCTGCAAAGGATTTAGGCACAGGAAATAAGCAGGATGTTACAATCACTGCAAGCACTAATTTAAGTGATGAGGATATTGATAAGGCTGTTAAGGAAGCAGAGCAGTATGCAGAGCAGGATAAAAAGGAAAAGGAAAAAATTGAAATCAGAAATAACGCCGATACAGCTGTATACACCACCGAAAAGAGCATGAACGATCTTAAGGATAAGCTCAGCGACGACGATAAAAAGGCTATTCAGGATAAGATTGACGCGGTAAAAGAAGCTCTCAAGGGTGAAGATAATGACAATATTAAAAATGCTACTGAGGAACTTTCAAAAACGTCTTATGATATTTTTGGCAAAATATATTCACAGGCACAACAGGAGCAGCAGGCACAGCAGGCTGCCGGCGGCGCTCAAACAAGTGGAAATGACGACAACGTTGTAGACGCTGATTATGAAGTTGTAGATAAGGACGACGATAAAAAATAATCCCACGGGGATTAATTAAAAAATACTGAAATAAATAAAAGTGGATTAAATAATCCGTATTGCGGCAAGGGGGAGAATTCTCTCTTGTCGCAATACGGTTTAAATTAGGGTGAACTAGATGGCAAAAAGAGATTATTACGAGGTGCTGGGTGTAGATAAAAATGCCAGCGAAGATCAGATAAAAAGCGCATACAGAAAAATGGCGAAGAAATACCATCCCGATTTAAATAAGGACAATCCTGACGCCGAAAAGAACTTTAAAGAAGTAAACGAAGCTTATGAGGTGCTTTCCGACTCGCAAAAGAAAAGCCAGTATGACCAGTTTGGTCACAGCGCTTTTGAAGGACCGGGAGGCGGAGCAGGCTATGGCGGCGGCTTTGAAGGCTTTGGCGGCTTTGAAGATATATTTGATATGTTTACAGGCGGCTTTGGAAGAAAAAGCAGCAGCGGTCCAAAGCGAGGGAACGATTTACAGTATTCCATTACCATAACATTGGAGGAAGCAGCCTTTGGCGTTTCCAAAGAGATAAACGTAAACAGAAGCGAGGACTGCACAGCGTGTCACGGAACAGGTGCGGCAGACCCTTCAAAGGTAAGGACGTGTTCAAGATGTAATGGTACAGGTCAGGTGCAAACTGTGGTTAACACCATATTCGGACGCAGCATGACCAGCAAGACCTGTGAGCAGTGCGGCGGAAAGGGAAAAACCTTTGACGAGCCTTGTAAGGACTGTAGAGGCAGCGGAAGACGCAGAAGAAACCGCAAGATAAAGATAAATATTCCTGCGGGTATTGCAGACGGTCAGGCCGTTACTCTTCGCGGTGAAGGGGATCATGGTTCTCTTGGAGGACCAAAGGGCGATTTATATGTGGTAGTGTCCATTAAGCCTCACAAGAAATTTAAACGCAGGGACGATGATTTGCTTATTGAAATGGATATTTCAATATCTCAGGCTATACTTGGAGACGAGGTTATCGTGCCTACTCTTGAGGGAGACGTTAAGTATAAGATTGAAGAGGGCACGCAAAGCGGAACTGTTTACAAGCTTAAAAATAAAGGTATTAAACATCTTAGGGGAAGCGGCAAAGGAAGCCTTTATGTAAAGGTAAACGTGGTTATTCCTAAGAAGATAACCGATAAGCAAAGAGAGCTAATTAAAGAGTTCGACAAGGAAGCGGGACATTCAAAAAACATCTTTGAAAAGATGAAAAATAAAATGGGTAAATAGAATTTTTCTTTAATATTGATAAAGTTTAAAAACTTAGCCGATTTTTAAATACGGCTAAGTTTTTTATTTTATTCAATAATGCAGATAGCTTTTAATAGTTGCTCAAATTTGCGCAGTCTATCTTAAGAAAATTGCAATAAAAAGATTAAAATGATATAATTATTTAATATAAGCTGTTTTAAGAAGGGAAGAAAATAGATTGGCAAAAAAAATGGTTATGGGCAATGAAGCAATTGCCCTTGGGGCGGTTCGGGCAGGTGTCGGCGTGGTATGCGGATATCCTGGAACCCCTTCTTCGGAAATACTGGAAACAGTTGCAAAACATAATCACGACAAGAGCATATATGTGGAATGGTCTGTAAATGAAAAGGTGGCAATGGAGGTGGGAGCAGGCGCGGCGTATACCGGCGTGCGCACCATGGTGACAATGAAGCAGGTTGGTCTTAACGTTGCCGGCGACCCTCTTATGAGTCTGGAATACATAGGAGTAAAAGGCGGTATGGTGATTGTGGTTGCTGACGACCCGGGACCTATATCCTCACAGACTGAGCAGGATACCCGCCATTACGGGATTTTTTCCAAGGTGCCTGTGCTTGATCCCAGCAGTGTGCAGGAGGCATATGAGCTTGTGCAGTATGCTTTTGAGCTTTCAGAGCAATACAATACTCCTGTTTTTTTGCGCCCAACAACGAGAATTTGCCACGGCAGGCAGGCAATAGATATTGATGATGAAAGAAAGAGTATAGCAAAGGGGGAGTTTGAAAAGGGCAGCAGATGGGTTATATTTCCCAAACTGTCAAACGCCAACCATAAAAAGATTGAGGAAAGAAATGCTGATTTAAGCAACGTTTTTTCTGACAGCGGTCTTAACACCATAAGCGGCAGCGGCGATATTGGAGTTGCCTGCGGAGGAATTAGCTATGCCTATGTTATGGAAGCTAAAAAAAATATAGATAAGGATTTTAAACTTTTTAAAGTAACGACTCCCCATCCTTTTCCAAAAAAGGCAGCGCTGGAATTCTTAAAGGGTCTTAAAAAGGTACTTGTGGTGGAAGAGCTTGATCCTGTTATTGAAAGAGAATTGCAAATTCTTTGCGGAGAAAATAATATAGATTGCGAAATTCGTGGGAAGCTAACAGGAGATATTCAAAATGCCGGTGAAAATACCGTAAGGTCTGTTGAAAATGGGATTAAAGCCGTTTTGGGAATAGACGCATTTTATGAAGAAACAGACGAAGCTGTAGATTTACCAATGCGTCCGCCAACACTGTGCGCAGGCTGCCCCCACCGTGCTTCCTTTTATGCAGTGAAAGCGGCAATGCAGGGAAGAAAAGCTGTTTTTTGCGGTGACATAGGCTGTTATACCCTTGGCAATTCGGCTCCGCTTAATATGGTGGACACCTGTCTTTGTATGGGCGGTGGAATAACCGTTGCCCAGGGAATTAAAAGAGGGGAGCCGGACACGGTTAATTTTGCATTTATTGGAGATTCCACATTTTTTCATTCGGGAATAACAGGCATTGTAAATGCCGTTTACAATCAGACGGATTTGGTAGCGGTAATACTGGATAACAGAACCACGGCAATGACAGGAAATCAGCCGCATCCCGGCATTGGAGTTACAATGATGGGGGATAAAGTGCCTAAAATAGACATTGAAGCGGTGCTGAGAGGCTGCGGCGTACAGTGGGTGCGCAAAGGGGACCCTCTGGATTTGGAAAACAGTATTGAACTGGTGAGGGAAGCGGCGGAAAACAAAGGAGTATCTGCAATTATTTTTGAATCACCATGTATTGCGCTGTTTAAACCAAAGAGCAAGTATTTTGTAAACTTTGACAAGTGTACCGGATGTAAGGCATGTATAAAGAAAATCGGCTGTCCTGCCCTTTATGTAAGCGAAGGCAAGGTGGCGATAGATGATACTCTTTGCTACGGCTGCGGACTTTGTGCCAAGGTGTGTCCGTTTAACGCCATAAGCGACTGAGGAGGAATAAATTATGAATAGCAGTATTCTTATATGCGGCGTGGGAGGACAGGGAACTGTTCTTGCATCTAAAATAATTGCTCAGGCGGCTGTGAACAGCGGACTTCCCGCTCTTGCTTCCGAAACCATTGGAATGGCTCAAAGAGGCGGCTGCGTTGTGTCCCATGTAAGGGTTGGAGAAAATGTTCATTCGCCTCTTATACCCATAGGCGGTGCAGATGCAGTTATAGCCTTTGAACCCGGCGAGGCGGCAAGATGCCGCAAATATTTAAAGGATGACGGAATTATGATAGTCAGCAGCAGAGCTGTCCAGCCCGTGACCGTTGCTCTTTCAGGAAAGACCTACGACACTGAGAATATAATAAATTATTTAAAGAGCTCTGTTAAAAACCTGCATATTATAGACGGGCAGGGACTTATAGATAAGATTGGATTAGATAAGGCGCTTAATATCGGTCTTGTTGGTGTTCTTTGTGCCAGTGGGAAAACATTTTTAACACTAAAAAATGCCGAGGAAACAATTAGGAAAATTCTGCCTGAAAAAATTGTGGAAATTAATATTAAAGCGCTTAGAATAGGCGCAGACGAGATGGAGGAGAAATAATGACGGAGCAGCAATTGTTGTGTATAACCCAGCAGCTTAGCACTATTAAATCAAAAAGTGCATTTTACAGAAAAAAATTTGAAAACATTGATTTAGGAGATGTTAAAACAAAAGAGGATTTTGAATGCCTCCCATTTACAACTAAGGAGGATTTGAGAGAGGCATATCCCCTGGGACTTCAGGCAGTTCCCGATGAAGAGGTTATACGTATACATTCCTCGTCAGGAACAACGGGAACGCCTGTTATTATTCCATATACCAAAAAGGACGTGGACGATTGGAGGGATATGTTCCGCCGCTGTTATGAAACGGCGGGACTTACAAGTCTTGACAGAATTCAGATAACCCCGGGATACGGACTGTGGACTGCGGGAATAGGTTTTCAAAACGGAGCGGAGAGCCTTGGGGCTATGGTTATTCCCATGGGTCCCGGGAACACGGATAAACAGCTTAAAATGATGATGGATTTAAAATCAACTGTAATTTGTGCAACTTCGTCATATGCGCTGTTACTTGCTGAGGAAATAGAAAAAAGGGGCATTAAAAATAAAATTTATTTGAAAAAAGGGGTAATCGGTTCAGAGCGCTGGGGTGAAAAAATGAGAAAGCGCATTGCCAGCGAGCTGGGCGTTAAGCTTTATGATATTTACGGACTTACTGAGATATACGGACCGGGAATTGCCATGAGCTGTGATTATGAGTGCGGCATGCACTATTGGGACGATTATCTTTATTTTGAGATAATAGACCCAAAGACAGGAAAAACCGTGCCAAAGGGTCAGTCAGGGGAGCTGGTGGTTACTACTTTTAGAAAGCAGGGAGCGCCGCTTATAAGATACAGAACCCATGATTTGACGAGGATTATAGAAGGGAACTGCCCTTGCGGATTAAAATATCCTAGGATTGATATAATTATCGGGCGTACAGACGATATGATAAAGGTTAAAGGCGTTAATATCTTTCCTGCTCAGATAGAAGAGGTTATAAAGGATGTTGAAAATGCCAGCAGTGAATATCAGGTTATGATTGACCATCTTAACGGCAAGGATATTTTAACTCTTTTCTTTGAAGTGGAGCCGAACTCAGATAAAAAGCGTGTGGAAGAGGCTATGAAAATCCACTTTAAGGCAAAAATAGGCATTGTGATAGTACCAAAAGCGGTTGAAATAGGAGAGCTTCCAAGAAGCGAAAAAAAGAGCACCAGAATTTATGACAACAGGTATTAATACTTTTTCCACCTTTCTTTAAGAAAAGAAAGGTGGAGCCAAAGAAACTTAAATATAAAGAAAAATATTAAGGGGTAAAACACATATAGATTTTCTTTTGTTGTTTCTTAAAGCTTAAAGCTTTGATATATCGCAGTGATATATAATTTTCTAAATAGGAAAAATAAAAAACCTTATATTTCGGTTAATATAGAGAAGCTAAAGATAATACTAAAAGGTTTAAATACAAAAAATATATTAAGGACCCAAGTTCAATACAGGTTTTCTTTTTGTTGCTTTTTCTTTTTTCTAAAAGAAAAAGTAAAGATCAAAATAAAAATGCAAAATAAACAGGGGGATGAAAAAATATGAAGGATAGCTTTTTAAAGCTGCATCCGTCTATTTTAATTAGCTACTTTGTTGTTCAGGCTCTGCTTTCCGCGCTGTGCTTTCATCCGCTGATGATAGGAATATCCGTTCTTTGCGCCATTGGGTATACGGCTCTTTGCAAGGGTATAAAGCAGGCGGGAATGTGGCTTTGTGCAGGGGCGCTTTATATGGCAGGCTTTGGAATAGTCAATCCCCTTGTTAATCATCAGGGCTCTACGACGCTGTTTATGCTTTTTGGCAGGGAAATTACCCTGCAATCACTTTGTTATGGCATGCTAACAGGGGCAATGCTTTGGGGAATGTGCCTGTGGCTCTATCTAATGGGTAAGACTGTTGGAAGCAGAAAAGCAGCTTACATTTTCGGCAAGGGAACGCCAACTTTAACTCTTATGATGTTTACAACAATTAGGCTTATAAAGAGATATCAGGTGCGAATAAGAGAAATTTTTGAGGCAAAACAAGCAATGTACTTTAACAAAACAAAGGTATCCCTTTGTAAGGATACGGCGGAAACCCTTTTGACTTACGCTTTGGAAAATGGTATAGATACGGCGGACAGCATGAGCGCAAGGGGTTATGGGGCGGGAAGAACAACCCAGTGCTATACCTACAGATTTACTTGTAAAGACGTTGTTGCAGCATTCGTTCTCTTATCTGCTCTTGTTGTAGTGCTGTGGGGTATTGCGGCAGGATGCTGCAAAATGTATTTTTTCCCGAATTTTTTTACGGAAAGAGAAAGCGGAATTGTATTTTTGGCATACGGAATAATATGCAGCTATCCTATAGGCGTTTATATATGGAGTGAAATAAAGTGGATGTTTTTGAAATAAATAATTTAGCTTTTACATATGAGGGAGAGGCAAATAAGGTTCTTTCAAAAGTCACCTTAAACGTAAGGCAGGGTGACTTTCTTTTGTTATGTGGAAAAAGCGGATGCGGAAAATCCACTTTATTAAGGCTTTTAAAAAGAAGCATTGCTCCAAGGGGCAACATGGAGGGCATCATAAGATTTATGGGTAAAAAGACGGATGAAATGAGCAAAGCTGAGCTTGCATCCAAAATCGCTTTTGTTATGCAAAACCCTGATAATCAAATTATATGTGACGATGTTTACAGTGAACTGTGCTTTACCATGTCCCAGCTTGGCTTTAGCAGAGAGCTTATGGGACGAAAGGTATTTGAGGTTGCAAATTATTTTGGTATAAATCATTATTTGGATATGGATATAGATTTGCTCTCCGGCGGGCAAAAACAGCTGCTTACCGTTGCAGCCGCCCTATGTACGTCTCCTGACGTGCTGCTGCTGGACGAGCCTACAGCCAGCCTTGACCCCAATTCAAAATCTCTTCTTTTGTCAGCGCTGGAGAAAATAAATAAAGAGCTTGGCATGACTGTTATAATTGCCGAGCAGAATATTGACGCCGTATATCCTTGCTGCAATAAAATAGCGGCAATGGAAAATGGAGCTCTTTCCTTTGTCTGCGAAAAAAAACAGGTTTCTGAAAATTTAAAGGCCTACTCTTGCAAAGCTGCTTTTCCCGTGTATGTAAGGGCTTACAGTGAGATGGGTGAAAGGGTTGGTAATTGCCCGGGGAATATGAACGAGGCAAAGGAATGGATAGAAAGGTTTAAAGGTGAAAAGGCTGAACAAAAGCCGTTAAGGCGTATTGACGGCGGAAAGGCAATTGAAGCAAAAAACCTTTGGCTGCGATTTGAAAAAAACGGCAGGGATGTTTTAAAGGGAGTGGATATTTCTCTTAAAAAGGGTGAAATAAGCTGTATTTTAGGCGCTAACGGAAGCGGAAAGAGCACTCTTTTAAAAGCTCTTACAGGAATAAAAAAGTGCTATGAAGGCAGTGTGAAGGTTTTTGGCAGCGTGTCAATGGTGTGTCAAAACCCCTTGGATGTTTTTACATACAGCACAGTTGGAGAAGAATTTAAGGTAAGGGATGACTATTTATTTAATTTATTTGAAATAACGGAGCTTATGGATATGCACCCTTATGATTTAAGCGGCGGAGAAGTACAAAGAGTTGCTGTTACTAAAGCCCTTATGCAAAAGACAGACGTGCTGATTTTGGACGAGATAACAAAAGGCATGGGGGAGGAATTTAAAAGCGTCCTTGGGAAAGAGCTTATAAGGCAAAGCAAAGAGAGGGGTCTTGCTGTTTTACTCTCATCTCACGACATTGATTTTTGCGCAGAGTATACAGATACCTGTCGCTTACTGTTTAACGGAGCCGTGGCAGCAAAGGGACGCACAAGAGAAATAATAAGGGATAACGATTATTACACCACAAAGGCAAGGATACTTACTAAAGGAGTTTTTGAAAATACAATAACAAACAGGGATGTGATAGAGCTGTGTCGGCTGTTAAAAACAAGATAATAGTTATATTGCTTTGCGCAGCGGTAATCACCGGTCAGCTATGGTATAATCACGCCAGAGTTTCGAGGATTTTTTATTTTGTAAGCATGGTTGTGGCGCTAGGGGCTATTGCCATGTTTTATCTGTCCTTTGAAGGGAGAAAGCCAAGGGAAAGGGAAATAGTGCTGGTCTGCGTTTTATGCGCTGTTACCGCTGCCTCAAGAGTGATATTTTTTATGCTGCCTCAGTTTAAGCCAATGGCGGCTGTAATAATTATATGTGCAGCCTGTTATGGCAGAGAGACGGGGTTTTTGGTTGGCAGCATGAGCGCCTTGTTATCCAACTTTTTCTTTACCCAAGGTCCCTTCACCCCCTTTGCAATGCTTGGTTTCGGGCTTGTAGGGTATTTTGCGGGCGTGTTTTTTTACGGCAAAAAGCCCCCTTTATGGCTTCTTTGCATATTTGGATTTATAGCTACATACGTGGTATACGGCGGAATTATGAACTGGTCGTCCGTTTTGCTTTACACGGATAAAATCACACCGGGGTATATACTTACAGTCTTTGGGCTGGCATTTTATTTTGACCTGGTTCACAGTATTTCAACGGTTGTATTTCTTATTTTGCTTAATAAAGGCTTTTCAAAAAGGCTGGAACGGGTAAAAAAGAGATATGGAATGCTTGGCGGTTAAAATTAATTGTTGATTTATTTTTAAGGTATTGTATACTTAGTATATGTTAAATTTAGTATGCGATTTCTATTGATTAACGGAGGGAAAATACCGTGCGAATTTCTACAAAAGGAAGATATGCTCTTAGGCTTATGGTGGATTTAGCTGTGCATTACGGCGATGGATATACCACCATAAAAACTATATCGGAAAGACAGAAGATTTCTGATAAATATCTGGAGCAGATAATAACTATTTTAAGTAAAAATGATTTTGTCATCGGTGTCCGCGGTCCGTCAGGAGGCTATAAGCTTTCCAAAAGCCCGGATGAATATACAGTAGGCATGATTTTAAGAGCGGTTGAAGCAAATCTTTCACCTGTATTTTGTGTGGATGATGAGGACAACCAGTGTGACAACAAGGAGAACTGTGTTACATATGAGGTGTGGGAGAAAATTAAGAACGCCGTGGATAACGTGGTGGATTCTATAACTCTTGAAGACCTTGCGGCAAAGATGAAGAAAAAAAATATAGATAAGGGACTGATGAATTAATGGGTGACCAAAGGAGAATTGGAGTTATTAGTGACATATCCTGCGTTGGCAGATGCTCAGCAACTGCGGCTTTGCCAATATACGCCGTGGCGGGCATTCACGGCAATGTTATACCTACAGCTTTGTTTTCCACTCAAACAGGTGGATACACAGGTTATACATACAGGGATTTATCCGAGGATATGATGGGTATTGTAAGGCATTTTAAAGAGCTTGATTTAAAGTTTGACTTGCTTTATACGGGATATCTTACCGGCGAAGAGCAAATTGAAATGGTTATGGAAGCGGTGGATATTTTAGATGCAAGAAAGTTAATTGTAGACCCGGTTATGGGCAACGACGGCAGTTTTTACAACGGCTTTTCAAATAGCTATTGTGAGAAAATGAAAGACCTTTGCAAAAAGGCGGATATTATTGTGCCAAATCTAACCGAGGCTTGCTTTTTAACAGGCTATGAATATGGTGACGGTGTAGTGGATGAACCACAGATTGAAGAGATTTTTGAACGTCTAAAGGAATTTGGCATGGATAAAATCATCATTACAGGCGTTAGAAAAAAAGACGACTATATTGGTATGGCGGTTATGGATGGCAAAAGAGAGGATAGGGCTTTTTATAAAGAGGTTGAAGGTGTGTACCACGGCGCAGGGGATGTGTTCGGTGCGGCTCTTGCCTGTGGCATGGCTTATGACTGCAACTTTGTGGCGTCTGCCAGAACGGCACATATCTTTACTTACATGTCAATTCTTAAAACGAAAAGCGCCAGAACTGATACACGTGAAGGTCTTAACTTTGAAGAATGTCTTAAAATTATTACTGATGTTTATAATGGTGACAATAGGCGTTAAAGATTTTTTACTTTTCTTTCTTATTTTTCTTTATTACTTTTCTTTTAAGAAAAAGAAAAGTAATCAAAAGAAAACTTGAATACGTAAAAAGCGGTTAAGGTGAAAACACATACATAAGGTTTTCTCTTGCCACTTGTCTTTTTTCTAAAAGAGGGTTAGGGAAAAGAAATATAAAACCAAATATAATTTGA
>CAJUEF010000015.1:23979-37588 GCA_910585035.1 uncultured Christensenellaceae bacterium | reverse complement strand
TTTCTTTTACTTTTCTTTTTAGAAAAAAAGAAAAGTAACAAAAGAAAAACCTTATGTACCTATCAGTTATTTTTATTAATCTTTCCCACCAATGCCCATTCATGCTAATATATCGCCCACTCGTACATCTAATACCCATTCATGCTAATATATCGCCCACTCATATATCAAATGCCCACTCATGCCAATATATCGCTCACTCATATATCAAATGCCCACTCATGCCAATATATCGCCCACTTATACATCTAATGCCCACTCATGCCAATATATCGCCCACTTATACATCTAATGCCCAGTCATGCCGATATACCGCCCACTTATACCAATATCACCCCCTTTTGTACTATGTTTTTATTTACATTTTTTATTATAATTATTTTTTTAATTATTTCTACAAACATGATGTTATTAAATTGTTATCACAATGTACAATAATTGACTAGTATAAACGAAAAAATTTTAAACTATTATAAATAATTTTAATATAATAATCGGCTTAAATAGTCAAATTTATAGTTTATGATACAACTATGGTATCATTGTGTTTGTATAAATAAAAAAATATAAATGTTATAATAATGTCATTATATTTTTGAGGTGATATAGTGGTTAAAGATAAAATTCAAACAGGCATTAGATTTGAGCAGGATTTATTAAATAAAATTTCTTTTATTGCAAAACAAAATAAACGTTCATTGAATGCTCAATTAGAATTTTTAGCACAAGAATGTGTGTATGAATTTGAAAATAAATATGGGGAAATAGATACAGACATTGACGAAGAATAAATTAAACCCCATTTATATAAAACGTATTTTTAGCAAAAAATCCCATTCGTGAGAATGGGATTTTTGTTTGCTTAGTATATAGTTTTTCTTTTTGTTACTTTTTTTTTTAAAAGAAAAAGTAAAAGATTAAATAGAAAATTAAGCCTTAGGGCCTGCATCCACAATATGCTGAGGCATGTTGTTATATTGCTTAAAGTTTTCCACAAAGCGTTTTGCAAGCTCTTTGGCACTCTTTTCGTAAGCGTCTTTATCGCTCCAAACGTTTCTTGGGTTAAGCACATCTTCAGGAACATTAGGACAGCTCTTTGGAATGCTCACGTTGAATATAGGGTCAAGCTCAAATTCCACGTTTTCCAGTTCGCCGTTAAGAGCAGCAGTTACCATTGCACGGGTATATTTAAGGCTCATGCGCTTGCCAACGCCGTAACCGCCGCCGCTCCATCCTGTATTAATTAAATAAACATTGCAGCCGTATTCCTCAATTCTCTGTCCCAGCAGCTCGGCATAGCGGCTTGCAGGCAGCGGAAGGAAAGGTGCGGCAAAGCATGTGCTAAAGGTTGCTTCCGGCTGGGTTATGCCTCTTTCAGTACCTGCCAGCTTGCTTGTATATCCTGATACAAACTGATACATAGCCTGGTTTTTATCCAGCTTTGCAATAGGAGGAAGCACGCCAAAAGCGTCTGCCGTGAGGAAAATAACTGTTTTTGGCTGTCCGCCCATACTTGGTATAAGTGCGTTTGGTATATATTCGAGAGGATAGCCAACACGGGTATTCTCAGTGTATGTACTGTCGGTATAATCCGGGTTACCGTCTTCATCATAAACAACGTTTTCCACAACAGAGCCAAACTTAATTGCATTCCAAATCTCAGGTTCGTTTTCCTCAGTAAGGTTAATACATTTTGCAAAGCATCCGCCCTCAAAATTAAACACGCCGTTTTTGCTCCAGCCGTGCTCATCATCGCCGATAAGCTTTCTGTTAGGGTCTGCACTTAAAGTTGTTTTACCTGTGCCGGAAAGTCCGAAGAATATAGCTGTGTCTCCGTCTTCTCCCATGTTAGCAGAGCAGTGCATAGGGAACACGTCCCTCTTTGGCAGCAGGTAATTCATAACGGAGAAAACGCTCTTTTTAATTTCACCACAGTATTTAGAGCCTGCAATAAGCACAAGCTTTTTAGTAAAGCTAATAAGAATAGCGGCTTCACTGTTTGTGCCGTCCAGTTCCGGGTCGCACTTAAAGCCGGGAGCACAAATAATATTAAACTCAGGTGCAAAGCCCTCAAGCTCTTCCTTTTTTGGAGTTATAAGCAAATCATTAATAAACAGGTTTTGATAAGCGTATTCATTTACAACACGCACATTAAGGCGGTATTCTGTATCAGCTCCCGCATATCCGTCAAACACATATAAATCTTTGTTTTGAAGATAAGCGGTAATCTTTCCGTGGATTTTTGCAAACTTATCTTCGCTTATAGGCATGTTGACCTTGCCCCATTCGATATCGCTATGTATTGCAGGCTCGTCAACAATAAACCTGTCCTTAGGAGATCTTCCTGTGTATTTACCGGAAAAGGTGCTTATTGCGCCTGTTGCCGTAAGAGTTCCTTCGCCGTTTTTAAGAGCATGTTCCGTAAGTCTTGCGGCGCTTAAGTTTCTGTAAACATTTTTGGCATTCAAAATACCCAAAGCTTTTAAATCTTCCATATTGTTAACCTCATAAAAAAATTTGATAGATTATGCTCATATTTTATACCTTTTAATAACATTATTCAACGGTTTTAGAAAAAATTTCGTCTGATAAAACACCGTACTGCTCCAGAGTAAGCCGCTCGCCCCTTATATCAGTGGGAATGCCGCAGCGCTCCAGCACGGCGCAAACTTCGGATTTAGGCATTTTAAAAGCACCGGAAAGGTTGTTTACAAGGGTTTTTCGCCTCATTGCAAAGGAAGCTTTTACCACTTTAAAAAACATATTTTCGTCTTTCACATTTATTCTCGGTTTTTCCAGCTTTGAAATACGTATCAGCATGGATTCCACTTTGGGACGGGGATAAAAACACTCAGGAGATATGGTAAACAGGATTTTTACATCAGCGTAATAATTCATGCACACTGTTAGTATTCCATAGCTTTTGGAGCCTGGATCTGCACAGATGCGCTCGGCAACCTCTTTTTGCATCATAAGAGTCATGGAAGATAGATTATATCCGCCTTCGAGAAACGCCATTATAATCGGAGTGGTTATATAATAAGGCAAATTTGCGGAGATGGAAAAGGGCGTATCAAGGCGTGACACAGCCGCTTCCCGCACCTTTTTATCCAGAACGTCGCCGTTTATTATTTCCACGTTATCATGGTCACAAAGAGTATAATCCAGTACGGGAAGCATACCGCCGTCTATTTCAATACACACCACTTTTTTTGCACGGCTGCACAAACGGTCTGTCAAAGCCCCCATGCCCGGACCTATTTCCAGCACGTCTGTATTTTTATCAATCTGTGCCGCATCCGCTATTTTTTCCAAAACGCCTTTATCTATTAAAAAATTTTGCCCAAATCCTTTATTTGGCGCTATGTTAAAACGCTCCATAATATCTTTGATTTGGCTAAGCGAGTTTATCTCCATAAGGTCTCCCTTCGTTTACAACAAATAAGGGGCTTTAAAAAGCCCCTGTAATTAATATTTAAGTATATATATAGTAAGCGATTTTCGTCCCCATTTTATACATTCCTCATTGGTATCCATAAACAAATCTATAGTGTTAGGCGCCATGTTCCCCGTATCCTGGGCAATGCCTACGCCATAGCCCGGAATATAAAGCTTGGTACCAAGAGGTATTTGTTTAGGGTCAACCGCCACTGTTCCATAGCCCGGCATTACTCCCGTTGCAGTTGCATTTCCCGTATGGGTGTACGCTGTTACGCTCATTACCTTTGTGCCTGAAATTCGCTGAGGATCCAAATCCTTTGGCGAACCGATAATGTTCACAGGTCGGGACGGTTTATTATAACTGCTGCTTCCCGAGCTGCCGCTACCTTTTGAGCCGCCGGAGCTTCCGCTGCCTTTTGAGCCGCCGGAGCTGCCTGAAGATACCGAAGAACTTCCCGATCCTGATGAAGAAGCGCTAACCACGCGCTCCATTGTGCCTACGGCTATTTTTCTGCTAACAGGTTCTTTTACTACCTTTTCACTTGCAATCACCCTTGCCATTTCCACGCCGTCCTGATATGTAATAAGGTAGGAAACATTTTTATAACCGTTTTCGCCGGAGAATATAACGTCCGTCTTTCCTTTTTCAAGTGTACTGTCTTCCACTGTGACCGTGTCATAATTTAGGGCTACCCTTTTTGTAACGGTTTTAGTTTCAATCATGGCATGAACAACGGTATCCCCGTTTTTAAGAGGCTCGTCCAATGACATGTTAAAAGAATCCGTTTCTCTAAATGAAATCCCCGCCTGATTAAGTATTTCTCTTGCTGTGCCGTTTTTTGTTCTTAACTTTATATTAGTTCCGCCTGAAATCACATTCACCACAATAGAACGGTCTACATAAACAGTCATGCCGCTGTTTACAGGAGTATCCAAACTTACGGTGCTGTCGCTTTCCTTTAAGTTTAATATTCCGCTTTTATATATTTCTCCAACTGTGCTTGCTTTGGTAAGCAGAGTATATTCGCCGTATCCATCAACTATGGTTACCTTCTTAAAAGGATTTGCATAAACCTTTGGCAGCGAAAAAAACAGCGCGCCAATTCCTGCAAAGCATCCAAGGACAATTAAAAAAGGCTTTGGATTAAATTCTTTATTGCCTCTTCTTTTCCCCCTTGATCTGCGCTTAGTAGTAAACAGGTAAGGCACGTTTTGCTTCTTTTTTCTAAACATAATCCCCTCCTGCATTTCTTAATTAATTGTAATTAAAAATTAATATCTTGTCAAATATAAGGCATTTAATTTACATCTGCATATTACATGAATTTATTTCATAAATTATATCATCAATAATACCATCATCCCTGATAATATCTATAATTAAAAGGTCTGATGGTAATAAAGGAGAATGCTATGATAAAATATAAAAGAATCTATCCGCTCCGTCAAAACGGACGCCTTGCTGCAATTGTAACTATTGTTGGCAGCAATGATTCCTCAGACATTTTTGTAAAATTTAAGATAAGACCTAAAGAAAATAATTTGGCGCTTATACTGTTTAATCCTAAAACATATGAGTATGAAATGATGCCTTTGGAAGAAAAAATGAAACTGTTGCGTCCGGTAACAAATTTAACCGCTTGTATTATTGCAAGCCGTAACGGCATGTTTATTGAGTTTTTAATGGAAGGCTCAATTAACAAAGCTCGCCTTAGCACTTCCAAGCTTAAAAGCATTATAGCTATGGACATGTATTCAGGCAATGAAGAAATGGCGGATTGCGGATGTTCATCTGCAAAACAATCAACACCACCTCCATCACAGCCGGAAACGCCAAAGGCAGATAACAGAGAGCTTATGGATTATTTAAAACAAATGGAAAGCGGAACACTTCCGGCTTCATACTCATCTGTAGATACTGCTCCGACAAATCAAGCAGCAGTGCAGGAAACAATAGTAAAAGAAGCTGCAATAACAGAGCCTGTTTTTAACAACAACATTCATAAAGAAGAAACAAAAGCCCCTAAAAACATTTCAGTTTCGACAGACCTTAAAAATGAAATGGCAGCAGCCCTTAATTTTAATATACCCGCAAACACTGAGCCTAAAGAGCAAAACCAAACCGTTAATACCGCTCATGAGAATTTGACAAGAGAAGTGGCGGCTTTTGCAAACACCTGCGGAGATACCTGTACTCAGGTGCCTGTAACCGAGGAAATAAGACAGACATGTATTAAAACCTCTACAGGAAACATAACCGTTGTAAACAAAGATATACCTGAAAAGATAAACATACCACTGGAAATCCAGCAGGCGCAGGGCAAATACTGCGATTTTATAAATCCGTTTAAAAATAGGTGGGACGGAGTTTGGTGGAAGGTTCAGTATCCTGATAAAAACTGGCATTACATAGTTGGAAGAATTGTGGTAGACGGAAGCAATGTGTCTGTCCTTGGAGTTCCCGGGGAACGAGGAACAAAGCCTGTTTGTCTTGAGTCCTGCGATATGTATGCTATTGCAGATAACGGCGTAGGCTACTGGCTGATGTTTCAAAAGTAATTTATTTTCTTGCAGCTGCTTTTTAATTTTCACTTTAATAAACACAAAATAAAAAAAGAGCTTACAATATGTAAGCTCTTTTTTTGCAATCTATTCAATTAACGGCTTTTTAACTTATAATCTATATGCGGCGAAATAATCATATAATAAAAGCCGGTATTATATTACGCTTTATATCCCCATCTTGGCACAATTTTTAACTGAAAGCCGCTTGTTAGAGAAATAGTATTATCACCGTTTTTCAGCCATAAGTTTTCATAATCCCCCGTCACTGCGGTGTTCATAATCGTTCCGTCAATGCGGTAAGCAGTCATCATTTCCGTATCTATATTAAGGTTTTGGCCAACATTCGCCCTCATTGTTTTTCCGTTAACACTAAGGGTACACATGCCGTTTCCCTTTATCCTGTAAATAGGCTTGCACTCGTCATAAGGATTGTATTTAAGCTCGCTAATGTTGTATTCCTCCATGCCGTCTTTCCTGAATTCATACGGATAACAAACAAAGGCTACGGTAAAGCGTCCGTATTTTTTAACTTCTCTTTCAATACCTTCATGTTCCACCAGCAGCACATTATAAAAATAATCAGGCGCTTCGGATAAAGTCAGTTTTCCGCTTCCCGAGAGCCACCTTTTTAAGTCTCTTATTCTGTCAGCAAACCTGTCTGCAATTACAGAAAAAGTGCAGGAAATTGTAATATTCCCCATTGCATTTTCTTTTCTGATTAGTTCACCGTTTCTGCCCGGAATTACATAACTTTCATATCTTTGCTTTGCCTGTGCAACTTCAGGATAGTCATAAAGAAAAACACCATGTTGTTTTCCTACTTCGCCTTTAAATTCAATTTCACATTTTTGCATAAGCTTTTGAGAATTAAAAAAGTTTTCCATTAATATGCCCCCTTAGCTCTTAAAACAGCCCTTTGCTGGTTTCCTATTTTGCGTATTGTATAATTAGAAATAGCTTCCTTTAAAGGAGTTCCGTCAATACTTGTATTGTTAATAACCTGAATAGCCATTCCCTCCATAATTCCGCTTAAATCCAGAGATTCAATGGATGACGCATTTTTTGCAGCTTCCTTTGCGTACTTTACACTTATGTCATGGGGAATAACCTGGGAACCGTTAGGCAAATAAGTAAGCTCGCCTCTTCCCCCTTCATTCATGTACGCAAAGCCGCCTTGCCAGTTGTCCGTTCCGTGAAGCAAATATGGTATGCGGCTAATGCTTACGTGTGGAATTTTGTTAATAACGCCAATAGCAGAGTTCACTCCTGATATAACGCCGTTTACAAATCCTTTAACCTTTGACACAAGGGAATTAACAGCATCTCCTACCCCTGAAAATACTCCTGACACAAAAGAGGTAAGTCCACTCCACGCTCCTTTTATGCCATCGAATACTCCTGTAATAAAGTCTTTTACACGCCCCATAATAGATGACACCTTGGAAAAAATCGCATTGAAAATGTCAGCAAAAATACTTACTAAAGGCACAACCACCTTAACAATGCTGCCAATAATATTTGCAATAAAACCTATAATAGGCGCTATAATTCCCATAACGCTTCCTATAATTTCCGCAATAAAGGTTATAATCGGCATTATCGCGCTAATAATAGATGATATTACGTCTACAACAGTGGTAACAATGCTCATGATAGGCTCAATAAGCGCGCTGACCGTATCCATTATTACTTTAATTATTTCAATCAGCGGCGGCAAAAGTGTGGATATTATCTCTGAAACTGTTGAAATTATCAAAATTATTATAGGCGCAAGCTGGTTTATAAGCTGAACAATAAGCGGAGCTACACCAGCAACAACCTGCCCGATAATTTCAACAATTTGAATAAGCACCGGTGCTAACATTTGTAACACATTGTTTAGCAGATTTCCAAGCACTGCTGCTATTTGCATTATAATTTCTGAAAACACCTGAAAAACAGGCTGCAAGGATTCTCCTATAACTGAAAGTGTATTCATAATAGAGTTTCTAAATTCTTCATTTGTAGACATTAAATAAGCAAAAGCCGCTATAAGAGAGGTTATCACTATAACGGCAATCCCAACGGGCGTGCTTATAGCTCCGAATATTGAAGAAAACATCTCCTTTATTCCTCCAAAAGAAGAAATTGTATCCATAAGTCCGCTTATATTCTGAATAGCGTCTTTAATCCCGTTTCCAATATCCCAGATATTGCTTGCAATGGGTAATATAGCTTCCAGCAAAGCGCCAAACCCACCTGACATATCGCTGTTCATAACCTGGGGCAATGCGTCAAAATTGCTTTTAAGCTCTTGAGATTTTTGTATAACCGTCTGAAAAGAGCTGCCAATGTCCTCTATCTTTGTACGAAAGCTCTGTACTTTCTCAGAAAAGCTTTCCATTTTTCTTTCTACACCGTCAATAGCCTGAAGAAATTCATTGCTATTAACATTTATATTCATGTTTGTAATACTTGTATTAATATTTGTATTATTATTAGCCACTTTTATCCCTCCTTTCCGGTAACTTTAACCCAATTGTTTTATAAATTTTGTTTATCCATCCCTTGCCTTCTGCTCTGTCCACAGACTTTATAACATTAAGATTTTCATCAATGATTTCAATATCAGCTTTCTTTATAACATTCTTTTTCCAAAGCTTTAACGGCCTTTTTTGTTTAGGACGGTTCACATTATAAGTTGCAGTAAAAACCGCACTGTAAATAAGGCTGCTTTCCATTACGGTTTTATTTTCCCAAGCCTTATAAATAAATGCCCTTTCTCTTTTTGTAAGCGCCTCATAATCAGATTTTGAATAACCAAAATTAACAGCAAAAAAAGCGAAGTCCATATCGCTTTGATAAGGCTCCGCTATTTTTGCATATTCGTTATCCGGCTCTGAACTTAAATATTCAAAATCTATTAAGCGCCCAGGAAGAAAAAAGGGCAGTCTCTTTCAAGAGCTGTAAGAACAGCCCCGTTAATGGCTATATAGCCTTCGTTTTCAAGCAGCGCTTCCGCCATCTTCATGCCCTTTTTAACGTCCACAAGGGTGTCGGCGCATTGCTCTTTAAGTCCAAAAGCAACATAGGTTTTTAGCTGTGATATTCCCAACATCCCTTTGTTCTTTTGCATTTCCGCCATAGTTGGCGAGCCTGTGGCATTTTCAATCATTTCTATTCTTTTAAGATTATATTTTAGTTCATAAGTCTTTCCGTCTATTTCAAACATATATGCCTCCTAGTTCTTGGCTGTAACTGTAACTGCACATGCCTTGCGAGCTTTTCCGTTTGCGTCACATTCAATGATAATCAGCTTTTGACCTGTAGCAGCCGTAATTTCTTCTGTTCCATTCCACTGGGTATCAGCTGAACAATCCTCATCATATGCAGGAAATTCTCCGTCACTTCTATATTTGTATACATTTCCATCTTCTTTAACTGGGTTTACATATATTAAGGTGTTACCTACGGTCTGTCCGGCAACAGATACAGCAGTAAGAGGTTTAATGCTGTCAGTTCCTTCAGGCATTGTATCAATGTCTAAAGGATTTTTTGAAAGGTCAACCAAAGCTCCCATACCCTCTAGGGTAATGGAATATGTCATTGAATCGTCAAAAGGCGCCTCAAGGGGATAATCAGTAATTACGGCAAGTCCTCCAAACATTCCTTTTTTGGTTTTTCCGTTAATAATCTTAACACATACGGGATCTGAATTTTCAAAAGCCTGAGAAAGCAAAGAGTGGCTCTCATCACCAACAACATAAATACCACTGTTATCGATAGACCATTCTTTCATGCCGGCAATTTTAGATTTCCATCCGCCTTGTGTATCCTTTGATGTAATTTCAATGGAATCGGCAGAGCGGTTAATGGTGAGCCCTTGCTGACCGCTTACAGCAATAAGCTTTGAACCGTCCTCATTATAAATAGCCATTAAAATATCCTTACCGGCCACTGCCCTCGCAGATGATCCGGAAAATCCGCAATATGCGTTATTGTCGTATGCAAATAATTGTAATTTATTCATTTTTTCATCTCCTTAAATTTTACACTTAAATCCGTAGCCAATAATAAATTCATATGATACTACGGTGTGCTCTTCGTTTATTTTGGTAATTCCGTTTATTTCCTTTGTGTCCATCGGTGTTATTCCGCAATTCGTCTGCATAATAAGGTCAAACTCTCCTTGAAGTTCAATGTCCTCTGTCAGCGCCTCTTCCATCTGCTGAATTAATTTATATCTGTCTGCAGACGTTCCGTCCTTACTTGCCATAACATGTATAGCAACGGTAACTGCATCTGTGTACATTGTTTTGGAAGACACAGGTCGCTTTTCCACTGCTTCGGCAAAATAAAAGGGACGGGAAGCGTTATCATTCATGCTGTCATAACACAAAATGCCGGTTTTATCCTGTATTTTATTTTGAATTGCGGCAATTAAATCCGCCATATTAAATTGTTTATATGCCATGAATACTCCTTTTTTAAATGAATTCTAACAAGCTTGTTTCCATAATTAATTTACTTATCATCGTTTTTAATTATTTTCTTTTTTTGCGCTCCTTTTGACAAGACTAATCAATTCGTCAATAGTATCTTTTGTTTCCTTTTCATCATAAGAGACAAGCTTAAAAAGCAGCCTGTCTGATGTGTAAACACCCTCACTATTAAGAATTTCTTTAGCTTTATTTGCAGCTTCATTAATAATTTCTTTTTTATAAAGCCTTTCCACACTTTTTCTAATATTTTTAATTTCCATAATCCTTGTCTTTTCATAAGATTTTTTCTTTAGCTTTTTTTCCCACAAAGCACGCTTGCGGCGTATAATTCTATCTACGTCTGCGTCCGTATAGAAATGCCTGCTCTCTTTTCCTACAGTTTTATAGAAATCATTTTTTATTTCTTTAAGTTTTTTTATTTTTTCAACGTCTTTAGAAAATAACTGTAATGATAATTTATTGTTCATAACATACCTCCATAGTTTAATGTCTCAATGCTTGACTATCTCCGTAGCTTTTAAAGTCCTCCACGCCTGGACAGCACCACGTATCCAGGGAATTCATCTGCTATTAATTCAGCGCCTTTAAAAAAAGAATTTATCAAAAGCTTTGTTTCTTTTGATAAATTCCCCAACTTTACACAGGCTTTCCCCGGCAATATTTCATATTCAATTTTATCTGTTGTTAAATCCTCAATAGATTTTATAAGAGTTTGCACAAGCGCCGTAACTCCGGCGCAAACAATATCTTTCCCCATATCCGCATATCCTGCATGCCCGGATATACGAATAATGCTGTCGCTTAAATATATTTTAATCATGCTTTGCGCGGCTGGCTATATATGAAAGCACTATTAACGTCCCGCAAACAATTAGAAAATTAATTGTAGATGTTGCCAATTTATTCACCTCCCCTGTTGCAATTTTTAAGTTTTCTCTTATTTAGCTAATAAGAAAAATAAAAAAGAACCAGGCTAATGTCATATTGCATCGCTAGGCTCTTTTCTTTTTTTCACATTAGCATAATAACACATATGGCAGTATCATTTAATACCATGTTTAATAATGTCAAAAAACATCTAAACCACAACAAAAAAGAGCTTTAAAAGCTCTTTTTCATATAAGCGTCGTGTATGCGTATTATTTGTATACGGCTGTAATCCATCTTTTCCCCAATATCATCCCAAGTAATACCGTCAATATATCTATATCTAAATATAAGCCTTACCCTGCTTTCCTCTATATCGGAAATGAATTTTTCAATTGCAACAATTTCACATAGTATTTTTGCTCTTAAGCGTTCTCTAAGCATTTTCAAATCAGCAAGCTTGTCTAAATAATCATGGGAAATGGTTCCCTTTGGCATGTCATATAAAATAACAGAACTATATTCACATTTAGCCTCCATGCGCTCTATTCTGAAATTCAACTCCTCTAACTCCTTTACCAACTGAGGATATTGTTTTAACCTTTCTTTATCCACTTTTACTCCTCCATGCTTAATATTTATTCATATATATCTTTTTTTATAATATATTTTATACAATTAAAAGCCTTATTTACCTGTTTTACAATTAATGTATCATTTAACCAACTTTCCGTTAACATATTTTTACAAATTTATAACTTGCGTTTACGCAAGGAAATTCATAAAAAAATTTATACGAACTTTAATTTCCAAAAATTTAAATTGGTTTTATATACTTGCCTGCATTATCTAAAACCCTTTAATTTATAGCATTTTTCAACAGTATGAATTATTTTTTAAATTGAATATAAATGTTTCTGTTTTATTTTATAAATAAATCTTACCACTTATTAACATTAATGTCAATGCGTTTATGCAAGCTTTTTATAAACATTTTTATTATCATCTACTATTTTATTTGTAATAATTTACTAAAGATATACTAACAAAATATTAATGCAGTTTTGTATATTTATAAATTTATATTCATAAGTTTAAATACAATTCATAACAAAAAATCCTCCTAATCTTATAGATTAGGAGGATTAATAAGTAAAGCTATTTCATAGCTGCTTTTATAAGCCCGTCAAAAAGAGGATGAGGACGTTTAGGTCTGCTCTTGAATTCAGGATGATAAAGAACTCCGATAAAATAATCATTATCAGGCAGCTCAAGAATTTCCACAGTTAAATCCTCAGGATTTTCTCCCGTAATTTTCATACCACCCTTTTCCAGTACATCAACATAATCTCTGTTAATGCCAAACTTGTTTCTGTGCCTCTCGCTTATACTATCCGCTCCATAAATTTTGTGAGCAACACTTCCTTTTCTTATATTAATAGGCGCAGCTCCAAGACGCATTGTAGTCATAACTTCAACATCATCACTTGGAATAACAGGAAGCATATGCACAACAGGGTTTTTGCACTCAGGATTATTCTCAGCGCTCCATGCATCCTCAAGCTTTAAAACATTTCTTGCGAACTCAACTGCCGCAAGCTCCATGCCAAGCCCTTCTCCAAGGAAAGGAATGTTATTTTCACGGGCATATGTAATAGCGTTTATCATGCCGTCAATACCCCTATCGCCAAATCCCGCAGGCACTATAACAGCCTTTGCCCCTTTAAGCCTTTTTGCAACCTGTTCTTTAGAAGCCTTGTCCAAATCAGAGGAAAGAATCCAATCTATATCCACATTGACGTCATTGGCAACACCTGCATGGTTAAGCGCCTCTACTATGCTTAGATATGCATCCGGTAGACCTGTGTATTTTCCAACAAGAGCAACCTTAACTGATTTATCTCTGTGCTTAATGCGCTCCACCATGGCTTCCCACGCACTAAGATCAGGCTCACCGGCATCTAATCCTAAATGTTCTATTATTTTTTTATCAAAACCTTCTTTATGAAGCAACAGAGGCACTTCATAAAGAGTATCGCAGTCTACATTTGAAATAACGTTTTCTTTATTTACATCGCAAAAGAGAGCAATTTTCTTTTTTACATCCTCAGGAATTTGGGTTTCGCATCTGCTGACAATAAAATCAGGCTGAATACCCACAGCCCGAAGCTCTTTAACGCTGTGCTGGGTAGGTTTTGTTTTTGCCTCTCCTGCCGCTTCTAAGTAAGGCACTAAGGTCAGGTGGACGAAGAAAC
>CAJUEF010000015.1:13127-23969 GCA_910585035.1 uncultured Christensenellaceae bacterium | reverse complement strand
TTGCCAAGATATGGAAGCAGAGTAACATGAATATAAAGCACGTTTTCGCTTCCCACATCACTTTTAAGCTGCCTTATAGACTCTAAAAAAGGCGTAGACTCTATATCGCCGACAGTTCCGCCGATTTCAGTTATAATAACATCGGGCGGACACTCTCCCTTGGTGTTAATAAGTACTCGCCTTTTTATTTCATTGGTTATGTGAGGAATTACCTGAACAGTCCCCCCATTAAATTCACCGCGGCGCTCTTGAGTAAGCACGCTCCAATATATACGTCCGGTGGTAAGGTCGCTGTATTTATTGCAGTTTTCATCTATAAATCTTTCATAGTGACCCACATCAAGGTCACATTCCGCACCATCCTGAGTTACAAACACTTCGCCGTGCTGCAAAGGGCTCATATTAGTTGGATCTATATTAATATACGGGTCAAACTTCTGCATATATATTTTTAAGCCTCTGCTCTTAAGCAAATTGCCTATAGAAGCTGCGGTTATCCCTTTACCCAAAGAGGATACCACACCGCCAGTCACAAATATAAACTTTGTCGCCATACCCTTTTACTCTCCTAATATCTTTACTTCATTATCCATTATAGAATAAAAGACAGGCAAGTCAAGAATAATAAACGCCACATTTCAAAATAAAATTACTTTATAAATCTATATCAGACAATATTCTTCCATGAACCGTATTAAGCATTTTTGAAAGCTTTATCTCTCTTGAAGAAGCAATCTGCCACAAGGAAATATATTCACTTCCACCCATGTTATAGGAAACTGCATAACAAGCTGCTCCATATTCATTTAATGCTTTAACTATATAATTTTTGTCCTTATAATTGTTATTAAGCTCTCCCAGCAATTTTTCATTGTCTTCTATATTTAATGCTGTAAACACAGAGGTTCTAAGCCCCAAAAGAGCGCCGTCGTTAATAGACATAACCACACCAAAAGGAGCGTTCATATAAACAGCATCCCCCTGCACAGGATAAAGAGTCATTGATATTTCTCCTCCCGCCGCCTGCCACTGGAACAAAACAGTATCACCAAAGCCTTTTTCTTTCAAAAGTGTTTTTGCCTTATCAGCCGCCTCTTTGAGCTTTTCTTCTGTAAGCTCTGCCTCTTGCAGCTCATAACCGGTCATTCTGTACATAACGGAGCCATCGTCTTTTGATACCTCCAGTAAATAATTATCTCCGCCATAAGAATAAAACCTGTCCTTTTCTTCTTTATATTCTGCAGTGTCCAAAACAGTTTTTGCAGCTTCATCAGCATTTTCCCTAGATATTCCGGTGCCGGATTTTATTTCAATTACAGGAAGCGTAAATTCACCTCTAAAGTAATCGTTATTGTTCTCGTCTCTTGCTTTCGTTGATGTTAATATAGCTTTATCAACTGCCTTTACTATTTCAGATAAATTATTGCTGTCCACTTCAGATAACTCGCCGCCACAGGATAGCTTTTGACCTATATTTTCAAGGCTTCTGCTTATGCCTGCTGAAAATTGGCGAAGATTTTCCTCCTTGGAGCTGCAATAAGCTCCCACAACTTTCAACTCATTTGCAGCACCTAAAAGATATTCTCCCTTTTTAAAGGTGCTTTGCACAGCATACATGGCATCCAGTTTAGCTTTAGTCCCTGTAAGGCTCCCATGTACTCCTGACATATTTATTTCAGCTTCAGTATTGCTCTGTACCTGCTGGGTTTTAGGAGCGTCGCTGCTGTCGCCCTTGCTTGTTAATGAGGAGTATCCAAGAATACCTGTAAGTGTTGCTATTACCACAATCAATAAAAAAGGTAATATAATAGGCACCTGTACTTTTTTCATTTTCTTTTCCTTTCTACTTATAGGTTCCATATGAAAAGTCCCATCCCATAAGTGCATCCAGCGCCCCCCGTATACTGTCTGCACTGTACTGACCTGTAGCTGAAAGCTCTTGTTTTGCTTTTATAAATAATGAAGACATATGGGCTCTGTCACGGTAATTCCCCGCCTGTTCAACAGCAGCGGCAAGAGCTTTTGCCTTTCCGTCTTCTTTACTTTCTAATGCAAACCACTTACTATTCACAGCTTCAATAGCTGATATTACACCGGAATTTCCTCCGTTTCCTGCGGCAGCTTGCTGATCCTTTTGAGCAGTGCTCTTTGATACATCATTTTCCTTAGCACTTTCAGACGTGCTTTGTAAATCTTCCTTTTTTGTTTCCTCTTGTTCCTTTTTTGTTTCTTGTAACTGCGTTTCTTTAGTTTGTGTACTTTGCTGGGTATACGTCGCTCCGGGAACCAGAGGTAAAGGTTCAGCTTTAACTATAACCCCAAGACACATAAGCAAAAGAAGAGTTATTAATATTGCCTTATACATAAGTTTTCCTTTCCATAGATATTTATTTTATATGTATAAATTAAGATGATATTTTAAATATTTTACAAAGGCTATTTTATCACCGCGGCAAGCAAGGACTTAAATTCCACATTTTCTTCAGCTCCAAGGTCCCAGTCTCCGCTTCCTGAATCAATAAAGCAAATAGGAGGAAACATAACGCACCACCAATTTTCGCCCTTAGCTTCGCCCAGCTTTAGTCTCACCGCATTGTAATTTCCTTCCTTAAATGTAGCCGTACCATAAGTCTTTTCCGGAAAATGGTATGTGCCCACCTCCATATCCGCTACATAATCCGCGCCATTTTCTAAAAGAACTTGATTGGCTGTTTGTAAAATCATATCCTGTTCGTTTAAAGCAATTTTAATAGCTTCCTCATATGTGGTAATTCCTTTTTCCGCCATTATAACGCTCACTTTATCCTTAACCTTTAATTTAACCGCTTGGTCAAAAGCAGAATTGCTATTGGCAATTACATGCAGCCTAAGAATTCCCTCATTTTCATTTTTAGTGCATCCTCCAAGAATGGTTATAGTAAGCAGCATAAAAACTGCAATTAGCTTTCTCATTTTACTTCCCCTTTGATTATTGTGTTTTTATAATTCTAAGAGGTAAAATCAGCGCGCATGCCTCTTTATGCGGATATTATTTCCATATTAAATAATTTTATTCATTTGTCTTATTTGCTGCCAGATTATAATCAAATATTTAAAAGTCGAATAAAATTTCAGCATGAAAAACTAAAACTGTATTAAAATTTCCTTTTTGCATATTTTTTCATTTTATAAGAGAAAAAACAAGTTTAAATCTAAACGTAAAATGCTTTACACTTATAATAAACAGTGCTATACTTGTGGCATTAAAACTATATTTATATAAATGTTATATTTATAAAAGGAAGTGTTCATCAAATGAAAAAATTAATTGCTGCATTTGCTGTATTATCCCTTGTTGCAGCGGCAGGATGCAGCAGTCAACAAACTGCCAGTGACGCCACAATAACCGCAACTGCTGTGGCAGCTACCCCGGCCAAAGTAGGTACAGTCACAAGCACCATGACCTTTGACGGTAATTTAAAAGCCAAATCTGAAGTAATAGTAACTGTTTCCCAGCCCGGAAAGGTCATTTCCTCCAATGTAGGAGTTGGTTCTGTAGTAAAAGAAGGGCAGCTCCTTTTTTCAATGGATTCTAAAGACGCAGCAGTACAAAAAGGCGCTTCAAAGGCGCAGTATAACGCAGCAAAAGCAAGCGCTGATTACACTAATACAATGATATCAGATACAAACAAACAAATAACCAATGCCAAAAATTCAAAAGCTGCACTTGAAAAACAAATGGCTGCACTTACTCAGCCTATTAGCAAAGCGCTTGAAGGTAATCCTGCTAAAAGCGCAATAGAAAAAGAGTTAAAGGCCGGCAATTATAAACCTGCACTAGCAAAAATAAAAGCCCTTGGAATTACCAATCCTCTGTTTGATAACCTTGAAACAATGGTAACCTCCGCAGATCAGCTGTCATCTGCAATAACCCAGCTTGAAAGCTCCCTTAAAACCTTAAAGGGTCAAAAAATTCAGGCAGACGGACAGGTTAATATAGCTAAGGAGGGTATTAAAGCTATTGACGCTCAAATAAAAAATTACAAAGTATATGCGCCTATTTCAGGAATAATAGGCACTTATGACATAACCGTCGGCTCTTATCCCGTTTCACAAATCCCACTTACCATAGTTAATATGGATAGTGTTTTGTTAACTGTTAATATGCTTGACACTCAGGTAGGAAAAGTTAAAACAGGCGATAACATTGATATAACCATTGAAGCTCTTGATAACCGCAAAGTTTCCGGTAAAGTTACTTCTGTTGCTCCAAGCCCTGATATGCAAACGAGAATGTATCCGGTGACTGTAGAAATAGAAAATCCTGATCATGAAATTAAGCCGGGATTTTTTGTAAAGGCTTCCTTCCCTGTAACTCAAAAAGATAACACTGTTTATATTCCGTCCTCCGGTATATTAAAAAATGACGACGGCACTTCCTATATTTATATAAACTCAGGCGGCGTTGCTAGAAAAACAAATGTAGAAACAGGCATCGAAGATGCAAGCGGCAATATTGAAGTTCTTTCCGGCGTTAATGCAGGAGATATGGTTATAACCAGTAATCTTTCCTCACTTAGGGACGGGGCTCCTGTTTTCTCCCTTGAAGAAAAGGGGGAAACTAATTAAATGAAAATATATGAAATGGCGGTAAAACGTCCTGTTACCACCATTATGCTAATTCTTTCACTGGTGTTCTTTGGTATAGTGTCCTACACAAGAACACCTGTTGATATGCTTCCTTCTATGAATATGCCCATTGCCGTAGTTATGACAAGTTATGACGCCGGACCGGAAGAAGTAGAATCCATTGTAACTTCTAATCTTGAAACAGCTATTTCCCGGGTGCCAAAAGTAAAAGCTATACAAAGCAGTTCTTCTGACGGAACAAGCCTTATTGTGGTTCAGTTCGAGGATGACGTGGATATGGATTCTTCAACATATAAAATGGACCAGTATATAAGCGTGGTTATGCCAATGCTTCCTGACGGCGTTTCTGACCCAACCATACTTTCCATTGACCCAACACAAATTCCTGTAATCATGGCGTCAGTATCCCATGACACTATGACACAGGCTGAGCTTTACAGATATATGCAAAGCACTATTTTACCTATGCTCGAATCCACCGAAGGCGTATCTTCTGTGTCATTAAGCGGCGGCGTTATCAACCACGTTGAAATAACGGTAAATCAGGATAAGCTGATGCAATACGGTTTTGCAATGAACAGCCTTATTCAGCAGCTTCAGGCAGAAAATGTTTCCCTTCCCGGCGGTATCACCTCTAAGGGTGATTTAAACATGAACCTAAAAGTAGACGGCAAGTTTAAAAGTATTGAGGAAATAGAAAACCTCAATCTTGTTTCTCAAACCACAGGCACTTCAGTGCGCCTTAAGGATATGGCAGCAGTGCGCCTTACTGATAAGGAACCGAGCTCTATTTTCCGCAGCAACGGTAAAGCGGGAATCTCTTTAACCTTTAGCAAGGAAAGCACTGCAAACATAATTGAAACTGCAAATGCAATAAAAGAAAAGTTTAAAGAAATAGAAACACAAAATCCCGGACTTCATACATATGTAACTCAGGACCAAAGTACCTTTATAAGCGATTCCATAAAAAATGTTTTAGACAGTGCAATAATGGGAGTCATCCTTGCTGTAATTGTGCTCATGGTTTTCTTAAAGGATATAAAGACGGCTCTAATTGTAGGCATAGCCATGCCTGTATCAATAATAGCCACCTTTACTTTCCTTTATATGCTGAATATCACAATTAACCTGCTAAGCCTTGGCGGTCTCACTTTTGCTGTCGGTATGCTTGTTGATAACAGCATTATCGTTATTGAAAACATATTTAGATATATAGAGCTTGGTGAAAGCCGTATAGAAGCTGCAATTAAAGGCACAAAAGAGGTTGCAATGGCAGTTTTCGCATCTACCATAACCAATATTGCCATATTCCTCCCTATAGTGTTCACCGGCGGCCTTATAGGTGACTGGCTCTCTAACCTGGCGCTTACAATCACAGTCTCCCTCCTTTGTTCATTGCTGGTTTCCGTTACCGTTATTCCTATGTTTGCAGCCATGTTTATAAGTGATAATAACAAAATTAAGCTAAACGGCAAAATCAAAGGCAGTGATAAATATATTGGAGGGCTTAAATGGTCCCTTAACAAGAGAATGACGTCTGTTATCTTTGCCGTTGTCTTTTCCCTTATTAGCGTTGTATTTGGATTTACTTCCGGTCTTGAACTTATGCCGGGCATGGATTCAAATTCCTTTACAATTTCTGTAAAAACAGAGCACGGCACAAAGCTCGAGGTTATTGACAGTTATGCTCATAGTCTTGAAGAAAGGCTTAAACAAATAGATTATGTGGAGGATTATCATACAAGTGTTGGCTCTTCCGGTGATCCTTTAATGTCCTCCGGGTCTTTAAGCGTAACAGTTAACACAAAAGAACTTTCCGATATTGGCAAATCAGCAAACGACATTTCAAAAGAGCTGGAAAAAGAAGCCCTTTCCTGCATACCAAGCGGCAGCGTTACCGTTTCAAATAACGGTGCCAGCGCAATGATGGGCAGTATGTCCGGTACTCAAACCGTTACCTTTGATTTAGACGGACTGGATTTGCAAACCTTAAAAGAACTGGCTGATTCCATTGTTGACAGGCTGCAACAGGAAAGCTACATAACCAAGGTTACTCACAGCTATGAAGAAGGACAGCCATATATACATGTGGATATTGATAATGATAAAGCATCTCTTTACGGTCTTACAACCGCAACTGTTGCCACCTCAATAAGCTCTTATCAAAAGGGCACAACCGCAACCAGATATTCTCTTTCAGGTACGGAAATAGACGTTACTGTGAAAACCGATACAAACAGCACGGAATCAATAGAGGCCCTTCGGGGTCTGCGCCTTGCCACGCTGACAGGACAGCTTATTCCGTTATCCTACGTTGCAGAACTAACGGAGAAAACTTCTCCTGCAACAATAAATAAAATAAACAAAATAAAAAGCGTATCCTTTGATGTGGAAGTAGACGGAATTACAGTGGGTGAAGCTCAAAGCAAAATTACGGAAATTACAGGTCAAATGGCAATGCCTTCCGGCTACAAAGTTGATTTTACAGGAGCAACAAAAGAACTTATGGAAGCTATGAACCAAATGCTCTTTGCTATTTTTGTAGGCGTTGTGCTTATATATATGATTTTGGCAGCCCAGTTTGAATCCTTTAAACAGCCGCTTATTATCATGGTTTCCATTCCGTTTTCATTTACCGGCGGTTTTCTGTTAATTGCTGTGCTGCGAATGCCTATGAGCATTCCTGTTTTAATGGGTATGCTTATGCTTATAGGTATCATTGTAAACAACGCCATATTGATTGTGGATACTATAAACCAGTTTAGAAGAACAGATGGCATGGATATGATACCTGCAATAATAAGCACCTGCGAGGTTCGTCTGCGCCCAATTTTACTGACAACACTGACAACTATTCTTGGTCTTGTGCCTATGGCTATAGGTATTGGCGAAGGAACAAAAATGCTTCAGCCCCTTGCAATTTTCGTATCCGGCGGACTTATCTTTGGTACGGTACTTACCATGATAATAGTTCCCGTGCTCTATCTTATGACGGATAAAGAACGCAAGAATGAAAAAACCAAAAAAGACCTTTTGGAGCTTAAAAAATAAGCCGCTCAAAAATTTCATAAATAAATTAACATCCCGTTCTTTTGAATGGGATGTTTGCTTTTATAAGACAAAAAATAAAGGTTAGAAAAAATAATATTGTTAGATTTACCGTAAAATGTTATACTAATATAATATAGTGATATTTTAGAAATGTTGGAGAGTAATATGGATTACAGACAAGAGATAAAAGCAGAGCTGGAAAAAATTCTCGGTTTTGAAATAGAACAAATTGAGTCGCCAAAAAAAGCGGGACTGGCTGATTTCGCATATCCCTGCTTTAAACTTAGCCGCACTATGAAAAAGGCTCCGAATTTAATTGCAGACGAGCTTAAAGATAAAATTAATCTGCCTTTTATTGAAAGAACGGAAAGCGTTAACGGCTATCTGAATTTCTTTATAAATAAGCAGCAGCGAGTAAAAGACGTTTTAGAGGCTATGAAAGAGGATTACGGCAGCAGCAATGAAGGAAGCGGCAAAAGGGTTATAATAGATTACAGCAGCATTAACATTGCAAAGCCTTTCCATATCGGGCATCTTTCCACCACGGCTATAGGCCACAGCCTTTACCGTATCTACAAAACTTTAGGGTACGACTGCTATTCAATTAACTATCTTGGCGATTACGGCACCCAGTTCGGCAAAATGATTGTTGCCTTTAAAAAATGGGGAGATAAAGCCGTTATTGACAGGGAAGGAATTCGCGAGATGTACCGCCTTTATGTAAAGTATCACGAGGAAGCGGAGAAAGACCCTGGCTTAGATGAACAGGCCCGCACATGGTTTTTAAAAATCGAGGACAAGGACGAGGAAGCCCTTTCCATCTTTGAATGGATGAAACAGCGCACTTTAAAAGATGTAGAGCGTATATATAATGATTTGGATATTACCTTCGATAGTTATAATGGCGAAAGCTTTTACAACGATAAAATGCAGCCGGTAATTGACGAGTTAAAGGAAAAGAAGCTGCTTACAGAAAGCGAAGGAGCGTATGTGGTGGATTTGGAGCCTTATAACATGCCTCCGTGTCTTATATTAAAGAAGGACGGCGCGACCCTTTACGCCACCAGAGACTTAGCCTCAGCTACCTACAGGGCAAAGGAAATCGGCTTTGACAAAAATCTTTACGTTGTGGCATACCAGCAAAGCCTGCATTTTAAGCAGGTATTCAAGGTGCTTGAGCTCATGGGCTACGAGTGGAGCAAAAACTGCGTTCATGTGGAATTTGGCATGACCTCCATGGAGGAGGGAACAATGTCCACAAGAAAAGGAAAAGCCATATTCCTTGAAGACGTTATGAATAAAGCGGTTGAAAAAACCCTTGCCACCATAAACGAGAAAAACCCAACCCTTGAAAACAAAGAAGCTGTGGCAAAGGATGTGGGCATAGGCGCCGTGGTTTACAGCGCAGTTGCTCAAAGCCGCATTAACGATATTGTCTTTAGTTATGATAAGGTACTGTCCTTTGAGGGAGAAACGGGGCCATATATCCAGTATACCCACGCACGGTGCTGCAGCGTTCTTAAAAAGCAAAACAGTGATATTAAAGATATAGATTATTCATTGCTTACAGGCGATGAGGAAATGGAAATAATAAAGCTGCTGGAAAACTATCCTGCCGTTATTAAAAATGCGGCTAAGGATTATCAGCCATGCTATATATCCCGCTTCCTTATATCCCTTTGCAGCGCTTTTAACAAATTTTATTTTGATAACCGCATTATAAGCGACGACCCGTCACTGACATCCGCAAGAATTTTACTCACCAAAAAAGTGAGGGATACCATTCGCTCCGGCTTATACCTTATAGGTCTTAAAGCGCCGGAAGCCATGTAAAAAAGCTTAAAACGAAAATACTAGTTAAATAAAACCAATGAGGAAAGAGGTAATAAAAAATGTTAGATTTAAAGTACGTAATGGCAAATAAGCAGGAAGTTATTGAGGCCGTAAAAAACCGCGGCGGCGAGCTGGATTTAAACCGTCTTTCTGACCTTGATGAAAGGCGCAGAAGCCTTATTTCCCAGACAGAAAGCAAAAAGGCGGAGAGAAACAAGGTTTCCGATTCCATTCCTGAAATGATGAAAGAAGGCAAGGACGTTTCTCTGATTAAAACCAAGATGCGTATGATTGCAGATGAAATAAAAGAAATTGACGATATTTTAAAGGATGTTGAAATTGAAATCAGAGACATCATGCTTAACATCCCTAACGTACCTCTTTCCGACGTGCCAATCGGCGCAGATGATACGGAGAATATCGAAGTACGCAAATACGGCGTTTTGCCGTCCTTTGATTTTCTTCCAAAGGCCCACTGGGATTTAGGCAGAGACCTTGGTATTCTCGACCCTGAAAATGCGGCAAAAATAAGCGGCGCACGCTTTAATATATATAAGGGTCTTGGCGCAAGGCTTGAGCGTTCCCTTATAAACTTTTTTATGGATACTCACGCACAAAGCGGATACACTGAGGTTTTACCGCCTTATATCGTGTCCAGAAAAACTATGACAGGAACAGGCCAGCTCCCTAAGTTTGAGTTTGACGCTTTTAAGCTTTCCGACAACGAGAGCTTCTTAATTCCTACAGCGGAAGTTCCTGTTACCAACATGCTTGCAGACGAAATTGTTATGGAGCAGGATTTGCCTCAGCGCTACTGTGCATATTCCGCATGCTTTAGAGCCGAGGCAGGCAGCGCAGGAAGAGACACAAGGGGGCTTATCCGTCAGCACCAGTTTAACAAGGTTGAGCTCGTGCATTTCACCACTCCTGAAAACTATCAGGAGGAGCTTGACAGGCTTACAAATCAGGCTGAATCCCTGCTTCAAAAGTTAAACCTGCCTTACAGAGTTGTTTGTCTTTGCACCGGCGACCTTGGCTTCTCCTCCTGCAAGACCTATGATATTGAGGTTTATATGCCGTCCTACGGCAGATATGTTGAAATCAGCTCTTGCTCATGCTTTGGTGATTATCAGGCGCGCCGCATGAATTTGCGCTATAAAAAGGACGTTAAGGATAAGCCAAAATATCTCTATACCTTTAACGGAAGCGGTCTTGCCGTTGGACGTGCAGTCGCAGCCGTTATGGAAAACTACCAGCAAAAGGACGGCTCAATAATCGTTCCCGACGTTCTTAAACCTTATATGGGTGTGGATATTATTAAGTAGTTTT
>CAJUEF010000015.1:12231-13117 GCA_910585035.1 uncultured Christensenellaceae bacterium | reverse complement strand
AAAACTAATTAGGAAATAACATATTATGGTGAATATAAATAAAAGCCCCATTTATATAAATGGGGCTTTTATTTGTTTTTAATTATTGTCATCGACATATTCCATAATATCCGAAACAGAACAACCTAATAGTCTACATAGCTTATCAATAGTGTTTGTACTAACACTGTTTCCCTTCTGAATTGAATAGTAAGTAGATTTTGAAAATCCTTTTTTAAACAGTGCATAGGACGTAATATTTTTTTCTGACATCGTTTCAAAAAATGGCTTATAACTAATCATTTTAATACCTCTTTTACTATTTTATAATAATTTTAAATATATACTCGAATATTGACAATGTACTAATATCCGAGTATAATTATGTTTGGAAATACGAGTATACTTTAATTGGTTTTCTTTTTGCTTCTTTTTCTTTTTTCTAAAAGAAAAAGAAGAGAAAACAAAGAAAGGAAGAATTAAAATGAAAAGCATATTAAAACAACTTTACGATGGGTGGGTTTTTCCCCAAGAGCAAATGAAGCCAATTCTTGATGAATATAAGAAAAGGCAAACAAGTATTTTGATTGAGGAACGAGAGCTTTTTGCAAAGCTGGACATCCTTGATAAAGACTTAAAAATGGAGGTGGATAATTTAATTGGTCAATTTTTTGATTTAGTGCCTGATGAAATTGCAGAAGTATTTGCGGAAGGCTTTTCCTATGGTGTGCGCTTTATGATTGAAGCACTTTATATACATAGAGCCTCCGAATAAACCAAATATTATTAAATCATATAAGGGGTGATATAGTGATTAAAGATAAAATTCAAACAGGTATTAGATTTGAGCAGGAATTGTTAAATAAAATTTCTTTTATTGCAAAACAAAATAAGCGTTCGTTAAATG
>CAJUEF010000015.1:9388-12100 GCA_910585035.1 uncultured Christensenellaceae bacterium | reverse complement strand
AGCTTACTTAAATATCTTATCCAGCTCTGCCTTAACCTCGTCTAAGCTGTAATCCGGCGAGGATGGAATTATAATTGCGGAATATGATTGCAGAGTAATAAAAATATGAGTCTTTGTCTGTTTTAACTGCATAACATTTGTTTTGTTGTATTTTTTGTGTTTAGAGCCAAAGGTGTGAATAATCTGCTTTTTATTGGTATCAATTTCAATGCTTTGGTCAACAAGCTTGTCCTCAGGTATTTTCATAACGCCCTTTGCCATTGGAAAATAAATTGTAAGCACATAAAATGCGGGAAGTCCTATTGCAACAGCCATGCACACCCGCATATCCAGCTTGAATACCAATCCTGCAAGTATGGTAAGAGTAAACACCAGCACAGGGGTAGCGATGAAAATACGCATAATATTCTTAACGTGAAAAATTGAAAAATTATTATAGCTCCAATAATCCTTTTTTGTGAGTTTGAATTTAATATTCATGTTTTATTCTCCTTATTTATAAAGGCTGTTTCCCTTACAGTCTATAGCCACGATTACAGGAAAATCCTTAACCGTAAGCTTGCGCACAGCCTCGCTGAGAAGCTCAGGAAAAGCAATAACCTTGCTCTCGCTTACAGTCGATGCGTAAAGAGCCGCTGCGCCTCCGGTTGCGCTAAAATATATACAGCGGTTTTTAACCATAGACCGTATAACTTCATTGCTTCTAACCCCTTTACCAATCATGGCTTTAAGGCCGGCATCAAGCAGCTTTGGGGTAAAGCTGTCCATTCGGTATGAGGTAGTAGGGCCGCAAGAACCGATTGCCATGCCCTCTTTAGGGTCGCAGGGACCGACATAATAAACCGTTTGTCCCTCCAGCTTAAATGGCAAAGGCTTTCCCTGCTCCATAAGCTGTACTATCCGCTTATGGGCCATATCTCTGGCGGTGTACATTTCGCCGCTTAAATATACAATATCGCCGGCACGCAGCCTTATAATATCCTCATCTTTTATTGGCAAATCAATATGATATTCCATTTTAACCGCCACGCAGTACCCAATTTGCACAAATAACATAACCTAAGTCTTTGCGCGTGGTACCGCTCCTTTCTTAAAATTTGAAATTAAAGCAAAACTCTCTCGTGCCTAAGGGCATGGCACATTATATTAACAGCAACAGGAAGCCCTGCAATATGGGTTGGGTGCTTTTCAATAAACACGCCAAGAGCGGTAATCTTGCCCCCAAGCCCCATAGGACCTATATCCAAAGCGTTAATACGCTCAAGAAGCTGTTCTTCAAGCTCTGCAAGCTCTTTATCCTCATTAACAGAGCCAAGCTCCCTAATAAGAGAATGCTTTGCCATTAGAGCGCATTTTTCAAAGGTGCCCCCTATGCCAACGCCCACAACCAGCGGCGGACACGCATTCGCACCTTTTCTGCGAACAACATCCACAATAAAATCAAGAGCTCCCTCAAGCCCGGCAGCAGGGGTTAGCATAACAATTTCGCTCATGTTTTCACTGCCAAAGCCCTTTGGCAAAACTGTAAGCTCCAGTTTATTTCCCTCTGTAACAGAATAGTGAACTATTGCCGGCGTGTTGTCCTTTGTATTTTCCCTGGAAATAGGGTCTACCACTGATTTACGAAAATGCCCAATTTCATAGGCTTCACGCACACCATCGTTTATTGCATCTTCAATTGCTCCTCCGCTAACTGCAACATCTGTTCCTATATTACAGAACACAACTGACATTCCCGTATCCTGACAGGAGGGAATACCAAGCTCATGCGCCAGGTTTGCATTTGAAATAAGCTGGTCCAGTATTATTTTCCCTGTGCTTGATTCTTCTTTATCCTTAATTCCATCAAGATAATCACGAACCTTTATAACGTCTGTGTTGGCAGTTAAAAAAGCGTTTTTAACGCTGCTTTTAATCTGCTCATATGTAATCTCTTTCATATGCTTCTCCGCTCAAAATATATCATCTTATTATACACCTAAATTGTTTCCTTGTGAATTCATTTTTTTAAGATTATGCACATATATTTTGAATTAAGGAGGAATGGCAATGAAACGAACTTTATCAATCACATTAGGAGTGTTCCTGATTTCAATGATATTTTTAAGCGGATGCACTAAAAATGTTCCCGTTAAAGAGGAACTGACAAACTATGGAGATAACTCCACAGTTTATATGCCGGTGGTTGAGGCAGCTAACCCGGGGGTTACTCAGCTTATAAACACTGAAATAAGATTTAAGCTTGAAGAAAACTTTAAAAAAGTAAAAGGGGACACTGTTGGCACTACCACAGAAGGCTTCACCGCTTTTCAAAACGGCGACTTACTTTCCATATTCCAGGAAGGATATTTTGAAAAAGCGGGCACAAGTGAAAACGGCGATAGTTATCTTGTCACTTTTCATGTAAATATAAAGAACGGTAACTTTTACGTGCTTGATGATTTATTCAATGCCGGTTATGAAAAAGAGCTGGAAACCACTATAACAAATATTCTTGATACTCAGCTTGGCGAATATTATATGACCTACAAGCCGGATTTAAAAAACACGTCTTTTGACGTATTTGGCAATGAAATAATATTTATATTTGACCCGCAAACCGTTGCTCCAAAGCATATGGGATTTATTGACGCAGCCATATCCTTTAACCAAATAGATCATTTGCTAAACAAAGAAGGCGAATTTTATCAGGTAATAACCGCTGAAGCAAAT
>CAJUEF010000015.1:9119-9358 GCA_910585035.1 uncultured Christensenellaceae bacterium | reverse complement strand
GGGCAAACATAAATTTTTTAAAAAAATAAAATTTTTTTGAATATTTTTTTCATCAAACGTCCATAATACTATTGAATACATGTAATATGGAGGTATTTAAAATGGACGATAAGACACTTAGAATGGGCTGCGGCTGCGGAACAAAGAAAAACGACGACGACGGTAGTGGCGACAAATATGTTCAAGACGGCCAAGGCGTGAAAGTAGAAAAATAATTTAGCTTTCTCCCTATTTTTTAA
>CAJUEF010000015.1:0-9109 GCA_910585035.1 uncultured Christensenellaceae bacterium | reverse complement strand
TTTTGTTTTTCATCAAATTATTGAATTGCAACTCCTTTTACAGTGCCTGCATCTACCAGTCCCACATATGAATTGCGGCTGTCCGCCGATTCATCTCCATTATCTCCGAGAACAAAAAGCTGTCCTTCAGGCACGGTAAGAGGCATCTGCACGTCTTTACGAAAATAGCTTTTATCTGTTTGATACTTTTCGCCATTTACATAAACCTTTCCTTCATCGTCAATATTAACCGTGTCTCCGCCAACTGCTATTACCCTTTTAATTAAATATCCTTTAAATGCGTTATCCCTGTCAAAGATAATTACATTTCCCCTTGAAATACCGTTTTCATAATTCTTCGTAAACACAATGTTTTCTTCCTGGAATGTTACGCCGTCTGATTTCCCCTTTTTATTCCCTGAACCAAAAATACCGATACCTGACACAATAACTATTGTGACGGCAATGCAGCCGCAAAATATGTATATAAGCTTTTTCCTTTCAGGCGGCTGCTCTTTTAGTTTATCAAATATTTTTTGTAAATAGCTCTTTAGCTTATCTTGTAAGCTTATCATTTATTTCCTCCCCGGGTTTATTATAAAAAGCAAAAAACATCAGTCATTTTTAATGGTGATGTTCATATTTGCCCTGTGCTTTCCTATTTCTTTTTTGCCGTCTTTATCATAAAACTTAAATACTGCATAAGCTGTATAAGTTCCTTTATCCAACTTTACATCCAAATTTATATTGGCTAAATACTGCTGGGGATAAAGAATATTTGATTTATAAACAAGTTTATCAGCTCTGCTTTCGCTTATATATAAATCAACCGAAAGTGGATAAACACTGTATTTAGGATTGATAAGCCTAAGATAGCCCGTAGAAGACCCATTTTCAAACTCAACATTTTTGTTAAAATTGACTTCAAACTTATCTGCATCAGGTGTTTTATTATTCCAATCGTATATTTCCTGTTCACTCATGCCGGGCATTATCCCCGATTGAATACCTGTTATATTGTTATTAATCTCTTGTGTTGAAGGCTTGGAATTAGATCTGCCATGTATGATGCTAATTATTCCAATGCCCCCGCCGACTATAATAATAATACCTATAGCTAAAACCATCGCTACAAGCTTAATGTTTACAGCTTCGGAAGAAACATCCTGCTCATTTGCTTTTGCATCTAAACTTTCTTTTTTGCTTTTATTCTTTTCGCTTTTTTGCTGTTTTTTTTCTTCTTTAAGCTGCTTTGCCTGCAGCTTTTTTTCTTCCTTTTCCTGTGCCTTTGCCGCCTTTTCCGCCGCTTTTGCTTCCTTGGCTTCTTCTTTTAAACGCTTGCGTTCTTCTTTTTTCTTTGCAGCTTCTTCTGCTTTAATACGCTTTTTCTCTTCACGTTCTTCTTTTTTTTGCTCTGATTCAGACTTTTTTTGTTCTTCTTTTTCTTCTTGCTCCGTTTTTAAATCCTCAAGATCTTCAGCTTGTTTATCTTCAGCTTCCTTTGAGTTTATATTGTTTTCTTCAGCTTCTTCCTGTCCTTTAACTTGTTCATCAGCATTTGAGCTTTCCTCATCGGCTTCCTCCTGCTGTTTCACTTCCTCTTCTGCTTCACTTATATTTACATCTTCTTTTTCGTCAGCATCGTCTATTCCTACATCTTCTTGCTGCTGTTCTTCTTCATCAGAATTTATGTCTGTCTCTTCCTTAGCTTCCTCAAGAAGCTCATCGGCTTTTGCCCTTATTTCTTTTATTGTATTTTCGTCTTCAATAACTTCATCTTTTATTACTGCTTCTAAATCTTTATAAAAGTTGCTGGTAATTTCGTCATCAATTTCTTCTTTATCATCTGATACCTTATCATCAGCTTTTTCTATAATATCATAATCATTCATACCTGAAAGCAAGTCTTCATCAAAAGTATCATTCTTTAGATACTCAGCAAAAGATTCCTTAAATTCTTTATTTTGTTCTTCTAAACTTTTTTTATCTTCTTCCATTACTTGCTCCCTGGTATAACTCTTTTCTTTACTTTTCTTTTAGAAAATCGAAAAGTAACAAAAGAAAATCTCATTATATATTCAGCCTTAATATCTTAACTTTGTAATTTAGCTTACCTTATCCACCTTTCTTTAAATAAAGAAAGGTGGATAAGGTTATTATAACATAATTCATTGTCACTCACCACAGCTTTTTACAGATAAACTGAATTATTCTTTACTAAATGAAACAAGTTTATAAGTTACAATATCGTCTTTACTGTTTTCTTCTAAAATAAATTCTCCTTTAACAAATGAATTACCGCCGGATGACATTATTTCACCTTTTACATACCACGTTTGTCCATCTTGCTTGTATTCGTTCATAACAAATCCAAATGCATTTTGTTCCGGCTCACCATATTCAATATGAAGCACATTATCCGTTTCTTTAAAACTGCCCGGCATATTATCTTTTAAAAGTGATTTTTCAATTTTGAAACACTGTTTTGCAAAGCTATAAAAATCCTCAACGCCTATTTCCGTGTAGCTTTCATCGCTTCCCTCTTTAAAAGGTTTTGTATTCCCATAGTTAAAAGATATTTCCATATGCAACGTTTTCCATAAAAATGACGGCGGTACATTTTCATTAAACTCCTGTATATTTTCCTGGGCCATTACTACGGAAGCCCAATAAAGACGGTCATTTATTTGTTCTAAAGGGACAAGATCATTTGCTGACCGCGGTAAATCAATTGAATAATATCCATCTTCATTGGGCTCACCTGCTATTGCCAGCACCCTTTGCTCTGTCGCCTGGGTTACAGCAGAAGTTTGTTCACTAAACTCGCTTATTTCTCTATTTTCCTTATTTTCTTTCTTACAGCCGGCGCATAGGGAGATCATTGCAACCGCTGCTATACACATTATCTTTTTAATACCCCTCACCTCCAAACTATTTAGTATGTTAATTATAATATTTTCTATTCCTGATGTCATTGTGGAATTGTGTCGGCTTTTTTCTTTATTTAGAATTTTCCTTATTTTATGACTGGTTAAAGTATTTTAATGCTTTTTTAAATACAAAAAAATAAAAAGCCTCTTAAAAATTTTAAGAAGCTTAAACATTTAATAAAACTTAATTTTCAAACTACCGACCGTATTAAATTGGGGATAATATTCCCTCCCACAAAAAGATTTCCCATCATGGAAGATGAAATTAAATCTTCAATTGGCTTAATGGTCATAATATTATAAACAAGAGGCACTACTGAAAATAACACAAAGAAAATAAGAACTCCTTCAAGAAAACCTACAGCCCCGCCAAATAACACATCATATTGTTTCAGTCTTGGTATTGCATTTGAATTATCATATATGCTCAAAATTATGTTAATAACAAGCTTAATAATAAAAAATACAAGTATAAAACACAGCATATTAATGCCATAATGAACTATTGTTTCATTAAAGTACTCACCAACATTTGTAAAGTTTTTCTCAAAGCTTACTTTTGTCAGGTTTCTCATTACAGCCTTATCCATAGGCGCTCTTAATCCGCCCGATGCCTTTGCAACCGAATCTCTTACAATTTGTGAAATCTGCCCTGCCGATAAAGATGAAACCTGAAGGCCTCCTTGCTCAAGATTCGCAAGCTTTTCACTGCCCTCTGCATAGAATCTGAAATTCTTTACAAGTGTACTGTTTAAAAACATCAGCTTTGCTATTAAAGGGTAAATTATAAGTGTTAAAACAAAAGTAAAAATATAAGCGCAAATATTCATACAAGAACGTACAAATCCCTTATACATACCCATTAGAACAAAAAGACCTAAAATTAAGAATATAAATAAATCAACTATATTCAAATTATTTCCTCCTATTTAAGACTTAAAAGCACATATGAGCTTCCATTGTCTGCAAGAATGTGGCTTCCTCCAAGCACACTTTCACATCCGTTTATTTTAAACGGCATATCTGCCTTTTTAATGTTTTCACCTTTTAAATCAGTATAAAATACTTTATTTGCATTAAAGGCATATATAGTTTCGTTTCCTATTATAACCTTATCGCACTCTTCTTGTAAAGTAAAGGTGTATTCCGTTGAATCGCTATGACGTATACGGACGCTGGTAATCGGTTCATCTGTTCGCGGAATAAGCACAAAATATGGCTTTGCTCCAACAAACCGCCAGTCAGTAACTTCCCATCCATAAGTTAAATAGGTCTGCTCTTTTTTTCCGGAAAGATCATAAGTCACAAGATTGCTGGTTCCAACTGCGTAAACTTTATCACTGTTTATTAAAAGCTTTTCAACGAGCTGCTCCGCAATATTAATAACACTTGAAACACTGCCTTTACTGCTGTTATAAGAAGTAAATACACAAAGTGGAGTTGGTATATTTGTATTTAAAGAAAGCATCCACACAGTTGCGGAACTGCTTACAACACCATAATCAAGCAAATTATTCACGTTTACTCCAGTTGAAAATAATTGCGCCTGTTTAAAATCATTTAAAACCAAAAAGGTATTTCCCGAAGCATCTGCCTTTATTAAAACGACATAGCCGTCAAAAAGACGCATATCATAAATTGTATCTTCAGTTTCATACCGGCAAACCTCTTTACCGTTTAAATCATATATATAGTAGGAATTTTTTACAGAATATCCAACATAGCTTTCACTTAGATAAATTTTAGCATCATCACTCACTCCGCCAATGGAAAAAACCTGCTTTGCTTTTGCATCTATAGCTGCAATATTACCGCCTTTTTTATATACTATGACTTTGCTGTTAGACAAATGAGCATCCTGTTTATAAAAAGGCACGTCGGCGCTTGAAGAAAAAACAGCTCCTCCGACTGCAGTGTTTTTCATAATAAACCAGCCTACCAGAACAGCCCCAAGCGCCAAAATTGCCAGCATTATAGCAATGCGCTTTATTCTTTCATTCTGACGCTTTCTTACATTTCTAGTTCTGAATTGTTCCAACATTACCTCCGCCAATAAGCTTAGATACATGTATTTTACTTCATAAGGCTTTTTTTTTCAAGTTAATTTAACCATAGTAAAAATTTTATTTAATTTTTATGCATATTATAATTTATTATACATTATATTATTTCCATTTATCTAAAAATTTTGTTATTATTTTATCATACTATTTGTTTGATAAATAACTAACAACAATAATTTTGATAAAATAATAACTATTATTGCAATTCTTTCTATCGTGTGATAGTATAATCCCATAAAGAATATATATACATTTTAGGAGGTTAGAAAAATGAGAAAAGAATTTAAAAATCATTTGTTAAAATCAGCTATTTTGGGATGTGCCATCCCAACAGGAATAATCAACGGATTGCTTACATATTTTACCGGACATGAAAAGACTTTTATGGAAGCAGCTATAGATATGAACATAACTATTGCAGCTCTTTCCTTTATAGTCGCTGTACTCGTATATCCAATTATGCTTAAGCTTTCACACACATTGCCTGACCCTGGAATATCAAGAGACGAAATGCCGTTTTTTAAGTCTCTCCCAACAAATACCTTTGCTCTTTCAGCAGTTATTATGATTATAATTACAATTATTTTTGGTATTATCCCGGCAGGTGTTTTTGCAATATTCAAGCCTGCTTCCATAAGCGTTATTAACTATACTGTTTTTAAAGCTGTTTACACAGGTATCGTTGCTGTTCCTGTAAATTATATTGCAACTGCTATGGCTAAATTTACAGCATTACAGGTTAAAGCATAAAAACCTCTAATTTACACATACAGACTTATTTTTTAAAAGCATGTTTTAAATTTAAAACATGCTTTTTTACTTAATTAATATATTTATTTACATTATAAATTTCTCTTACTTCTTTTTTCTTTAAAAAAAAGTAAGTTGAAAAGGTTAAATATATATTTTATAATTATATATATTGTAATTAATAAGGAGAGACACATGAAAACTACAGAACTTAGAGATAAATATCTTGAATTTTTTAAAAGCAAGGAACATGCAATTATAGCAAGTGCATCTCTTATTCCTGAAAACGACCCGACAGTATTATTTACAACTGCGGGAATGCATCCGCTGGTGCCGTATTTGCTTGGTGAAAAACATCCAATGGGAACCCGCCTTACCGATGTGCAAAAATGCGTTAGAACCGGCGACATTGATGAAGTCGGTGACAGCTCCCACTGCACTTTTTTTGAAATGCTTGGAAACTGGTCTTTAGGAGATTATTTTAAAAAAGAATCAATTTCATGGAGCTATGAGTTTTTAACAAAAGTGCTGGAAATTCCTGTTGAAAAGCTTTTTGTAACTGTGTTTGAAGGGGATAATGACGCACCTAGAGATGAAGAAAGCGCCAGCATTTGGCAGGAAGCCGGCATACCAAAAGACCATATCTTTTATCTTCCAAAGAAAGATAACTGGTGGGGTCCTGCTGGAGTTACAGGTCCTTGCGGCCCTGATACCGAAATATTTTACGATACTGGCAAACCAAAATGCAGCGACCATTGCGACCCGTCTTGCAGCTGCGGCAAATATTTAGAAATATGGAACAACGTATTCATGGAGTATTTCAAACATGAAGACGGCAGTTTTACTCCTCTTTCCCAGAAAAATGTTGATACTGGAATGGGACTTGACCGCACATGTGCTGTGCTTCAAGGCAAAGAAAGCGTTTTTGATACAGACGCATTTACAGGTATTCTTTCATGCATCGCATCTCTTTGCGGAAAAGCCTACGATTCAGATGAGGATACAAAACGTGCCTTTCGTATAATTGCTGATCATATGAGAGCATCTGTATTTATTATCGGCGACCCAAAAGGAGTTACTCCAAGCAATGTAGACCAGGGTTATATTCTCCGTCGCTTGCTTCGCCGTGCAATTCGTTATTCAAAGCACCTTGGAATCGCTGATGGAAGTCTGCACATTGTTGCTGAAAAGGTAATTAACCAATATGATGACTTTTATCCCGAGCTTAAAACAAACCATGACAAAATTATCGATGAAATAAATAAAGAGGAAGAACGCTTTAGCAAAGCTCTCACTGGAGGCTTAAAGGAATTTGACAAGGTTATAAGCAAACTTGAAGGAAATACTATTGACGGCAAAAATGCTTTTAGGCTTTATGACACATTCGGTTTTCCAATTGAAATGACCGTTGAACTTGCTGGAGAAAAGGGAATTAAAGTTGATGTTGATGGTTACAAGGCTTGCTTTGCTGAGCATCAGAAAAAATCAGGCGCCGGCGCTGTTGGTAAATTTAAAGGCGGACTTGCAGATAATACAGAAGCAACAACCCGTCTTCATACTGCAACCCACCTGCTTCTAGCTTCACTTCGCAAAATCCTTGGCGACACAGTTTTCCAAAGAGGAAGCAATATAACAGCCGAAAGACTTCGCTTTGACTTTTCCTTTGAACGCAAATTAACCAAAGAGGAGCTTGCACAAGTTGAAGCTATGGTTAATGAAGTTATTGAAAAGGATATGACAGTTTCCTTTGAGGAAATGCCGATTGAAAAAGCAAGAGAAATCGGTGCAATGGGTATTTTTGATTCAAAATACGGCGAGATGGTTAAGGTATATACTGTGGGTAATTTTTCAAAAGAAATCTGCGGCGGTCCTCATGTTACTCACACAGGGGAGCTTGGCGGCTTTAAAATTAAAAAGGAAGAAAGCTCATCTGCAGGTGTGCGCCGCATTAAAGCTGTTCTTATTGACAAATAGAAATAATAAATTAATAAATAACAAAAACATAGGTCGGAAATTTTTCGACCTATGTTTTTTCTTTACCTTTCTTTTAGAAAAAAGAAAGGTAAAACCAAAGAAAACCTAATTACCGATAAACATATCTTTTTATAAAAAAGTTTTTAGCTTTCTAATAAATACATAGATTTTTCTTTTGTTACTTTTCTTTTTTTCTAAAAAGAAAAGTAAAAGAAATATGATATAATAACTTTATTTACTTTTTAAGCATACTAATAAAAAAACTAATTAACATATGCTTTTACACACATTAATCAGTTTTTTTATATTAAATATAAAATTATGATTAAAAATTTAATCTTCCAAAATCCCTTGATTTTTCAAGGCTTACCGCCTATCAAATATCAAAACCTTATGTATTTTCCCTTGTTTTTGCCCTTATGAGCCGAAACAAGGGAAATTTTTATGCTTCGCCCACAACCCTGTCCAAGAGCCTTGCGGAAGTTCGCTTTGCTTCTCTGGTAGAGTGGGCGTAGATGTTCATTGTGGTACTGACATCAGAGTGTCCAAGAAGTTCCTGCACATCTTTTGGCTTTGCACCGCCCGAAAGCAGATTGCTTGTGTAGGTATGGCGGAGTGTGTGGAAATGAAAGTCCTCCAATCCTTCAACCTCTGCCTTTGCCTTGCGGCAAATCTGACCGACTGCACTTGCAGAAACAAAAGCACCGTCCTCCTTTAAGCAGACAAAGGATAATTCCCTGTCATTTTCGGGCGTTTCCTGCGTTCTTTGCAGAGTGTAAACCTCGTAATAAGTACGCCCTTTTTCTTTGACCGTCTTACAGTAGTTCAGATGATACAGTTCGCCATAGCGAAAACGGTTTTTATGCTGTTCTGTTTTTGCTTTCCGTAAGATGTCCGCCAATGTGTCGCAAAAATCAACGGTACGGACTTTACTGCGTTTTGTCGTGCCGACTTCGTGCTTATGCCTTGTGCCATTGTACCGCATACTTCGTCTTACGGTTAGATACTGCTCGTCAAGGTTGATGTCCTGCCAAGTCAGACCACAGACCTCTCCGATACGCAAGCCTGCATAGTAGGCTATCTGTACCGCAAGCAGGGCAGGGTGTTTCTTTTGGGTTAAGAAGTCCGTAAGTTTTTGGTATTCCCCGTGTGTAATGGTAGGAACAGGAACAATATCTTCTTCGCTGTCCGAGAAAATATCTGTTTCCTCTTTTCTGCCACGCAGCTTCACATACTGCATCGGGTTAAAGGTTATCAGCCTTTTCGGAAATACAGCAAAGCGGAATGAATTTTGCAGCACCGCCGAGAATCGCAGCATATAGCCTTTGCTCATCGGCTTTGAAGTTGTACCGTCAGGATTTACCCCTCCGTAACTCATAAGGTCGATAAACGCCTGTAAATGGTCGGCGGTCA
>CAJUEF010000014.1:35504-38472 GCA_910585035.1 uncultured Christensenellaceae bacterium | reverse complement strand
AGCTATAGCTTTTTACTGTCTTTCCGTTTTGCTTTACTCCAGTTACTCTCTCATACTGGTCAAATTCATAAGTAAGTATGCGGGATTTTTCTCCGCCCTTGTCATATCCAAGCTCAATAATGTTTCCTGCGCCGTCATAAGTGTAGGAAATATTGTCACCATCCTGGTGCATCATGGTCATGCGTCCAAACAGGTCATAGGAATAATTGGTGTTAGACCTTGACCCCTCCACCATATCCGACATAGTTAGCTGGTTGCCGTCTAAATCATAGGTGTACTCGGTGAAGCTGCCGGAATCAAAGGTCTTTTTCTTAACAAGGTTTTCATTGCTGTAGTAATCGTACTTAATGCGTTCAATGCCGTCCACGGTTTCGCTTAAAAGATTATCCGCCTTGTCGTACTTAAATGTTTTGGTTCTGATAAGGCTGCCGTTTTTGCCAATTTCCTTTTCCGTCACCTGTCTGCCCAGCCTGTCAAAATGGGTTTCAATTTTTGAGCCGTCTGCGCTTGTAACAGTATTTTTATACACACCTGTGGAAACAGGCTGGTCATATTCATACCTTGTTGTAAGGCTTTTACCGTCCACAGTTTGGGTAACGCTTTTAAGCCTGTTGTTTACGTCATAGGTATTTGTTTTAACGTTGCCTTTACGATCCGTCTCAGTGAGCACGTTCCCTGCATTATCATAGGTGTAGGTTGTCTCTGCTTTTTCACTTCCCGAATAATTGGCAGAAACCTTTATCCGCTGATTGCTGCTGTTATACTGGGCTGTTGTTGTGTTCCCTGTCTGATCGGTTATAGATGTGTTATTTCCTATCAGGTCATAGGTGTAAGCTGTGTATATTCCCCCATCCCCAAAGGATTCCTTAACCTTTCTTCCTGCAAAGTCATATTCCTCTGTGGTAATTCTGCCGGCTCCGTCCCTCGTTCTTTTTAAAGCGTTTCCACCCGAGGTATATGAATAACTTACGGTTTCTGTAATTGCGTCGCTTCCTGAGCCCTTAACGGTTTTTATCTGTCTGTCCAGTTCATCATAATGATATTCGGTTATTATTGTCGCATCTCTGTTTGAGTAATTGTTCTCTCTTTTTAGGACAGGAATTCCGTTTAGGTTATATTCCCACTTTTCTATTTTGCCGTTTGGATACACGGTTTCGGTTTTTTGCCCCTGCTCGTTATATTTATTGTTAGTAACCCTGCCAAGAACATCCGTTTCCTTAACCGGATTATTCCTAATATCATAATCGGTTCTTGACGTTCTGTATTCATTTGCAGACGTTTTTTCATTAACCTTTATAACTCTTCCGTAATCATCATATTCATAGGTTCTCTTAAAGTCGTTAAAAGATGTTTCGCTCGCCCTATATCCCTTTGCCGTGTAAGTGTATGTAGTTGTTTTCCCGTCAGGCGTGGTCATAGAGGTCATATTGCCCTTACTGTCATAGGTATATGACGTAGTTGAAGTGCCTGCCGCTGACGGAACAGTCTCCCTTGTTACTTTGTTAACTCCTGCATCATAAGCATATGATGAAGTTTTTCCTCCCGGGTCTGTCATGCTTAAAATATTGCCCTGGCTGTCATAAGTATAGGTGTATGTATCATAGCCGGCGCTGTTTCTCTTAACCTTTACTGTGCGCGGATTATAATTGCTGTCATAATTGCTTTTTTCCACTCTTTGCCCAATGGAGTTCTCAAATGAAAGCATAATTCCGTCGCCATTGTATGTAAATATATTATGTCCAAGCTTTTTACCGGCAGACGCAAAGCCCTGCCAAGAGTTTATCTGTGTCGTTCCGCTTTGGTAGCTAATGGTCTTTTCATCGCCCCTTGCATCACTCACCTTTACTATACGGTTATTGCTGTCTGCCGTAAACTTAGTTTCCACCCACTCGGAGGATCCGTGTTTATTGGATCTTCTGCTAACTTCAAAGCCGCCTTCATAGCTGTACTGCTCTGTATCAACCCCGTATACATTCATCCAGTCGTCGCCCTTTTGCATAAACTGACCGCTGAAATCCGTCTTAAGCCCGTGGATATTGCCATCTCCATTATACACATAATAGTATATATCCACTGCCGATTTGCCTGAGCTAATATCTTTAAAGTGGTTCCCAACAAATTTAAGCTTATCGGTAGACTGGTCATAAACTGCCTGTATATAGTGGGAAGTGCTTTGCTGCACATCTGCATCCTGATAATCCGAATAAACATTGTGATAAGCCTTAACCATGTTTCCTCTGTTGTCGTAATCCAGATTTATTCTATTGCCGTTAGGCTCGCTGAAGCTCTCCAGCTGCATATTGCTGTTAAAGTTATAAGTTATGTTATCCGCCCTTTTTATCTGAACCGTTCCATCCCCATTAACAGTGAGCTTCATATATATGCCTTTTGGCGAAGAGTAGCTGCCGTCCGCTTCCTTACGAAATCTATGAAGAGTGCCGTCTCCGTCTTTTAAAATAAGGCCTATTTTGTTGCCTGCCTTATCATACTCATTCATGAGATTAGTGTTGTAGTTGTAATCCCATCCGTTCCCAAGGGCGGTTTTATAGCTTGCTCCGCTGTTATAGGTGCGCCTGAACAAACTTGCAAAAACAGGAGATGAATCCACAAAATCTACCTTTTGATATACCAAATTTCCGTTAGAAACGTTTATATATCCTTCACCGCTTCCAACCGGCATAACCCCATAATCCCAGAATGACTGTATGCCAAGATTTTTATCCAGCTCTCCTTCATCCACAACCGTTGCGCCTATGGCTGCAGTAGGTAAACTGTGTCTTTTTACATTACTAAAATCCTTGGTTGCAATTACTTTATAGTAATTTTTATGACCGTACCTTATATCATAGTCATATATATAATGGTCTGTAACTCCTTCTCTTATAAGGTTTGATTTATTAACAACATCAGGAGTAAAATTCTCCGTATCCCCTCTATACACCTGATATGCCACTCCCGGTGTCGGCGA
>CAJUEF010000014.1:28202-35494 GCA_910585035.1 uncultured Christensenellaceae bacterium | reverse complement strand
GCGAAGGATCCCATCTCAGCCATATGGTGTAGTTTGCATTTTCAATGGCTGTAAGATTAGAGGCAGGCTCAATTAATTTAACGGTAAAGGTATTTTTTTGTATACCTTTCAACCTAAATGTAATACCGTCAATCATGGAATTTGGCGATAGCTTTATTCGAACGCTTAAGGTTTCAAACTGCTTTCTTAAATTATTGGTAACGCTTTTATTTAAAGCTACCCACGTATTTCCATCTTTATATTCAAAGGTAACGTTTCCGCTGCCCACCAGCCCAACTAAGGTAAGCTCGTCAATCATGCCCATTTTAAATGGCTTTAGCTCAAGATAACCTGCCTGTGCCGAATTAACAAGCACAGCTTTGCCCCCTGTTATATTAACGTTGCTAAGAGCAGCAAAATCGTTTGCAGAATTAAAAGATTCCGTTATCTGGTTATATTGATATACTCCGCCTGAATAAGCATCGGCTTTTGTGTTCTTAATATAAAAGGTGTGCTCTGTGCCATCGGCAAAATTACTTGCAACTACGTTAAAATCAAAGCCTGCACCTGCTGATTTTTCAACAGCTACTTTTTTATTGTCTATAAAAAGCTCGCTCGGAGTATCAATTACTGTGCCTGAAGCAGCCGTATATGTAAATTTTTGTATAGGGTCTGTAACATAAACCTTACTGTCTGAATCCGTTGGGTCTTTATCAACAGGGCTTGTAACTGTAAACTTATTTTTAATAACCTGTCCGTTTTGGGAAACCATAACGCTTTTTTCCTGGCGGCCGACATTGCCCGCTGCATCCGTTGCTTCAAGCATTATGGTATAAATCTGATTATTATCCAGATTAATTGTATTTAAAGTATGCAGAGTAGATGCAGTGTTTACTGCCGTATTTGATGTATAAACCGTGGAATAAAGCCCGCTTGCATCCTTATTTCCTTTTTTCAGCTTTATTTTCCAATTTGTAAGATTAAGGTCTTTTACTGTTCCGGTAATATTATAAGTTCCTCTTATAATGCTTCCCTCTGTCAAATTTATATTAACTGCCGGTAAAACCGTATCCTTTTTAAAGGTGGCTGATTTACTCGTTCCTATATTCCCATCACGGTCTATAGCACGTATATGCACTGTATGGGCTCCCTCGGTAAAGTCTGCTAAATTTATAACCATTCCGTTTGTCCATATGGTGCTTCCCGGAGCTGTATTTACAAAATTATTTATCCGCTGCCACTTACCTGTATTATCAAAGGATACTTCCAGATGGCTAAGATCTGCATCTTTAAATCCGCTCCAGTTAACCGTGGGATTTTTATTTACGCAGGTAGATGGTTTAATAGTCACGCTTCCCGCAGGCTGGGGTTTGCTTCTGTCAGGCAGCCAAATTGCACTGCTTTTACTGGAATTTTTGCTTATGGACTCGTAATTCCCATTATTATCCTTTGCAACAACATAAAATGTAGCGCTTCTGTTGTATGAAAAATTCAGTTCGCTTACCACATATGAAAAAGTATTTGCATTTACCGTCGCTATTTTGCTAAAGGCAGTTGGAGATGAAGTTGAATACTGCATATATATGGTATACTCTTTTATTCCGGAAGCTAAGCCTATGGGGTAGTCTGTTGCCCTGCCCCATTTAATGGTTATGGTTTTTTTGCTTGCATCCCTTACGGCAGTAACATTAGGAACCTTGCCCGGCATAGTGGCATCACTTAGTTTACTGGAAACATATAAGCTGCCCATAAGACCATATTTATCATAATAATCCACTCGAATTCCATATTTATGTCCTAAATTAGTACCTTTACTGTTATTATATAAATCCATTGGGCTGTTGGGCAAATCTGCTCTTCCTGCACCGTCCGTATGCAGCGTCGTTCTGCCATTTGCTATTTCCGCCGCCGTCGGCCATACATTTTTAAGCCCCGCCGGCATATTGCTTCCATTAGTATCATAAGTGGTCTTAGTTCCCACGCTTACAGTGTTATATGTTATGCCGTTTGTCATTGCCACACGATATTCGGTGGCTCCCGAATAAGGCGTCCACTGCCATGAAATATGTCCGCCGCCGCTGTTTATTCCGTTTGTTCTTGGTGTTCCCGAGCCTGTAACCGTAATATAATCCACTTTAATATGTGGCATAAGAGTTCCCATTTCTCTAGCATTAAACCGCTTATAATATTGGCTGCCTTCGTTATTTGAAGAAATCATCATTCCATAATTTGCGCCGCCCCTTTTCCAGTGTCTAAATAGGTTTGTAATATCAAAACCATACCAGCCCATACCTTTGACCGTCTGCATATCCGCTGGAATTACCTTTAAAGTTTTACCCGCTATTGTATTATAAGTTACAGTATTATAATCAATAGGAGTGACCATCCCCTGAACTTTAATTTGCGGAGAAGAAGAACCGTTATATGCCTGATATAAGCATAACTGAGCCTTTGAAATAAAATTTAAACTTGGGTGTCCACCAACATCGGTTAGATTGGTTGTTTTAACAAATGACCTGAAAATCGTATTAGCCGTATCCCTTCCCACTTTAAGGCTTGTAAATTTTTTAAAGTTTCTGTTTGGCTCCGCTGAAGAAACCATGGTATCCATAATTCCGTTATCGGTAGTAATTAATATTTGAGGATCAAGAGTTACGGGATAAACAGTTTTAGAATCGTTTAAAAAATCCCCTGATGGTTTCATTGAGTAAATGTATTTTGTGTCCTCAACTTTTATTACTTCCACAATAATATCGTCGCTTTCATTTTGTTCATCCGCAGAATCAAACATAAAAGGCGAAGGAATAAAGCCAACTTCTTCTCCGTTTATTTTATCCCTAAAAGATACTTCATAATATTCATTCATTTCCACAGCAATATTGCTGCTTACGTTAAGCTCATAAGAAAACCACTCGTTACCAGGCTTAGCATACAATATAATTTCTTCTTTTATTCCCTTTGAAGTGGGTATAATATCTATATTAATATTATCCTCAATGGTGTTAGAATATCTTATACCGTTTATTTCTTTATTGCTATCCCCATTTTCGTAGATGGCTTCTACCTTTGCAGGCCTTTCGTCCTTGCCGCCAGCTTTGCGCTTTTTGCTCTTGCTTATAATATCCTGTGCATTTTCTGCATCTTCCGTATAAATATAATTATCTCTTTCATCCAAAACCGCATTATTATTCTGCTCTTTATCACTTGCGTAACTTTTTTCTGTTTTTGTATCTGTTATATTAGCTGTCGATTTCTTATTTAACTCATTGGTATTTAATTTACTATCTGATGCTGATGCATCAGTTTCCTGGTCATTTGCTTTACTGGTATCTCCCTGTTTGTTTGTAGGTGTAGATTTTCCTTTTTCATTTGTAAGTATATTTTTGGTCTGTTTACTTAAACCACCAATTTTTGTTTCACTGTTTGTCTTTTGCCGTGCTGTATTTGCAAGGGCTTTTATTTTATTTTTAACCAAGTTTTCCGGCTTTTTATTTTGCTGCCTTTGTTCATGTAAATCCTCATCAACAGCAACGCTTAAAACTTGGTCTTTAATAACATTCATGCTTATTTCATAATTGTCTTTAGTTAAAGTTATAGCTTTATGTGCATTTATGTCTTCATTTATTTTAATTTGTGTATCTGTAGCCTTAGTTGAATATTCATTGCTTTTAATTTTTTCAAGGCTTGTATCAATGTCCACAAGCTCTCCCTTTTCATTTCTAATCCTTATGGGTTCAAAGAAATGCTCTGCATATATATTACCATCGCTTTTTTCATAAAAGGTTGCATATTCTGTATTGTATTCTTTCAGCTCTCTTACTATGGTAACGGCTTCCTGCTCTGCAATTTTTTTTTGCTCCTCCGCATATGCTTTAATGTTTTTCTCAGCGGCAAATACTGTTATATCCGCAAAGCTCAATAAAAACATTAAAAACCCCATGACAAAGCTAATAATCCTAACTTTGTTTTTAAATTTTCTCATTTGTTGTTTCCCCCAATTTCCACATTTTCTGAAAATTATTAAATGCTCTTTTTGCCCATAAATACCAATAAAATTTAAAACATCTACTAATTCCCATAATGTTTAGCAGTAAATTATTTTTAACATAACATATATTTATATTTATTTCTATATATTTACCAAATTTATTACAAACATATTTTAATATTTCCATTAATTTGGTATAATTCTAAAATAAAGAAATAAAAACTATCGGAGTATAATTATGATTAAAAAACTTTTATCCATTATAGTTATTTTTATGCTAATAGCAGCAATATCGGCATGCCGTAAAAAGGACGACACCACAAATAAAATAGCATATATTCAATATTCGGAAAATTATAACTATTTATTTTGTAAATACATCCAAGATTTATCTCAAGATAAAGGCTATGAGCTAAGTAAATTTAACTGTGAAACCAGCCCTTCCTCTGCTATTGCCAACATGACAGCGGCAATCAACCTTAAAGTTGATTTTATTATTATTGACTATCCTGAAGAAAACTTTTGCAAACAACTTGCAGACATGGCAAAATCCTCTGACACAAAATATTTAATCCTTAACCATAATATTTCAGATTATATCTGCTATACTTTTGACGCCGAAAAAACAAAAATTCAAATTTTTGATGCAGTTAGTTCAAAGACAGCTGATAAAATGTCTTACGCTGACGTATGCATATCCCTATGTACCGATTCTTCTGCCAAAGAAGAAAGACAGTTAACTTTAGCCGTAAATGATGCATTAGCCGGGCACTTTAATGTATCTTCTAATTTTGCAGCAAACGAATTGGTTAACAGCAATCCTGACAATGTATCTGAGTACATTGTGGATATGCTTAAAACTATAGATAAGAATAAAAAATTTGTTTTTATATGCCAGAATAGCGATATTGCATCCGGCGTAAGAAACGCTGTTAAAAAATTAGAAATTTCTCAAAATACTGTTATAGCAAGCTGCGCTTATGACAATTCTTCTCAGTATGACATGGATGATACATGGTGCATATCATTAACAGCCGACTATTCCAGCATAGATGAATTCTTATTAAAAGATAAACCTAAAAGCTTAATTTATAATACTGGTATTATTCAAAAATAATAACTTAATATAAAAAAAGCTTGCAGCATTGCAAGCTTTTTTATTTTAAATGTCATATTGGAAGTGAATAACGGAAAAGGGTGTTTCTTTGTAAAACCCGATATTTTCATATGCTCCCATGTCCCTAAATCCATTTGCCTTATGAAAGGCTATGCTTCCATCATTAAGTGAGCTTACTGTAGAGCATATCATTCTCTTTCCATTTTCTTTAAGCATAGGAATTGCTGCCTTTAACATATCAGAACCTATACCCTTTTTCCTATAATCCTTATGAACATATATGCCCATTTCGCAAACGCCTTCAAAAAAAGACATTGGACTGTATTTTTTAAACATAATAACTCCACGTACCAGCCCTTCTTCCTGTGCAACCAAGGACAATTCTTTGCCAAGGGTAGCCATAAGAGGTTCATAAAGCCTGTAGGGTATTGGTCTTTCAATAAAAGTATAGCCCGTGTTTTCGATATAATAATTTATTATATCCATTACCCCAAGACAATGGCGTTCCGCCATTTTAACCACTTCCATTATCCACCTCTAAATAGGTTACGCGTTGAGCATATTTACCAGTTCATCAACATCCACGCCATGCACCATTGCTGCTTCTTCTATGGTCTCTCCCTGTGAAGAAGGACAGCCAAGACAATGCATTCCTATTCCCATAAGCACCTCCGGCGCCTTTTCACACTGCAAAAGTACCTCTCCTATTGTCATATCCTTCGTAACTGCCATTTTATTCATCCTTCCTTTTGTTTAATTTGTTTGCTTTTGTTCTAAAAGAGAAAGGGAAACTTATTCTTCCTCTTTGTTTTCTTCTTCTGCAACCTCTTCTTTCGCCTTTTCCACCTTAGCGACGCAAACAATTTTATCATCGCCTTTGAGCTTCATAAGGGTTACTCCTATGGTTGTTCTTCCAACCTCGGAAATCTGATCAACGGGTATTCTTATCATAGTGCCGTCTGTGCTTATAAGCATAACGTCAAAATTATCGTCTACCAGCTTGATTGCCACAAGTTCACCGGTCTTTTCACCGATGTTCATTGTCTTAATACCCTTGCCGCCTCTGGTCTGAACCTTATATTCTCCAAGGTCCGTAACTTTACCAAAGCCGTTTTCAGACACGCACAGCAGCTTACCGTCCGGAATTACTTTAGCTGCTCCTATTACTTCATCGCCCTCACGAAGATTAATGGCGCGTACTCCAATGGACACACGACCCATTGAGCGAATGTCATCTTCGCTGAAACGAATACTGTAACCTTTTCTCGTGCCTATTACCAGCTGGTCATCTCCCTTGGTTAAATTTACTCCAATAAGCTCGTCACCTTCACGAAGGCTAATTGCTATAAGACCACCCTTACGTATGTTATCATAATCAGATATTGCCGACTTCTTTATTATACCCATTTTCGTGGTAAGTACAAGATATTTTGCGTCGTCATTGTTAATTGGGAAACAAGAGGTTATTTTTTCTCCCGGCAGCAGCTGTAGTAAATTTACTATTGCACTTCCTTTTGCCTGCCTGCCTGCTTCCGGCAGCTCATAGCACTTTAATCGGAAAACACGACCTGTATTGGTAAAGAACAGGATATTCTTATGAGTTGTGGTAACAAATATTTCTTCCACAAAGTCCTCTTCTTTAGTGGATAAAGCGGATATACCCACGCCACCCCTGTTTTGAACACGGTAAGCATCGGTTGTAATTCTCTTTATGTAACCAAAATGAGTCATGGTAACAACCATGTCTTCTTCCTGAATCATGCTTTCAATATCAATATCTTCGTAAATAAGCTCAATATCCGTACGCCTTGGACGTATATATTTATTTCTTATTTCCGTAAGCTCTTCTTTAATTGCTCCTAAAAGAAGCTGTTCACTATTTAAAAGAGATAAAAGGTATTCAATTTTTTTATGTATCTCATCCAGCTCTTCCTGAAGCTTTTTAATTTCAAGAGCAGTAAGTCTTGCAAGGCGCATATCAAGTATTGCCTGAGCCTGCTTTTCACTTAAATCAAAACGGTCAATAAGTTTTTCTTTAGCTTCTTTTGCGGAAGCGCTCTTTTTAATAATATCCACAACTTCGTCAATATTATCATGAGCTATTAAAAGGCCTTCTAAAATATGCGCACGCTCTTTTGCCTTATCCAGCTCATAATTGCACCTGCGGGTCATAACATCCTTTTGGTGCTCCAAATAGTGATAAAGCAT
>CAJUEF010000014.1:22953-28192 GCA_910585035.1 uncultured Christensenellaceae bacterium | reverse complement strand
GCATCTGTTTTAAATTCAGCACCTTTGGCTCGCCGTCTACCAGCGCTATCATAATAACGCCAAAGGTATCCTGAAGCTGGGAATGCTTGTAAAGAGTGTTTAAAACGATATTTGGATTAACGTCCTTTTTAAGCTCAATTACAATACGCATGCCGCTTCTGTCGCTTTCATCCCGCAAATCCGAAATACCTTCAACTCTTTTATCATGCACAAGCTCTGCAATCTTTTCAATAAGCTTTGCCTTGTTTACCTGATAAGGAATTTCATTTATCACAATGCGAAGGCGGTTTTCTGTTATCTCCTCTATCTCATGCTTTGCCCTAACAATTATTTTTCCCCGGCCTGTGTTATATGCGGAGCGAACGCCGTACATACCCATTATCTTGCCGCCTGTCGGAAAATCAGGCGCCTTAATATGCTCCATAAGCTCGTCAACAGTTATTTCGCTGTTATCTATAAGGGCAAGCACACCGTCTATTACCTCGGTAATATTATGAGGCGGAATATTTGTTGCCATGCCAACGGCAATACCTCCGCTTCCGTTTACAAGGAGATTGGGGTATTTGCTCGGCAGCACAAGGGGCTGCATAATGGTACCGTCAAAGTTAGGACCAAAATCCACCGTATCCTTATCTATATCCCTTAGCATTTCTATTGCCATTTTGCTCATCTTGGCTTCTGTATAACGCATAGCGGCTGCCCCGTCTCCGTCAATACTGCCAAAGTTACCCTGACCCATAACAAGCATTTCACTCATGGAAAAGGGCTGTGCCATACGAACAAGACTTTCATAAACCGCCGAATCACCATGAGGGTGATATTTACCAAGCACATCGCCGACTATACGTGCGCACTTTCTAAAGGGCTTGTCCGGCGTTAGTCCCAGCTCGTGCATGGAATAGAGAATACGCCTGTGCACAGGCTTTAAACCGTCTCTCACGTCCGGCAGCGCCCTGTTTATAATTACAGCCATTGCATAGGATATGAAAGACTGTTTCATTTCACTTTCAAGCTGTATAGGTAGTGTCTTTTTACTGAATTCTGACATATATAGCCACAAACTTCACATAGCTTTGCTTACCGTCTTTTGCCGGAAGCCTTGCTTGCTTCGTTTTCCCTCCTTTTTTAAAAAGCTTTTTTGACATTCTTATTTTATATATCCAAATCTTCCTGAGAAATCAGCTTTGCATTTTCTTCAATAAACTCTCTTCTTGGCTCAACCTTATCTCCCATTAAAATTGTGAATATCTCGTCTGCCGCCATTGCGTCATCACTGGTTACCTGCAATAGGGTACGGGTTTCCGGATTTAAAGTAGTATCCCACATTTGCTGCTCATTCATTTCACCAAGGCCTTTATAGCGCTGAATATCTACTTTGTTATCTCTGCCCATCTCGTCAAGAGCAGCTTCCAGCTCCGCTTCGTCAATACAATATCTTTCTTCCTTGCCTTTGGACACTCTAAAGAGCGGCGGCTGGGCAATATAAACATGGCCGTTATCCACAAGGGGACGCATATAAAGGTAGAAGAAAGTGAGAAGCAGCGTGCGTATATGGCTGCCGTCTACATCGGCATCAGTCATGCAAATAATTCGATCGTACCTTAGCTTGCTCTCGTCAAACTCATCTCCAATGCCTGCGCCAAATGCAGTTATCATTGCCTTTATTTCGTTGTTAGCCAGCATTTTATCAAGGCGGGTTTTCTCCACGTTCAGGATTTTTCCCCTAAGGGGCAGCACTGCTGTAAACCTTCTGTCTCTGCCTTGCTTAACTGTTCCTCCTGCGCTGTCACCCTCAACTATGCATATTTCACATAGTTTAGGGTCCTTCTCGCTGCAGTCTGCCAGCTTGCCCGGAAGAGACGTACTCTCCAGTACGGTTTTACGGCGTGTAAGCTCCCTTGCCTTTTTTGCCGCTTCTCTTGCCCTTTGCGCTGTCATGCATTTATCTATTATAATCTTTGCCTGCGATGGATGCTCCTCTAAAAATTCCGAAAAAGCAGCCCTTACAAGACCGTCAACCATAGACCGCATAAAGCTGTTTCCCAGTTTTGTCTTGGTCTGTCCTTCAAACTGAGGGTCAGTCAGCTTAACGCTGATTATGGCAGTAAGGCCTTCTCTAACGTCCTCACCGCTTAAATTGCTGTCGCTGTCTTTAAGCATGTTATGCTTTTTTGCATAGTCGTTTACAACAGATGTAAGGGCGGATTTAAAGCCCTGAAGGTGAGTACCCCCCTCGTGAGTGGCTATGTTGTTTGCAAAGGAAAAAATACTCTCTGCATAGGAATCGTTATACTGCATTGCAACTTCTGCCGCTGCACCGTCTTTCTCGCCGCTTATATAAATTGGAGGAGTAAACAGCGCAGTTTTACTGCTGTTAAGATATTCCACAAAAGAAACTATTCCGCCCTCATAGCAATATGTATTGCTTTTGTCGGTGCGCTCGTCGCTTAGGGTTATTGATATTCCTTTGTTTAAAAATGCCAGCTCTCTAAGACGGTTTTTTAAAACGTCATATTCAAAAGTGACTGTTTCAAAAATTTCATCGTCAGGCAGAAAACAAATTGTAGTTCCCGTAGAGCTGCTCTCACCTGTGACCTTCATTTCGCTTGCCACTTTACCTCTGCAAAAGCGCTGCTCATAAACCTTGCCGTCCCTTTTAACTGTGGCAATAAGCTCCTTTGATAAAGCGTTTACGGCTGACATGCCAACACCGTGAAGTCCGCCGGATACCTGGTAGCCTTTGCCCCCAAATTTACCGCCTGCGTGTAAAACGGTGAGCGCCACCTCAAGGGCGGGCTTTTGCAGCTTTGGATGCATACCGACAGGAATTCCCCTGCCGTCGTCACTAATGCTTACATAGCCGTTTTTCATAAGGTTCACGCTTATGTTTTTACAATAGCCTGCCATTGCCTCGTCTATACTATTATCGACTATCTCGGAAATAAGGTGGTGCAGGCCCCTCGTGTCTGTGCTGCCAATATACATGCCCGGGCGTTTACGCACAGCCTCCAGTCCTTCAAGCACCTGTATCTGGGAGGCGTCATAGCTGTTATTTTCAGGCGTCATAATCTCTTCCTCTCTAAAACAAAAATTTTTATTTTAGCCATAAGGCTATCCTAATCAAATGTTTTTATACCTTATTATACCATTTAACAATATAAATAGGAAGATATTTAACAAATTTTCTTTAAAAAAACTAAAAAAATACCCCTTGAAATCTATCAATTTTTGTTTTAGCTTTTAATTATCGGCTAAAATGCTTAGAATAGATTTCAGAGATATTTTTACTTAGAATAAAAGTATTGTGATGAATAGTACATGGTGCTGTTTTTTAAATTTCTACCTCCTGCACAGCTTAACAAAAAAATCAAAAAGACGCTCCGAAGCTTTATCACCCATTTTCTCCGGATGCCACTGCACGCCGAAATGAGGCCTTTTTGGATGCTCAATAGCCTCTATTATCCCATCCTCGGAAGCGGCGGCAACCTTTAAGCCGTAACCCGGCATATTTACCGACTGGTGGTGCATGCTGTTTACAGAATAAATGCGGCTGCCTATAACAGGAGCAATGCGGCTGTTTTCATAAACTGCAATGTCATGCCGCTCTTTAAATTTTAAATCATGCCCGGGGATATCATCATAAAGGGTGCCGCCGTATGCTGTGTTAAGCACCTGCATTCCCCTGCATATCCCCATAATAGGCAGGTCTATACACTGCTCCATAAGGGACATTTCAAACATATCCCTTTCAAACTGTATCTTCCCTGTTTTCTCCGTTGGCTTTTTTGAAAAGAAAATCGGCGAAATATCCCCGCCGCCGCTGAGCACCAGCCCGTCCACCTTTGGAAGCTCGTAGTCCGCCCCGTCTTTATAGACCATTATCGGCGTTGCTCCCGCTTTTATCAGGCTGCGGACATAGCCCATATGCAGCATCGCCCTGTCCTTGTCGTCATCATACGCACATGATACTGCGATAACTGTCATTATTCTTTCTCCTTGCCAGATAGTAACAGGAAAGCAGTGTATATGCCATATCTTCCGTCCCTGTGTCGTCGCCTACAAATATATAAAGAGTGTTATTTTCAATAACTCCATGCTCCAGCTTCACTCTGCTGTCATAGTGAATTACAATGTTAAAATTGTTTTTATCCTGCCAGTTAAAATAGACTTTATCCATCCTGTAACACCGCAGGCAATCAATTATCTCCATGCTCTTTTTACTGTTGCCGGAGATAAATATGTTTCTTTCCTTATCCATCGCTTTTAAAAATAAACGGTACGCCATATATTTAATCATAATTCAATACTCCCCCTCTCAAGGTTATGTATTATAATATGACGTATAAAGCCTGACTTATTCTTAAACGCCTTATATTTTTTAAATAAGGCAGCTTTCTATATTCTATGCTGTTTATTTGGCTAGCGTGTCTATTTTTTTCTTTTACTTTTCTTTTTAAAAAAAGAAAAGTAACAAAAGAAAAACTAATTAAAAAATAATAAATCTCTCGTCTTTAAAGACGAGAGATTTAAGCTTGACGCGTATAAAATAAATGTGTATAATATAAATAGAAAGGGAAGCCGACGCAAACGGTTAGCCCATACAGTTAGTTAAAAATAACTGCCCATTAGGCCAAGGGGCGGTTATTTTTTTATTTCTTTTACTAAAATAATTAAAAACATTGTCATCAACATCAATATGTATAACTCTGACATGTTTACCACCTCCTTTGCAAGGAGTGTGGCTAACCGCCCGCACGACTTCCCTAATAAATCTATTATATGTTATAAAACATGCATATTCAAGTTTTACATTTATTTCTAAATAGGTATTGACTTTTGCCCGATAATATTTTATTATCATTTTGTCGGGCTTAAAGTGAGGTGATTTAATGCCTGCAAAAAAATTAGGTCGTCCAACAACTAATCCTCGTCCTCACAAGCTAAGTATACGCATTAACGATAGCAGTAAAGAAACCCTTGAAGTTTATTGCAATCTTCACGGAGTAAACAGAACAACAGCTATTGAGCGAGGTATTAAAAAGTTAAAAGACGAAATAGAAAAATAAAAAGAAGCGGCTCAAAGCTTGCGACTTACCACTTCTTTTTCCTAAACGACAATCACCTAAAATGAGATTGCAGCATAAATATTTTACCATATGCTGAATTTCCTTTCAAGGCTTGTCGTAAAACAAAAAGAAAGGAAGAATTAAAATGAAAAGCATTATAAAAGAGCTTTACG
>CAJUEF010000014.1:6500-22912 GCA_910585035.1 uncultured Christensenellaceae bacterium | reverse complement strand
AAGTTAGTGGTTCTTGATAAGGGATTACAAAGGGATATGGATGAGTTTATCCAGCAATTTTATACCCTTATGCCTGATGAACTTGCGGAAGTGTTTGCAGAAGGGTTTTCCTACGGCGTTCGTTTTATGATTGAAGCACTTTATATACATAAAGCCTCGGAATAAACTTATTAAAAAAATCCCATTTTAAAAATGGGATTTTTTTGTTTATGTCCACTACAATATATTGTTTCGTATATGGTTTTCTTTGGCTCCACCTTTCTTTTTTCTAAAAGAAAGGTGGAAAAAACTAATCAATCAAACTGACTGTTGTAAAGAGCGCTGTAATAACCACCCTGTTTTAACAGCTCGCTGTGGGTACCTTTTTCTATAATATGCCCTTTATCCATAACCAAAATTTCCGTTGCGTTTTTAATGGTGGATAACCTGTGAGCGATAATAAACGATGTCCGTCCCTTTTTCAGCTCATCCATCGCCTTTTGAATAAGTATCTCTGTACGGGTGTCAACGCTGCTGGTCGCCTCGTCAAGAATGAGGATGTCCGGGTCACGGAGCAGCGCACGGGCAATGGTGAGAAGCTGCTTTTGTCCTGCGGAAACATTGGTTCCCTCTTCATTTAACATGGTGTCATAGCCCTGTGGCATACGCTTTATAAAGCCGTGGGCTTTTGCGGTTTTGCAGGCCTCAATAACCTCTTCACGGGTTGCTCCTTCTTTGCCGTATGCCACGTTTTCAAAAATAGTTCCTGAAAACAGCCATGTATCCTGAAGCACCATTCCGAACATTGCATACATGTTATCCTTATCCAGGTCGTTTATATTAATGCCGTCAATGGTAATCTCTCCACCTTTTACCCGATAAAAGCCCATAAGAAGGTTTACAAGGGTCGTCTTGCCTGCTCCCGTTTTACCTACAATAGCAATGGTATCTCCCGGCTTTGCATGAAGGGACAGATTTTCAATTAACGGCTCGTCAGGCTCGTATGAGAAATCCACATTTTTAAATTCCACATCTCCTTTAGGAGCTTCAATAACCTTGTCTTTATTTTCCGGCATTTCTTCCTCATCCAGCAGCTCAAACACCCGCTCGGCTGCGGCAATAGTTGACTGAAGTATGCCTGCCATCTGCGCCGTCTGTACTATTGGCTGGTTAAACTGCTTGGAATAAATAACAAAGGACTGTATATTACCTACGGTGACCTTGCCTTTAATTGCAAGGTATCCGCCGACAAGAGCTATTGCAACATAACCAAGATTGCTGACAAATTTAATTGCCGGCATAATTATACCCGAGACAAACTGAGCCATAAGGCTGCTCTTTTTAAGCCTGCCGTTAGTCTCCTCAAAAATATTTTTGGACTTATCCTCAAAGCAGAAAGCCTTAACTATTATCTGCCCGCCTATCATTTCCTCGGTATGTCCGTTTAAATTGCCAAGCTCCTTTTGCTGCGCCTTAAAGTATTTCTGGGATTTCCCGGCTATTATCATAGTTAAGACTATGCTAAGAGGCACTGTTAAAAGGGTAATACCTGTCATAAGAGGACTTATCAAAAACATAACCGCAAGCATTCCTATAATAGTGACGATACTTGTGACAACTTGGGTAAGGCTTTGGGAAAGTGAGTTGCCGACTGTATCAACGTCGTTCACAAAGCGGCTGAGGATTTCGCCGTGAGTCTTGCTGTCAAAATACTTTATTGGCAGCCTGGACATTTTCAAATCCATTTCCTGACGCATGGTATAAGCTATTTCCTGGGATATGCTGGTCATCTTTCGCTGGAATAAATACCTGAACAAAGAACTGAGAATGAAAAGCACACTCAGCACCGCCAGCATTCTGAATACAAAAGTGAAATCTACTCCTATATGTTTTGTAAAGCTTGAAAACAGGCTGTCGGTTATCTTTCCGAGATATACAGGCGTGAGGGAATTAAAAAGCACGCTTAAAACAGCAAAGATAAACACTATTATAAAAACAGCACGGTACGGTTTAAAATAACCAAGCAACCGCTTACCTGTCTTTTTAAATTCCTTTGGCTTTTCAACAATTCTTCCGCCCATCGGTCCACCCGATCCGTGATGACCGTGACCGCCCATTGCGCCTTTTTTATTCTCGCTCATTTATATCACCTCCCACCGGCGGCACCGGAACCTTTTTTAATTTACAGGTTTTAATGCTTTTGGAAGTTACAATTAATTTATTATTCTTTTTCATTTATATCCCCTCCCATAGCTGATTGGGATTCGGCAATTTCCCTGTAAGCATCGCAGTTTTTAAGCAGTTCCCCGTGGGTTCCGCTTCCTATTATTTCTCCGTCGTCCAGCATTATAATGTTGTCTGCGTCTTTAACTGTGCTTATGCGCTGGGCAACAATAATTACAACTGCATCTTTAAATATAGGGCGAAGATTTTTCCTCACCATAGCGTCGGTTTTATAATCAAGAGCTGAAAAGCAATCGTCAAAAAGATATATTTTACACGGTACTGCAATGGCTCTTGCTATACAAAGCCGCTGCTTTTGTCCGCCGGAAAAATTTGTTCCTCCCTGAGCAACGGGACTATTTAGACCTTCATCACTCTGCTCAAGGATAGAGGATGCCTCCGCAGTTTTAACGGCGCTTAATATCTGCTCCTCGCTTGCGCCTCTAAAGCCCACATTGCTTCCTATGGTGCCTGAAAACAGCACCGCCTTTTGAGGTGCGTAACCGATATTACTGCGAAGCTGTGACATGTCTATATCTTTAATTGGATTGCCGTCAATAAGGATTTCTCCAGAATTTGCCTCATAAAAACGCATTATCATATTGAGGATAGTGCTTTTGCCGCTTCCCGTTCCACCAACAATAGCTGTAATTTCTCCCTTTTTTGCCGTGAAGCTAATTCCTGTTATTGCGTCATTATCACTGCCGTAATAACGGGCGCTGACATTATTGAAAGTAATCTCCCCATCTTTTACTGGCACATGCTTACCGTTATCCTTAATTGCTATATCCGTGGTGATTATTTCGTCCACACGCTTTGCACAGACTATAGCCCTTGGAAGCATAACAAATATCATCGCCATCATAGTAAGAGACATTAAAATAAGCGTAACGTATTCTATAAATGCGGTAATTGTTCCTACCTGCATTGAAAAAGTATTTATTCTGTAACTGCTCATGTAAACTATGCCCACCGAGCTCATGTTCATAATGAGCATAATAACAGGAAGCAGCGACGCCATTATAAGCTGAACCTTAATAGACACCCTTGTTAAATCCCTGTTTTTTTCTTCAAAGCGGCGTTGCTCATAATCGTTTTTATTAAAGGCGCGGATTATTCTAAGACCCACCAGCTTTTCACGAATAACCTTGTTCATATCATCCACTTTTACCTGCATTGTTGTAAACAGAGGAATTGCTTTTTTAGCTGTAAATGCAATTACAAGCACAAGCAAAGGCAGGCTCAAAATGAGTATTCGGGAAAGATAAATATCTGTCATAAGGGTCATTATAATTCCGCCGACGCACATTACCGGCGCAAGCAGCACCATTCTTAGCAAAATGAAAACTACATTCTGCACTTGCAGCACGTCGTTTGTAATACGGGTAATAAGCGAAGCGCTGCCAAGCTTATCAACTTCATATAACGAAAAGTCCGTAACTTTATTAAAGGAGGCTTCACGCATATCTCCTCCAACATCCATGGCCACCTTAGCCGCAAAATAAGCGGAAATAAGCACCATTGCTATTTCCAGCAGCGAAGCCCCCAGCATGAGCCCGCCCTGGCGCAGTATGTAGCCCATATCTCCGTTTACTATGCCCACATCCACTATTTGAGCCATCATTTTCGGCAGCACAAGCTGGAATATGGATTCAAAGAACACCAGTACAATTACCAGAATTACCTTGCCTGTATAAGGTTTTAAGTACTTAAAAATTTTGTTCATCATACTTCCTCTCTTTAAAATTATTTTATGTAATTTCCCGCTTTAGTTTTTGAAAAGCGGAAAAAGAAAATTAGGAAACATAAGCCTAGGCTCATGTTCCCCTTTATTGATATTTTCTCATTATACACTAATAAAGTTTAAAAGTAAAGCTTATAATATATTTATATTTAAAAAAATCTTTGTTTTTTAATAAAGCATTGACTTATAATTATTGTACAAACATTGCTGTTATGATAAAATCAAGCTAACCCAATTACTAAGGAGAGTTATTAATGAACAAAAAAAAGCTTTTAATGATAACAACGTCCTCTTTAATGTGCCTAACTTTAGTGCTGACCGGCTGTAAAGCAAAACAGGAAAACACTGCAAATAACAGCGCAGACACTAATGTCTCTGCGTCTGCATCTGACTTTAGCGGAGTCCCTCCAATATACGCTACTATAGCACCTGTTTATGATTTCACGAGAAAAATATCGGGAAACAGGCAAAGAACGGAGCTTATTGTAAAGTCTGACATACACGATTACGAGCCGTCGGCAGCCGAAATGGCAAGGCTGGAAAAAAGCCCTATGATAATTTATAACGGTATGGAGCTGGATAGCTTTGTAAGAAATATTAATGAAAACCTCAATATTAAATTTATAGATACTTCCATGGGTATTCAGGCTGCAAGTTATAACACTCAAAGCACTGTAAACGGATATACCGGAATTTACGGAACACATCATGAGGAATATGATGGTCACGGTCATGACCACGGCTCAATTAACTATCCAAGCGAGGCGGAGTTTAACCGCTATGCAACTTCTGCCAACAGCAGCGATCCTCATGTGTGGCTTTATCCTTTAAACGCTAAGATACAGCTTAGAAACATTAAAGATGCCCTTTGCGAATATGATGGAGAAAACGCTGAATATTATAATGCTAACTATGAAACCTATGCCGCAAAATGCGATGAGTTGGACGCCAAATTTAAAACTCTTGCAGGAAAAACCATAATCACATCTCATAACGCTTACACTTATTGGCAGGAAAGATACGGAATAAATGTTATGGCCATGGATACAGGCGGCGAAGAAGTCAGCCCTGCGCGAATGAGAGAAATTGTGGATTACTGCAAAAATAACAATATAAATGTTGTTTATTATGAAGCCGGTGGCAGCAGCAAAACTGCGGAGGCCGTTGCAAAAGAAATCGGCGGAACAACAAAAGCCCTTAACTCTTTTGAATCCATAGTGGATAATAAAGACGATTACTTTACAATAATGGAGGAAAATTACGAGGCGCTTAAATAGCGTCTCTATAATTTTAATATGGAAAATACTATTTATTCACTGGCAACCCCTCCAATGCGGGGAGCAATAGCCATTATACGCATCAGTGGTGAAAGGGCCCTTGAAGCCTTAAAAGAAATATTTTGCGGTGAAATTGAGGACCACCGCCTTTGCTATGGTATGCTTGCTTATAAAGGTGAAAATATTGATTCGGCTATGGCGGTATACATGAAAGCGCCCCGCACCTACACAAGGGAGGACGTTGCAGAGCTGCATATTCACGGAGGTATGGCGGTTGTATCCCAGGTTATGCAGGCGCTTTCCCACATGGGGCTAAGTCAAGCCCAGCCGGGGGAATTTACCAAGAGGGCTTTTTTAAACGGTCGAATTGACCTTACACAAGCAGAAGCCGTTATGGCTATGATAGACGCAGGCTCATCCGCTCAGCAAAAAGCCGCCCTTGAACAGATGCAAGGAGCGGGAAGCGATTTTATAGGTTCCCATAAAGAGGATGTTTTGGATATAATCGCCAGTCTTGACGCCGCTATTGATTATCCTGATGAAGATATTGAAGAAGAAACTCTTGAGGAAGTAAAAAATAAGCTTGTTTCTTTAATAGCTTCCCTAAAAAGCGGCGTCAGCACCCGCCTTGCGTCGCAGATACTGGAGGAAGGCTATAAAATCGCCATTGTGGGTCGTCCCAATGTTGGAAAATCATCTCTTGTAAACGCTATTTTAGGTAAAGAAAGAGTGATTGTAACTGATATTGCAGGCACCACCAGAGACACCCTTGAAGAAAGATATGTTTACAAGGGTCAGCTCTTCACCTTGCTGGACACTGCTGGAATAAGGGAAAGTGATGATGTTATTGAGCAAATGGGCATCGAGCGATCCAAAGCCGCCATTGAAAGCGCCAACATTGTTCTTGCTTTATTTGACGGCAGCTCTCCTTTAACGGAGCAGGACAAGGAAATATTAAATATTACCGCAAACTGCCGCCGCATAATTGTGCTAAATAAAACCGATCTTGATTGCAAAACGGAAATAAAAGGCAGCGTAAACATAAGCGCTAAAAACATGGAAAACATTGACACTCTGCTGGAAAAGGTGTACTCTGAAATGAGTGAGGATTTGGGTCAGCTTGGCGTTATTACCGGCAGCCGTCATATTAATCTTGCAATTACTGCCATTACTTCTTTTGAAGAAGCGATTAGTGCTATTGAAGCAGGAGACGACATAGAATGTGTGGAGATAAATATAAGAGACGGCTGGCAAAACCTTTGCGAAATAACCGGCGAATACGCTAGTGAGGATATAATTAATCGGATATTTGAAAAGTTTTGTTTGGGTAAATAAATCTATTTTTAAAGGTGTGATAAGGTATGAGTATAATTGAGGCGATAGTTCTGGGAATAGTTCAGGGACTCACCGAGTTTCTGCCTGTATCCAGCTCGGGGCATTTGGTGCTTTTGCAAAAAATATTTGGCATAACTGAAGCTAATTTATTTTTCACGGTCATGCTCCATTTAGGCAGCCTTATAGCGGTTTTCGTTGTATTTTATAAAGATATTTGGGAGCTTGTAAAACATCCGCTTTCCGATGAATTCAAAGGAATTATTGTTGCAACTCTTATTACCGGAGTTATGTATCTTATTCTTGGCAAAATTATTAACGATTCTTATAGCGGCTCTTTTCTTGCCTGGGGCTTTTTATACACAGCTTTTCTTCTTTATTTGGTTACCAACTACCGCAACAAAAAGCGCGGACAGGATATAACCATTGGAAGAGCATCTTTTATCGGATTTATGCAGGGCATAGCCATGTTCCCCGGAGTATCCCGCAGCGGCAGCACTATTGCCGGCGGGCTGCTTACAGGCGTTAATAAAGAAAAGATTTCCAAATTCTCTTTCATTCTTTCCATACCTGCAATACTTGCCGGAGCAGCTAAAGAAGTTACAGAGGTTACCTTTGAAAACATCCCATGGACTGCGGTTATAATAGGCGTTATCTGCGCTGCAGTTTCCGGATACCTTGCAATAAGGTTTATGCTGGCAATTATAAAGCGGCAAAAGCTTTCTTATTTTTCATACTATCTTGTTATTCTCGCACTGTTTATTCTTGCAGACCAGTACTTTTTCCACATGGTATTCTAAACAAAATATTATAATAAACAAATCCCATTTTTAAAATGGGATTTTTATTTATCTTAATTTGTGCAGGATGCTTCAGCCATCATCCTAAGTCCCAAAGAAAAGCCCTTTGCAAAAGCTTCCGCAAGTTCTTCAGACATTAGGCCATAAAGCTCAAGCACCAGTTCATTTAATTCGGGAATTAATTCTTTATTAATCTTGCTTGCCAGTAAACGCTCTCTATTTAAAAAAGCATTTTCCTTTTCCACATATTCTCTTAAAACAGGCGTTACTTCATCCACAGGACATATTTCACCGTTATACAACTGTTTCAATAAACTCTTCATAATTTTTTACCTCACTTTTTTAAAAAATTTATAAATGGTTCTTGAAATGTCACCGCCACATGTGGTAGAATATCCATGGTGGGTAAACTTATCATTCCCCATTTAAGGCAAGAAGCGGTTTTTTTGATGATTAGGGGCCGCTTCTTTTGCTTTATTTTCCAAAAGTTCCGTCAATCCTTTTCTCAGCGCTTCCGCACGAGTCAAATTATGTTTTTAACAGTAACTTAAAAGTTTCTCATTTGTTTTTGCATCCAACCTAACTTTTAAATCAATTACCTTTGGGTTGGGAGATTTTGGTCTTCCCATTTTAGCACTCAATTTATACCTCACTTTATAAGTTCCAAAAAGTCAATTATTTTACAACACTTTTTAAAATTTCAATAGTTTACTGACATGTCACAAATTAAAAAAACTCCATTTAATAAATAAATGGAGTTTTAATTTAAATGTTATTATTTAAGATTTAATATAGAATTTACTCTTCTTCAGGAAGGTTTTCTACAACTTCAATAAGCTCATCAAAAATTTCTTCTTCAGGTGGAACAAATTCTTCATATTCTCCGTCAATAACGACTTTCATAATATACATATCTGCGCCGCAATCACAGCAATCATCACAATCGTCATCTTCATGGCAGGATTCATTAAAGTCCATAAGAATAGCATACTCCTGACCCTTATGCTCGAAATATCTTACTATATCAAGCTCAACCTCGTTATCTTCCTCATCGGTAAAAACAACGATATCTCTTTCTTCATTATCCATAACAACCTGTTCTCACTTTCTATTAAATAAAAATAATTTAGCTACATTCTATAACATTATCACCAAAAAAGCAATGATTAATTGCGTATAATTATAGCTGATTTTCTTTTGTTTTTAACTTTTCCTGAATTTCCAAAAGTTTTTGCTTATTTAAGCTGTATTTTGAAAAGCACCATATAGTCATGAACAAACTGAAAAGTAAGCCAACGGGCAAAGATAAGCCAAGAAGAGCGTCCACCTTTTCACTTTGCATGCCCAGTGAAGCGTCAAACCCTATTAAATCAAGATAAAGACCCAAAAGAAAAATTGTCACTGCTTGGGATATTTTATAAAAAAGCGTCATACATCCAAAAATACTTCCCTCTTTGCGCTTGCCTGTTTCATATTCGTCTACATCAATAGTATCTATTAACATAGTTTGAGGGATACACACCATGCCGCCCATAGCAAATCCCACAATAAGCGCAAAAGGAATAAATACCCATCCTATTCCTGCAAGATAGTTTCTTAAAGCTACCAGCACAGCAAATATAAGGCAGCCGCCGACGGCAATAAATAGGGATTCAAGCATTGCATACTTTTTATCTTTCTTTGCCGTCTGCTTAACCCAGTATGGCTGGGATATAACGGACGCAATTAAAAGAGTTGCCGTTATAAGCGAAATACTGTTGCTGTCCAGCTTAAAGGTGTATGTAAAAATGTGCATATTAAGAGTCATCACTATTGCTGTAGATACATTTTGCCACAGATACCCCAGTATTACATATCGGCTTTCCCTGCTGCGCATTGGGCTTATCATATCTTTAAACATTGATATAAAGGAAAACTTGCCTCTTTTTTCATTGAGGTTATAGCTTCTGTATTTCCATGTGGATATAATACAAGGTATGGCGCATATTAGTGCAACAACGCTTACAGCCATTCCCATTGGTAAATAAGCGCTTGGATTGAGCTGTCCAAGAGGATATTCCGGAGTAGGACGAAGAAAAATATAAACGCCTATAACTGTTGGCATAGCCAGCCCTAAAAGAAAAAATACCGATTTTGTTGCCTGTATCTTGGTGCGTTCTTCATAATCCTGCGAAAGCTCAGCGCCAAGGGCTGCATAAGGTGTGGCAAAAACTGTTGTAAAGGTTTCACATAGCATGAGAGATGTAAAAAGCACGCCTATTTTAATTCTTATATCAAATTCCGGGCGAATTCCCCATAGCACCCCATTGGATATTACCAGAAATATAATACCAAAAAGCATGTATCCATGGCGTTTGCCAAAGCGTCTGCTTTTTGTATTGTCCGAAATATAGCCCATGAGTGGGTCTGTAACTGCATCCCACACTACGCTGATAAATACCATTGCCCCCATTAGCGTTCCTGATATTCCAAGAACAGATGTGCCGTAAAAGGTTAGAAAGCTCGAAATTATCTGTAAAACCACACCGTAGGACAGATTGCCTAAGCTGTAATTTAATATATTTATAAATGAAATTACAATCACTCCTTACATCTATTAGGTAAAATTATCTTCTTTGCTATTAATGTATCATTATTATATTCTGCAAAACCGAAGCCTGTTATCCCTGAGTTCTTCTTTGCATATATAGTTTCTTTATTAAAACTTTTTATTTTCACTGAAATCATTCTTAACATTAGCTCTAAAATTTCCGGCGAACCTGCTTTTACCCTGTTTATTATAAAGCTGTTTTCAAAGGGCGTGAGGGCACACATACCCTGTTTTATTCCATCTTCTTCTATAACCAAATGCCATGATATTTTATCTGTTTCATCTGTATCTCTTTCAAGCACAGACAAATTATCACTGCCTTTATACCATTTACCGTGTATCACTTATTAATCCTTTCCTATTTCTTTTATAATATAGGCTGTATAATAAATTTATTTTTAAATAAGCGGCAATAGGATATTCCCCTATGCCGCTTTAATCAAGGAGACTGGATATAATTTCATCCAGCTCCTGTGAGGAATAATATTCAATTTTAATTGTTCCTTTATCCCCATCGCCACAAAGGGTTACTTTAGTTGCCAGCTTATCCGAAAGCTGTTCCTCAACATCTCTTATTTCCGGGGCAATATTTCTTTCCTGTCTGCTGCTTTGCTGCTTTTTTCCATCCTTTGCAATAAGCTGTTCAAGGGCTCTTACTGAAAGATTTTCCTTTTCCACTTTCTCTGCAAGATAAATTATATTTTCTCCGTCCTTAACTCCAAGGAGACACTTGGCATGTCCTTTTGAAATTTTATCTTCCCTTAACATGTTAAGAGCTTTCGGCGGCAAATTAAGAAGACGCAGGGAATTAGCCACAGAGGGACGGCTCTTTCCAAGCCTGTCTGCCGCCTGTTCCTGAGTTAGTGAGCATTTATCCATTAAATCCTTAATTCCCATTGCTTCTTCAACAGGGTTAAGATCTACGCGCTGGAGATTCTCAATTAGGGATACCTCCATAAGTTCCTGCTCATTTAATTTTTTAATAATTGCAGGCAGTTCTTTTAATCCTGCTTTTTTTGCAGCTCTGTAACGGCGTTCACCGGCAATTATAATATAACCGCCTTTGCCGTCCTCATTTAAAAGCACCGGCTGGATTATGCCATGAGCGGCTATTGAGGCTGCAAGCTCATCTATTTCCTCATCCCTAAAGGTTTTTCTTGCCTGCTTTGGGTTTGGCTTCATCTTTTTTATATCCACAGTGATAAATCTTTCGTCACTTCCGTTTATATCAACTTCAGTGCCAAGAAGAGCCCCAAGTCCTTTTCCAAGTCTGTTAGTTGCCATTATTTTCTCTCCTGTCAATGAATTCCTGTGCCAGTTCCATATATTTCACTGCACCGACAGACCGGGAATCATAATCTATTATTGCTTTTGCAAAGCTTGGTGCTTCTCCAAGCCTTACATTTCTTGGAATATAAGAGCTGTAAAGAGTACCTCCAAAGTGTCTGCTTACCTCATCCGCAACCTGTTGACTAAGATTTGTTCTACTATCAAACATTGTGAGAATAACTCCCTCAATATAAAGATCAGGATTTAAGGAACTTCTTACCATTTTAATGGTAGTAACAAGTTGAGACAAACCCTCAAGAGCGAAAAATTCACATTGTATAGGTACAACAACACCATCGCTTGCCGTAAGTGCATTTATGGTTAAAAGCCCAAGAGAAGGTGGACAGTCTAAAAACACATAATCATAATCACCTTTAACCTTGTCCACAATTTCTTTAAGCAGAAATTCTCTTCTGTTTCTATCAACCATTTCCACTTCCGCACCTGCAAGGCTAATTCCAGACGGAATAATATCTAAATTTTCATAAGCAGTATGTACTATAACATTTGAAGGCTCTGCACCATTTATAATACAGTCATAAATACAGTCTCCCTCTTTATCCGCTCCAATTCCGCTGGTACAGTTGCCTTGTGGATCAATATCTATCGCAAGAGCTTTCTTGCCAAGAGACGCAACACACGCCGCAAGATTTATCGTTGTTGTGGTTTTGCCTACTCCACCCTTTTGATTCACAATGGCAAATACCTTTCCCAAATCCATCACCTCAAAAAAACATATAAGAACATTATAATATATTATATCGAAAAAATAAACCTTCTTTTACTTATTATAGAAAAAATCAGCTAAATGTGAAGAAATAAGCTTTTATTTTAATAAAAAATAAACGTCTTTATTTAATAAAATAAAGACGTCTTGTTCCACGTAGAACAATTATTAAATAAATTTTATTTTTAATGCATACTATCCATACATGTAAACTTTGTAAGTTCTCCCCGCCAGCCTACGTTAATAGTTCCCGTTGGTCCGCTTCTTTGCTTGGCAACAATAAAATCTGCCAAATCCATTGTCTCCGTTTCATCTTTGTATCTGTGAATTAATATAACCGTATCGGCATCCTGCTCTATAGAGCCGGATTCACGTAAATCAGAAAGCAACGGTTTGTTTCGCTTTTCAGTTTCACGGCGAAGCTGAGAAAGCACTAAAATAGGAACATCCAGCTCTCTGGCAAGATTTTTAAGCGAGCGGGTAAGCTCTGCAACCTCAAGCTGTCTGCTTTCAGACTTACCTTTTGTCTGCATAAGCTGCAAGTAATCAATAACTATCATTGCAAGACCCGACTGCATTTTTAGCCGCCTGCATTTACTACGGATACCTGAAACGCCTATTCCCGCCGTATCATCTATATATATAGGCGCCTTTGTAAGAGTTCGTACGGCTTCGTTTACCTTTTCAAAATCATCATCGGTAAGCGTTCCTTCACTTGCTTTTTTTAAATCCACCATTGCTTCACTGCAAATAATACGCTTAACAAGCTGGCTTGCACTCATCTCCAAATTAAATATAGCCACAACACCATTTTCTCTCAGAGCCACATGAGAAGCAATATTAAGGGCAAGGCTCGTTTTACCGTCGCCAGGCCGCGCACCAATAACAATAAGCTGCGACTGTTGAAAACCAAGTGTCATCCTGTCCAGTTCCTTAAAACCTGTGGAAAGACCGATAAGCTCTCCCTTACGTGTTGTTGCTTCCATAAGGTCATTATAACTTGCTTCAAGTACTTCTTTAATATGCTCCAGTGCGCTGGTCTGCTTTTCCTGACCAACACGCATAATAGCCATTTCAGCTTTGTTGAGAACTTCTTCCGCTTCAGTAACTTCCATTGCAGCGTCTTTTGAAAGCTCGCTTCCTATTGCGCTAAGACGCCTTAATGTAGATTTTTCCTTAACAATTTCTATGTATTCATCAATATTGGCAGTAGTCACCATGCTGCTTCCAAGAGAAGCAACATATGAATCGCCGCCAACTCCCTTAAGCTCTCCCTTAGTTTCCAAATAGTTTACTAAGGTAATCAAGTCAATATTTACGTTGTCTTCAAAAAGCGACATCATTGCTGCAAAAATTGCTTTATTCTTATGAACAAAAAAATCTTCGGCAACAAGTCTTTCACTTGCCAGTATAACTGAATCTATGTCAAGAAGCATACAGCCAAGAACAGCTTCTTCCGCCTCTTTGCTGTGTGGCGCAATATATTCCATTATTCCACCCGCACGTCAACCTTTAAAGTTGCGTTAATATTTGCATATACTTTAACTGCTACATTATAAATTCCCGCAGCCTTTATCTGCTCGCCTATGGATATTTTTTTCTTATCAATAGAAATTCCATGTTCTTTTTCCAGTGCTTCAGCTATTTCCTTATTTGTAATAGCGCCAAAAAGTTTGCCGTTTGCTCCTGCTTTACCATTTACTTTAACAGTAATTCCCTTTAATTTTTCAGCAGTTGCTTTTGCATCAGCTATTTCCAGTTCCTTTTTGTGTGCGGCAGCGCCCTGTTTTATTTTAACTTCGTTAACTGCCTGCTTATCCGCTTCTTTTCCAAAGCCCTTTGGTATTAAAAAATTCCGTGCATAGCCCTCGTTTACATTAATTATCTCTCCGGCTTTGCCTGAACCCTTTACATCTTTTAGTAATACTACTTTCATTATTAATCGCCCCTTATATAATTTGCTATTTTACTTAAATCACCAAATTTGGTTTCACACATATTACCATCCAAAATACCTGTATTTATCCTGTCCATCATATAACTGTTTACAGTTTTCATATCAATGCCGTATCTGCGGCATAAAATCATAAGTTCTAAAAAACATGAACCTATAGTTTGGGTAAGCTCTTCCTTTTTATCCCGCTGACTGCTGTAATCAAAAATACTTCCAATATCTTTAAGCAGCTCATTTTTCACTGTAGTCGTAAGCTTTAGGTTATATAAGATTTCATCCATATGTGTTCACCCTTTATAAAATTTAGTATATCATATTTTTATTGTAATGAAAACAACCTATATATTCAAACACTTCTTTTGCCGATTTTTTAACTTTTACTTTTTCCTTACTTTTATTTTAAAAAACTTACTTTTCTTTTAGAAAAAAGAAAAGTAAGCAAAAGAAAACCTAATTACAATATAAAAAAATTCTGCTATTTAAGTAATTTATTTGTTTTAATCATCTTCCTCAGAAATAAATTCTAAGTGATCCAATGCATATTTTAAAGCCATGCACATTAATTCATTTCTTGAATGTTCACTTTTTGAAGCTAATATATCAAACTCTTTTTGTAACTCTTTATCAATTCGTAAAGACATAATGATAAATTTATCACTTTTTTCATTATTCTTTTTTACAACGAATTTATCTTCCATATTACACTCCTAATATTAAAAATATATATATTTCATTATAATATATTTTTGTTGACAATTATATAATATAATTTATAATATATTATATAATATATTATTTATATGGAGGTATAATTATGGATACAGTATTAAAACAGCTTTATGAAGGAACATTATTTCCAGCAGAAGAATATAAACCATTATTAAATGAATACAAAGAAATAGTGGATAAACAATTTGAGCATTATGAAAATTTTGTTAACAAGTTAGATAAAATTGAACCGTCATTAAGTAAAGAATTTAAAAACATAATAGATGAATATCTTGATGTAATTCCTCATGAATTTTATCAAATGTTTATTGATGGTTTCCGTCTTGGTTCAAAAATAACATTTGAAATTTTTAATGATGAATATATAAAATAAATTTCTCTTACCCCAAAACAAAAAGACCCCAAAGGAATACCAAAAAATCACAAAAAAACTTTTGTTTTTTTGTGAAAAGGAGGAGTGACGAAATGAAAAAGCCCTATTGATAAAATCAATAGGGCTGGAAATGAAGTCCACTCCGACGCGTTCTACGTGGAACAATTATTCATCTACAGATATTCGCTTAATATCAGCGCCTATTGTAGACAATTTCTTTTCATAACAGTTATATCCCCTGTCAATATATTTAACATTTGAAATAGTTGTAACGCCATCAGCCATAAGACCTGCAATAATAAGCGCAGCGCCTGCACGCAAATCAGTAGCAGTTACATTTGTGCCATAAAGAGATTCAACACCCTCAACAACCATAACCCTTCCTTCAGTGGTTATGTTTGCTCCCATACGGCGCAGCTCATAGGCATGCTTAAACCTATCCTCATATATATTTTCAACAATTGTACTGGTTCCCATTGCAGTAGAAAGAAGAGTTGTCATAGGCTGCTGTAAATCTGTAGGAAAACCAGGATAAGGCAAAGTTTTAATATTTGCTTTTTTAAGTCTCTTATCCGCTGATACTCTTATATAATCATCGCCTGCTTCAACATATGCCCCTGTTTCAATTAATTTTGCAGAAAGAGCTTCCATATGTGGGGCTATTGCATTTTTAATAAGCAAATCCCCCCGTGTTGCTGCGGTTGCAATCATAAGAGTTCCCGTTTCAATCTGATCGGGAATAACAGTATAAGAACAAGAACTAAGAGACTTAACTCCCTTAATTCTGATTGTATCAGTTCCTGCTCCTTTAATTTTAGCGCCCATCATATTTAAAAAGTTAGCTAAATCTACAATGTGGGGTTCTTTAGCAGCATTAACAATAGTTGTGTTTCCCTCTGCCTTAATAGCTGCAAGCATTATATTAACTGTCGCACCAACTGAAACAACATCCAAATATATTTCACTGCCATGAAGCCCATTTGGAGCCTCCGCAGTTATAATTCCATATTTAACGTCAACTTTGGCTCCAAGGCTTTCAAGACCTTTTATATGTAAATCAATAGGACGCTGACCAATAACACATCCACCAGGAAGAGAAACCTTTGCTTTTCCGTATTTAGTAAGCAAAACTCCAAGAAGATAATAAGAAGCTCTCATACGCGTAACTAAATCATCCACAACTTCATGGGTATCAACTCCGTTTGGATCAATAACCATTCTGCCATCAACAGAAAAGTTAACTTTTGCACCCATTGTAGTCAATATCTTTTCAAGAGTGAAAACATCGTCTATATAAGGTAAATTATCAATAATAACAGAGTTTTCAGCTAAAAGACAAGCAGGTAAAATAGCAA
>CAJUEF010000014.1:3876-6490 GCA_910585035.1 uncultured Christensenellaceae bacterium | reverse complement strand
TTTTTGCTCCGTCTACACTAACGCTGCCTTTTAATGGGTTACCACCTTTTATTACAAATTTATCCAATAAGATTCCTCCAAAACATTGGAAATAGGTATTATTATAGGTATTAAATTATATCACCCATAACTATATTTTTCAAGATTTAAACTTTATAGTACCAAAAGTATTTATTGGAAATAAACTAAAAACAGCCTTTCCAAGTATTTTGTCTTCAGAAATAGCGCCAACCGTCCTGTCCCTGCTGTCTTTACTGTTGCTTCTGTTATCACCCATAACAAAATAACAACCTTCAGGAATAGTTACAGGATTAATATCTCCAATTTCATGATCAGAGTTCCAAACATCAACTCCGGAATTTCCGTTTATATAAACAACGCTGTTTTTTATATAAATTGTTTCACCTGGCAGACCTATTATTCTTTTAATAAAATTGTCATCATAACCAGGATAATTACAAACTATAATATCTCCCCTTTGGGGATGTGAGAAATTATATGTTAATTTATCAATATAAAGCACTTGATTTGTATGCAGGGTTTCTCTCATGCTGTCACCTTTAACAATTGTAAACCTAAAAACAAAAGTAATAAGTAAAAAAGCAATTAAAAGACCGGAACCAATACAAATTATCCAGGAAATCAGTTCTTTAACTATTTTATTTTTCATAGCAACTCCCTTTAACCTAACTTATTTGAATAGGTAATATCATATATAAAAATCCATCACCTTCACAAGGTTTAACAATACAAGGGCTCCTGTCGCCGCCAAATTCAATATATATAAATTCATCTGATATATTTCTAAAGCAATCGGATAAAAAGCTGCCGTTAAAACCTATGCGAAGCGGCTCCCCTTCCTGCCAAATATCTATTTCATCATATAACTCGCCTATATCACTTCTGGCTGTAATGGTCATTAAATCCTTATCAATATTTAAAACAAGCAGATTATTTTGTTTAACTCTTGAAAGAATTGAACCTCTTTCAATAGACGAAAAAAGTTTGCTTTTTTCAACCTTTATTTTAACTTTGTGCTCTTTAGGAAGTATATCTTTAAAGTTAACGTATTCTTTTTCATCAAAAAGAGTAGATATTATTGAAACATCCTTCCAAACCACTTTAACATATTTTTCATAAACAGTAATAATAGAGCTTCCATCATCACCTATTGACTTTGAAATCTCATCGAGGGCTTTTGCAGGAATTACAAGTTTACCTTTTTCACCTTTTGAGCTTGCTCTTTTAATAGCCATGCGGCATCCGTCAATACTAACAAAGCTTATAAAATCATCCTCAGCTTCAATGTATACGCCTGTAAGAATAGGTTTGCTGAAATTCTCTCCTGCTGCACAAAAGATGCTGCCTTTAACAGCTTCTTTTAATTCTGTATTTTCCATTTCAAATTCCCATGAATTTCCGGAAAGCTCAGTCATAGGATAAGAATCAGCATCCATCATACCAATAGTTGCACGAGACTTGCCTGAAATAATCGTCATAGATGTATCTGTAAGTATTTCAACATCGCCTTCATAGCATCTCCTGATAATATCAGAAAAAATCCGTCCGGGAACAAGGGCAAAGCCTTCCTCTTTCACGTCAGCTTTAAAGCTTGCTTCAATAGTTAATTGGCCGTTTCCGCCTATAAGTTTGCAATTATCTCCCTTTGCCTCAATATATATTCCTTCAAGAGCAGGTATAGCAGCTTTTGAGGAAAGGGTTTTAACAACTTGAGATATAACAGAGTTTATTTCAGTTTTATCACAAAAAAAATTCATTAGCCATCATCTCTCTTTTTAGTTATTCAAAATTTATTTCAGTCACTTTTGCGCTTGCTGCGCCTAATAATAAAAACATTAATTATTAATAGTTAGTAGTATTAATAGGGCATGTGAATATTGTGGATAAGTATTCTAACAGCATTTATTACTTATTTTTTTATTCAATTTTATCCCACAATTTCAAAACATTTTTTACACAAGCTATCTGTTTAACATGGATGTTAAATCTTTTATTATTGTTCTGGTTCTGTCATTTGTTTTAATTTCTTCTTCAATTTTATCGCAGTTATGAATTATGGTAGTGTGGTCTTTAACGCTGAATTCCTCAGCTATCATAGGATAGGACAGATTTGTCTGAGTTCTAATAAGATATTGGGCAATCTGTCTTGGATATACTATATTTCTGCTTCTTTTCGTTCCTTGTAAATCTTCAATGGTAACATTCATATAATCACAAACAGCGTCTTTAATTTTTTTAGGAGTTATAACACTTGGTTTGTTATCGTCATATATTCCTTTAAATGCTTCTTTTGTAAGCTCTAAATTTATTTCGCAATTTTTAAGTTTTGAATATGCTTTAACTCTTTGAAGGGATCCTTCAAGCTCTCTTATATTTGTTTTTATAGTATCAGCAATATAATAAACAACGTCTTTTGGAACAATCATATTTTCTTCTTCAATTTTTCTTTGAAGAATAGCAATTCTGGTTTCAAGTTCGGGAGCAGAAATATCTGCCATAAGGCCCATACTAAAACGGGAATATAATCTTTCTTCCAGATCTCTTATTTCTCTTGGGGGTCTGTCAGAACTTATAACTATTTGAGCGCTGTTGT
>CAJUEF010000014.1:0-3866 GCA_910585035.1 uncultured Christensenellaceae bacterium | reverse complement strand
GATGATAATTTGTTTTTTCGCTTCATGTAAAGCATTAAATGTGTGGAAAAACTCTTCCTGAGTTTCCTTTTTTTTGGCTAGAAACTGAATATCGTCAACTAAAAGCAGATTACAAAATCGGTATTTATCTCTAAATTCCTGCATATTTTTTTTCATTTGCAAAGAAGTTATAAATTCATTTGTAAAGCTTTCGGACGTAACGTACATTACGTTTGCATTTCTATCCGATTCAAGTATAAAATTTCCGATAGCATGCATAAGATGAGTTTTTCCAAGCCCAGGTGCGCTGTAAATAAACAACGGATTATGTACTTTGGCAGGCAGTTCCGCAACATTTAATGAAGCTGTAAAAGCCATTCTGTTATTTTCACCTACGACAAAGTTGTCAAAAGTATAATTTTTATTAATACCGTTAGGTGAATGCTGCTGCATAGAAGAAACTTCGTCTAAAAGATTTTCTCCGCCAGGCATAACAAGATTTATTTCAATTTCTCTTCCGGATACCTTTCTAAGAGCGCTTTCAATAACAGGTTTATGTTTCATCTTAATAAGAGTATATTGAGTATCATTTTGCATTAATAGTGATATTGTATCCTTGTCCAGGGACAAAGGTTTAATGCCCTCAATATATGTCTTATAGCTGACGCTGGTCATTTCCAGTTTAAGCACTTTAAGACACTTTTCCCATAATTCATTTAAGTTATTCAATTTTTACCCCCAAATTATACTGAAAAGTTTAATTAAAAATTTTTAAAACCAACAATTTCAGTGCAGCCACACTGTGAATTGGTTTTATCCACATATACACATATTTATCCACAGGCCCAATACCTATAAAATCAATATATAATAATTTAGCTAATAAATATAATATTTGTTTAAATCATTTATTTTTAATATAAATTTATAAATATTGTACCATATACTATAATCCATTAAACAGATGCTTGTCAAATTAAACCTGCATAGTATTTTAACATATTTTAGCTATTAATTCTATAACGTCTGTGTGAGAATAATATGTATTGCTTATTTCTTGGAAGATTATATTAAGGATAAATCAAAAAAATATTATTGTATTTGTAAAGATAAAGGTGTTGCTTGAAAATATATTTTATATAACTGCTAAAAAACCAAATAAAAGTAAGTTGACACATGCTTTTCTTATATGTATAATACTGTTGTCTAACTATTTGAATATACCTATCTGCATTTATTGTTTGAATTAGTATTTATAGTTTAGATTTGCAGAGGGTTAATAAATTTTTATAAAATAGAAAAGGAGTAGTTATAATGAAGCAAACATTTCAGCCAAAAAAGCTTACAAGAAAAAGAGTTCATGGGTTTAGAAAGAGAATGTCTACAAAAAACGGACAGAATGTTATTGCTAGAAGGCGCACAAAGGGCAGAAAAAGATTAACTCATTAATAAAAGCCGTGAAAGCGGTTTTTTTTTAGCGGCTTGCCTTGTAAAATATTTATATAGCCGCTTGTTTGGTTTTATTTATTATGAAAAAAGCAAATATGTTAAAAAAAAATAAGGATTTTACTTATTGTTACAGACGTGGGAAAAGAATAGGAACTCCCTTTTTTACTTTATATTTTGTAAAGAGTAAGTATAACAAAAGAGCCGGTTTTTCCGTTTCAAAAAAAGTTGGAAATGCTGTTACCAGAAATAAAGTAAGAAGACGGATGAAAGAATCTTTTACAGTTTTGCTTCCAAAAATTAAAGAGAGCTGCAGCATTATTTTTGTTGCAAAAAATGAGATAGTCGATTGTCCTTTTAGTAAAATGAATCAGGCAATGGAAAGGGCGCTTAAAAAAGCTGATATGCTTTAGGCAAAATGTTATGAAAAAATTAATGATAGCACTTGTCAGAATATATCAAAGATATATTTCACCCCTTCACAGGCCCTGTTGCCGGTTTACTCCTACCTGCTCGGCATATGCCGTTGAGGCAATCGAGACTTATGGGGCGTTTAAGGGAAGTTTGCTTTCAATTTGGAGAATATTAAGATGCAATCCTTTTTGTAAAGGTGGTTATGACCCTGTCCCAAAACGTAAAATTAAGGAGTAATTATTAATATGAGTTTTTTGTATAATAACTTCATAGCATCATTCTTTGAGAAGATGCTGGAGTTTATTTATTTAAATTTAATACATAACTACATTATAGTAGTTTTGCTTATGCTCGTTCTTATTAAAGTTGTTTTAACACCAGTTGATATTAAACAGCGTGAAAGCAGCATGAAAATGCTGAAAATTCAGCCAAAAGTTGATGAGCTTAAAAAACGTTATCCGGATCCTATTGTTCAAAATCAAAAATTAAAAGAGCTTTACCGTAAAGAAAACATTAATATGATGGGTGGATGCCTACCTTCTCTTTTGCAGTTTGTAATTATAATTGCATTTTTTGGCGCACTGCAACAAATGGCATATAATCAGATTGTTGCTGTAGTTGCAAGAGCGGCTGCAAGTCCCGGAGAAGCCGTTACTCTTGAAGGATTTTTATGGGTAAAAAATATTTGGCAGCCAGATAGTGGTGCAGCCCTGGTACTTCCAACTTTGGAAGAATGGACAAAGATTATTGGCACAGTTAAACCGGAGATTGCAGCAACAGTAGCTAATATAGATTATGAAGCTGTTATTCAGCCAACTCTTGCAGCATATAGCGGTTATGCAAACGGATGGTATATACTGCCGCTTATACAAGGTGTAACTATGTATTTCGCAATGGGTTATTCTCTTTCAACTTCAGCAGGTGCAGATAATCCAATGAGCGGTCCTGTTATGAAATTGGTTATGGCAGCGATGACAACTTGGTTTTGTTTGTCAGCAAATACTCTTTTCACAATTTACTGGATTTTCACAAATCTGCTTATGTTCGTTCAGACATTTGTGTTTAAAAAGTATTTTGAATATAAGGATAAAAAACAATTAGCACAAAAGACGGAGTGATGATATGGCAGAAAGGAAATTTACAGGTAAAAATGTTCAAGATGCAATTAAAACCGGTCTTGAAGAAATGGGTCTTGCTATAGATGAAGCAAATATTGAAATTATAAGTGAAGGTGCAAGTGGAATTTTTGGGTTTGGAGCCAAAAAAGCAGTTATTAAAATTTCACCTGTTGATTTTGAAGCTGAAGTTAAAGAAGCGCTTGAAGAAAAAGATGAAACTTCCAAAGAAAAAATTGAAAAATTTTCAAAATCAGTTAAGAAAAAGGCAGATAATTTAAAGGAAGATGCAAAAGAGCTGGTTGAAAATGCAGAAGAAAAGCTTGAAGCTTTTGGGGAAAAAATAGAAAACCGTTTGGAAGAAGGCATGGAAAAGTTAAATGATGCCACTTATAAAAAGATGGACAGTACAAAGCATGTGGAATTCCTTACAGAGTTTTTAAATGGACTATTTGAACGTATGGGTATAAGCTGTGAATATGATATTATGCAAAAGGGTGAAACTTTAATAGTAAATATAAACAGCAATGAAATTGGAAAAATTATTGGACATAGAGGAGAAACCCTTGATGCTATCCAGTATATTACCCGTCTTGCAATTCATAAACAAAATTTGTCATATCGTTCGATAATTGTACAAGTAGAAAATTACAGGGAGAAAAGAGAACAAACTCTAAGGGGTTTGGCGAAGCGTTTGGCATCCAGAGTTGAGCGCACAGGCAGGGAAGTTGTTCTAGAACCAATGAGACCATTTGAACGACGGATTATCCATGAAACATTGCAAAATAATCCAAAAATTACAACCAGCAGCCATGGAGAAGAGCCAAACAGATATGTGGTTATTGAATTAAAAAAATAATTAGAAACTCATAATTTTACAGGTGTTTATCACACCTCATAGGGTTTTAATAA
>CAJUEF010000013.1:35082-38828 GCA_910585035.1 uncultured Christensenellaceae bacterium | reverse complement strand
TTTATTTGGCAATCATAGCGGAACACCAACAAGTGATCCAAGAGATTACACTTATAACGGAAAAGTTCTTGTGCCTGATATAAATATGAGAAAGTTTACAGGTACGAAACCATATGCTTTTCTGCGTTCTCCGCGTCTAAACAATCTTGGCGTTGCGGGCTGTCCTGCGGCCGGTACTGCCCCTACCGGATATAACAGTGTCAATGTTACCCAATGTGTGCGTCCTGCACTATGGGTTGAGATGCCATAGCGTCGCAGCAAAGTTCGCTCTGTTCCACTCCCGACATGCGTCGAGAGTATACACCCGCTGCCTTGCTGCTCCTTATTTCCAAAAAACCTCTTGGTTTTTTGGAATAGGCTGTGGTATTCCAGTAAGTGAACTTCGCTTTACTTCGTTTTCAAGCAGTAGCTTGAAAACATCCGTACACTGCGTTACTCCTCCTTGATCTCCAAAAACCTTTAGGTTTTAGATAGGGGATTTGGAGAGATTAGATAAACAAAGGTTATTTTCATATAATTTTATTATATTATCCTAAACAAAAAAGCAGGGGTATATTATCCTCTGCTTTTTCGCTATTAATTTTTAAATGGTTTTCTTTTACTTTTTCTTTTTTCAAAAGAAAAAGTAAAAGAAAAAATTAATATCCCATCAATAATTGCTTATGGAAATTAAAAGCCCTATTAGGCTGCTCCACAGCACAATTGAGACAGCCATAGCTATTAGCATTATAATTAGCTGGGCTCTTGCATAATTCTTTCTGTTAATGTTGCTGCCGGAACCAAAAGCCCACACGCAAAGCATTATTATATTCAAAATAGGAATAGCTGCAATAAGCATCATTACCAAGAAGTTTCCAACTGAAAGGGGAGAGGTGTCCTCCTGAATATAGGGGCTTTGGTTCGAAGCTGATTGCGGTGCGTTTGTCGGTGCACCGCAATAATTACAATTTTGACTGTTATCGGGTATGTTTTTTCCGCATTTACTACAATACATATCAATTCCTCCATTTTTTATATTAATAATTATATAGCTGCTAAAGCTGTTTAACAGGACCGTGACCGCCGCATATCATAAAACCGCCGCCTTTATTTTCAATAAGGGTCATAAGCTGTTTTCGCATTTCGTTTGCCTTATCGCGGTTTACGTCAACACTGGTCATTAAATACGGCGCAATGGAATTAAATTCACGGCGTTCGTTGGAAAATCCTTTTATATTTACATATATATCCCCTGTAAAAACTATTTTCGGGTTCTCGCAAAGGAATATAACTTCGCCGTAAACGTGCCCTCCGCTTCCTTCATAAACCTTAAATGTAATGTCTTCAAAGGAAACATCGCCTATGTATAACAGGTCGTCATGATTTTCCGGAGTAGCTTTATCTATGATTTCCAAGAAACGGCTGTTGTTTATTGGGGTATAGCCGGAAAATATACGGCTAAGGCGGCTGTAGCCAAGACAGTATTTATTTTGCTCACGGTAGTCTGCAATTCCGTCCGACTGGTTGTGAAGCCCCATTGCCGTCTTTTTATTTACGATAATTTTGGCGTCTTTCAGCACGGACAGCAGACCGCAATGGTCTATATCCGCATGAGTTAATAAAATGGATTTTTCCATATTCTGAAAGTCCGGGAACAGGTTTAAAAAAATATCCATCATTTCCTTTGCATAAATGGCAAAGCCGGTGTCTATAAACAGCAATTTCTTTTTGCTATGTAAAATAAATATATTGCTGCCGCAGGGAGGCTCAATTGTGTACATTGAAATATTATCCGTTAGCTTTTGCAAATTAATATCTGCATTAAAACCTTTGCCTTTATGACTGCTTATAAAGCGGGCAAGATGAAGAACCTGAGAAAACACTTCTTTTGGGTCTTCACCTCTGTCAGCAAGGAGCTGCATTATGCGGTTGGATTCTTTTATAAGCAAAACTGTTTGCCTGTTATCAAGATTAAACAGCTTTTGAATTTCATTTCCAAAGCGGATATAAAAAATAGTGTTGTCTAAAACTGTGCCGTTATCCTCGTAGTTTATTATTTCAACAGGATATATTTTGCTGATTTCGTCAAGTATTTCCTTAATGTCCTTTGTGTCGTCTATATACAGCCCCATTTTAAAATCCTGATAATCCTTATTATCCTGAAATGAATTAAGATAGGAAATGTTGACTTTATAGCTGCTTAATATTTCCAGTACAGGAAGAAGGGCACCAGGCTTATCTGTTATTTTAATATTTATAACGATAATTTGGGGATTGCCAAAGTCCCTGTTTATATAGCCTATTTCTTTAAGCTCGTTTTCTATTTTTAAAAGCTGTTCTTCTTCTGCCTGAACCTCGATAAAAAGCATACGCACATCCACTGCTTTATTGTAGCTCACTCTTATGATATTGCCGCCGTGATGCATAATTATTTTTGAGGCTGCCATAAAAGCGCCGGGTTTATCCGGCATAGTTGTAAGATAGGTGTGTGTTTTCATGTTGTTCCTTTTTGCATTTGATTTTGCTTATTTTATTTATTCTATCACATAAAAATATAAAATAAAAGAATGGAAATATAAGTGTGATTTTAAGCAGCGTTTTTATAAGGTGTTATTTTGTTAAAAAAACTCCAGATGCTAAAAGGGGAGTTTATAAATTGCAAATAAATATTAATTTTTATTAAAGGTTATAAATGCCAAAAGATTTGCAATTACTCCGGCTATTGAGCCATCCATGCCATAGGGGCTGCCCAGCATATAAGTCCATATCAGCATAACTGCGCCTCCGCATGCCATGCTGATATAAAATGCTTTTGGCTGGGTTTTAATTCCAAGGAGAGCGGCGGCAAGGGGAATAAGAATAAGAGGGCTCCAAAAGGAATATGCAAAGGTGAGCACATCTAAAATATTCGGAATGGCAATTGCTATTAAAACTGCCAGCGTTCCCGTTATCAGGTTGACCCATTTTATCAGATTAAGAGTACCTTTATCTGAGCGGCTTTTTTTGCACAGTGGAACTATAACATCGCATACAAGCCCTACTGACGCGCTGTTTAAAAAAGAATCGGCGCTTGACATTACAATGGAGAGCATACCGGCAATTATAATACCTCTAATTCCTATGGGAGCAACAGTCATTATCATTGACTGCATTATGGAATTCATGTCAGTACCGGTGCCTGCAAAATAAACAGCTCCCGCCATGCCTATAAGCCCTGTGATAACAAAAAACGGAATAGAGATAATGCCGCTTAAAACAGTTGCTTTTTTTGTTGTTCTAAGGTCATTTCCCATAAGAAGCCTTTGGACATAGGGGGGAACAAGGGCTTCGCCAAGGGCAAGGGTTATAAAAAGTGAAATAAAGCCTGCGGGAGTGTAATTATTAAAAATATTAAAATTTTCCCTTGGCGTGGCCGCTATTATTGAGCTCATTCCTCCCGCTGCTCTAACGGAGAAATATAAAAGGATGGGAACGCATATTGCCAAAACACAGAACTGAATTACGTCTGTAGCAACCACTGCGCTCATACCGCCGAAAGTGGAATACAGTATAACGATAGTGCAGCCTATTAGTATTCCAATAATCGGTTTAACGCCGAGAAAAACCTTAAACATATATCCAATAGCGCCAACCTGGGCTCCAAGAATGCCTGAGCACACCAGCATGGAAAAGAATCCTGTAAATATCTGCGCGGGTTTACCATAGGTAGTTCCCATGATTTCACCGGTGGATATTGACGATTTGAATTTTTTAACATTTGGCACTAT
>CAJUEF010000013.1:24064-35072 GCA_910585035.1 uncultured Christensenellaceae bacterium | reverse complement strand
CAAGGATTACGCTAAGTGAAAATCCGCACAGGGCAAATATGTTGCCAATGCCATTCGTTGCAACTTTTGCTGCGTTTCCTGTGGAAAATCCGCCGCCTATAAAGGAGGCGCTAAGGGTTGCCGTAAGGGCAAATACGCCGTAAGTTCTGCCTGAGAGAGAAAAGTCCCTTAAATTTTTTACTTTGGATGAGGACATAAAGCCAACTAAAACTACAATTATAAGATATATTGTCACTATTGCAAAATCAATTCCCAATAAACTATCCTCCCGTGGCTAGCTGGGCGGCTAACATAATTATTTTATTTTTATGAGATATTATTTTAAAATATATCAATAATAAGGATGTTTTAATAAATAGTTTTATTATTTTATAAAGGTTGTTAAAGGGATTTAAAGCTAAATGGCTTAATGCAATTTTTTAGTTAAAACACGCTTTGTTTTTAAGTGGTTATGGTTTATAATAACATTATTAATAGTTAGAATTTAGGTGATTAAAATAAATTGGATTAATGAACTGTTTGCAAACCGTATGCTGTGGAATGCTGTGCTGGCGTGGTTTTTGGCACAGCTGATTAAAATATTGCTGCATTTAATTGCAACCAAAAAGCTGGATTTACATTTGATTTTGGAAAGCGGAGGTATGCCCAGCAGTCACAGCGCTATAATATGCGCTTTGGCTGTTTCAACAGGACGCATGCTTGGTTTTGATTCAAATGCTTTTGCTCTTGTCTGCGTTATGGCGATGATAGTTATGTATGACGCCATGGGGGTAAGAAGGGCGACAGGTGAGCAGGGCAAAGTTTTAAACAAGCTTATAGATATGATGAACATAAGCGACCAGCTTCAAACTACTCTTAAAGAGGTTGTTGGACATAAGCCGATAGAAGTTTTTGCCGGCGCTACTCTTGGTATATTTGTGGGATGTGTGTTCTTTTAACAATTTTTACTTGGTTGACAAGTTTAAAAAATGTGTTAAAATTATTTTATAAATAAATATTGGCAAAAGTGATAAGGAACAGTAGCCTTGTTTGAATGTAAAAGAGAATGGCGTCCCCGGCTGTGAGCGTCAGCAGGAAAACAGAGGTGAACACCAGCCTTTGATTTGCAAGGCCGCAGGGCGTTAAAACTTTGAGTAATCTATTGGGTGGAACCGCAGACATTACGTCTGCCCCTTTATATGGGGCGGGCTTTTTTTATTTTAAAGAAAAAATATAAAATTTTAGGAGGAGATATTATGAACGTAGAACTTATGGATGGAAAAGTGATTAATGCAACAGACGGCAGCAGTGCGCTGGACGTTTGCAAGAGTATTAACAACAGTTTATATAAGAAAACCCTTGCTGCTAAGATAAATGATAAAGTCAGCTTTCTTGGCTGCGAGGTTAAAGAGGGAGATAAGCTTCAATTTGTTTCCTGGGAGGATGAAGAAGGAAAGGACTGCCTCAGGCACACGGCTTCTCATGTGCTGGCACAGGCGGTTAAGCGCCTTTATCCTGATGTTAAGGTTGCGATAGGTCCTGCTATTGAAAACGGTTTTTATTATGACTTTGAATTTAAAAATCCGATAACCAGCGAGGATTTGCCTAAAATCGAAAAGGAAATGCAAAAGATAATTAAAGAAAATATCCCTGTTGAGCGTTATACAATGTCAAGGACTGACGCTATTGCATACTTTAAGGAAAAAAATGAGGATTACAAGGTGGAGCTTATTGAGGACTTACCGGCAGATGCGGAAATAAGCTTTTTTAAGCAGGGAGATTTTACAGACCTTTGTGCCGGTCCTCATGTGCTTAGCACAGGCAAGGTGAAATATGTTAAGCTGATGAGCCTTGCAGGGGCTTACTGGAGAGGCAACGAAAACAACAAAATGCTGCAGAGAATATACGGCACTGCTTTTCCGACAAAAGAGGAGCTTGATGAATATGTAAACATGCTGGAAGAGGCTAAAAAGCGTGATCATAGAAAGCTTGGAAAGCAGCTTGATTTATTTAATATTATGGAAGAGGGTCCGGGTTTTCCGTTCTTCTTTCCAAAGGGCATGATTCTTAAAAACATTCTTGAGGATTACTGGAGAGAGATACACCAAAAGGCAGGTTATCAGGAGATTAAAACGCCTATGATTTTAAACAGCCAGCTTTGGAAGAGAAGCGGTCACTGGGATCATTATCAGGAGAACATGTATTTCACCAATATAGATGAAAACGAATACGCTATTAAGCCTATGAACTGCCCGGGTTCTATGCTGTGTTTTAAAAGAAAAATTTACAGCTACAGAGAATTGCCTGTAAGAATGTGCGAGCTGGGACTGGTCCACAGACATGAAATGACCGGCGCTCTTCACGGACTTATGCGTGTGCGCTGCTTTACTCAGGATGACGCCCATATCTTTATGACTAAAGAGCAGATTCAAGAGGAGATTTTAGGGGTTATTGAGCTTACGAAAGGGCTTTACAATCTCTTTGGCTTTGATTTCCACCTGGAGCTTTCCACCCGTCCTGAGGACAGCATGGGAAGCGATGAAGATTGGGAGCTTGCAACAAACGGTCTTATTAATGCCCTTAATGCGGCAGGTATGCCTTATGTTATTAATGAGGGAGACGGGGCATTTTATGGTCCGAAGATTGACTTCCATTTAAAGGACTGCATAGGCAGAACGTGGCAGTGCGGCACAATTCAGCTTGATTTCCAGATGCCGGAGCGTTTTGATTTAACATATGTGGGTAGCGATGGTGAAAAGCATCGTCCGGTAATGATTCACAGAGTTGTATTTGGTTCCATTGAGCGTTTTATAGGTATTCTTATTGAGCACTTTGCAGGAAGCTTTCCTCTTTGGCTTGCTCCCGTTCAGGCAAAGATACTCACTATTACCGATAACAGCGTTCCTATGGCAAGGGAGCTGGCAGATAAGCTGGAGAAAGCCGGCATAAGAGTTGAGCTTGATATTAGAAATGAAAAAATTGGCTTTAAGATAAGAGAGGCGCAGCTTGAAAAAACTCCTTATATGCTTGTGCTTGGAGATAAGGAAGTGGAGAATAACCAGGTAAGCGTTCGTTACCGCAGCCAGGGAGATATTGGATCTTTTGGGGTGGATGATATAATTGCAAGAATGAAGGATGAAGTGGATAAAAAACTTATTACCTATGATGAGGGGAAATAAATTATTTAGAGTTATAATTAAAGTAAACAAAAAACAGAAGCGGAAAACCGCTTCTGTTTTTTGTTTAAATACCGTTTATAAAATTTATTATAAAGTTTACAAAGAAAAATACAAAATAAAACATTGATACATAACATACAATTAATATGGAAAGGTTAATAAATATTTTTGCATATATTGATAACTTTTTACTAGAGGATATATAAATAGTCATGTAAACGCCAATAGCGCAAAATAAGCCTCCAATAAGACCGTTCATAAGGTTAATAAGGTGGATGGCGATAAATATCCATGACCATTTTGGGAGTTCTCCTCGAAGGTGGTATTCGCGTCCTGTTTTGGCGTTTTTACCGTCTACTATTAATTCCATAGATGTAAATCCTGTTGTCAGCATTACTTCTGCACCTGGTATTGGTAAATAATGTTCATAGAATAAATAGCCTTTATTAACTGATTTTAAATTGCTAAATTTATAAACTTCATCATTGATATATACCTTTCGCCATGTATAGCCGATGTGATAGTTAATTCCATTTACTGTGATATCCCATGTTTTCATTTTAATCTCCTCTATGTTATATATTTTTATATTATACAATATAAGTATACATTTTGCAATTAAGAGATTTCTTATTGATTATATTATGTCTTTTTTAGTTGCGTTCACATTAAAAAGAATTTATAATTACAATTACAATATGCAAAGGGAGAAATAAATACGGGTGAAAAAATTGTGTTTAGTTCTGGTTCTTTTTTTTCATGGGACAAAAGCGGATTTAAAAACGGGAGATTTGATAAAACCTGGTTTTCAGTCTAATTACGAAGAGAATAGAATTGCTAAATATGTATACTTTACCGGAACTTTAGATGCTGCAATTTGGGGAGCGGAACTTTCATCCGGGAGTGGGAAACAACGGATTTATGTTGTGGAACCAACGGGTAAGTTTTAAAATGACCCTAATGTGACTGATAAAAAATTTCCCGGCAACCCAACAAAGTCATACAGAACAAAACAACCATTAAAAATTGTTGCTGAAGTAATTGGATGGAACAGTCATTCTGCGCAAGCATTAAAAAATATGAAGGATAATTTGAGAAAATTAGATGAAATGGGGATTAAAGCTATTGAATAAAATATTATAAGAGTAATATTTTTTTATAAAAGTAGTTATTACCATAAAGGAGGAAATTTTTTTGGAGAATTTTGGATTTTCAATGCTGTGGTATTGTATAGCTTATACAATTGTAACTTTTATTGGTATGTTTCACACAATATTTAATATAACCGTTTTACATATGAAGTCAATGAAGGAAAGCGAAGGAATGGGCGAGGGTTATGAAAAAACAAAGCCTTGGCACCCTTTATACAATATTATTATATTTCCTGTATTTGCTTATATTTATTTTAAAGGTTTAAACGTAGTAACATTTCAAAATTGTTTGTGGACGTCTTTAATTTGGGGAACCGTAACTGTCGTTGTGGACGTGTTTGGATGGGTTATTATTAAGCATCCATGGTCTCTTTCTTTTAAAGAATTTTATGTAGATTATCAGCCTTGGATAACTTTAATTTACGCTGCCATATATGCCGCACCGTTTATTGCTTACGGTATTGTTTTGCTTTAATTTGTAAAGATTTTTTAAATAACATATTATAGATTAAATAAAAGATGCAGAAAATAATTTTCTGCATCTTTTATTTAGAAGACTAATTATTAAATTTCAAAACTAAAGGACATTTCTTCCATCATTTTTTTGCGCTGTTCAGCGACAGCAGGGCTTTCTTGTTTTTCCCTTGTAACAGTTTCGGTTGTGCCCCCTGATATATAGGTATCACCGCATTCAGGACAAACGTTTGAATGGTAAGTCACAGTTTGGCTGACAACCTCTCTGCCCTCACGATCGGCTTTATCCTGGTTGCGGGCAACGTGCTGCTGCTCGTGAGCTGCAACGGCGCTGCGGGCGCTTTCTTTGCTGACCTTGGTTGGAACTTGGAAAGAAACTCCCGGGTCACTGGAAACGTCCTTGTATTTGCGGCTCTCACAGGTTGAGCATTTATACTTGTGAGAAAGCTCTTCCGGAGTTACTTTTTTACCGCTTAAAGCTGATTTTGACGTTCCTCCGTCTTCCAGCGTATACGGTTCCATAACCGTTAATGCTTTGCCGCTGCTTTGACCGCCATTAAAATCCGGAATTTCCGCTGTGGAAATTTCTACAGGCATTTCAATGGAAAACGGATTGTTAATATCATCAGGCATTGCAACGTCAAACGGGTTGTCAAAAGCGCTGAAATCAAAAGGATTTTCAAAAGGATTGTCGAACTCTATGGGTTCGGGCACATCAAACGGCTCAGGAGCAGTTAGAACTTCAATAGGTTCCATCTTGCTCACAGGTGAATTGTTTTTCATTGAATTATTATCGTTTGACTGTGCTGAATATCCGGCATAAGCGACGTTACCGCTGTTTAAATTATTGATACTGAGTCCGCTCATATTTGCACCTCCTTTATATATAAAATGGACAGACTAGCAAGAAATATATAACTATCTTTATTATATATAATATGTATTTTATTATCAATACTTTCATAAAATTTTTTTGCTTTTTTTTAGCTGTCTTATATAATTATCGAAATATGAACAAAAAACTTAATTCTAAAAACCATCTTTGGTTTTTTTAGAGACAAAAGTCAAATTTTATATAAATAAATACAAATACAATGTAAAATGTAAAAAGTTTTAAAAGGGTTTGTGAATAAATTATTAAAAGCGGCTATTTAAGGTAAAATATAGCTATAGAAACATTTTTTAAAACACTTGACAATATAGAAATCAGAGTTATAATATAGTCAAAGAACAAAGAAAGTCAAATTTTTAGGAGGTTATAATGGCTAAACTGAGCGATACAATAGAAGAATTTATTCTTTCCATGCTCAGCGCCTGTGACAACACGGTTGATCTGAGGAGAAACGAGCTTGCAGAATATTTTGGCTGCGTGCCTTCACAGATAAATTATGTTCTTGCAACGAGATTTACTGTGGACAGAGGCTTTTCCGTAGAAAGCAAAAAAGGTGGCGGAGGTTATGTGAGGATTATAAAGCATAAAGTAGAGGGAGACGACTTTCTTTCATATCTTTTGAAAGAAAGAATAGGAAGCGCAATTTCATATAAAGAATGTGAGAGCATTGTGCTTCGGCTTTATGACCAGCAGTATTTGACGGGAAGTGAACGGGATATTATTTTAGCAGCTTTAAAAGATGCGCCAATACCTGTTAATTTGGAGTTTAAAGATATTATAAGGGCGCATGTACTAAAAAATGTGATTTTAACTATTTTGAAATACAGGGAGGAAAAATAAATGTTATGTGATAAATGTAAAAGCAGAGAAGCCCATGTGTTTATTGAGCGAACGATTAACGGGCAGAAAGAAAAGTTTTCCCTTTGCAGCGAATGTGCCGCAAAAATGGAAAAGGAAATGCCCTTTACAATAGATTTTGGTAATTTTCTTTCCGGCTTTAGTCCGTTTTTGGGTACATCCGTTAAGCACACGCCTGCACCGGTATGTTCTAATTGCGGTATGAGTTTTGATGATTTTGAAACAATAGGCCGTCTTGGCTGCGCTCACTGTTATGAGGATTTCAGGCAGCAGCTTGTGCCTATTATAAAGCGTATTCACGGCAGTCACCAGCATACAGGTTATGCAAATACCGAGAAAGATAAAAGGAGACTGGCTGTGCAGGAGCTAAAAGCAAAACTTTCCGAAGCTATTTTAAAAGAAAATTTTGAAGAAGCCGCAAAGCTTAGGGATGAAATAAAGGCCTATGAGGAGGTGCAGAAAAATGATTCCATGGATAAGTAAAGCAAAGGATGACGACGTGGCGGTATCCAGCAGGATAAGGCTGGCAAGGAACTTAAAGGATGAATTTTTTCCATCTATTATGGACGATTTGGCAGGAGACAGGGTCTATAACAAAGTTAAAGGCATGTTTGATACAGTTGATAATTATAGTTTTATAAAGATGAAGGATGTTGACCCTGTTGAAAAGCATGCTATGGTTGAACGTCACATTATGAGCCGTGAACTGGAAAACAGCAAATCCGGAGGAATTGCAAAGCTGGATAATGAATCCGTAGTAATTATGATTAATGAAGAGGACCATTTAAGAATTCAGTCTATAACCCCTGGCCTGGAAATCGAGCAGGCATTTGGCGTTATAATGGATATCCATGAACCTGTTAAAAGCCAGTTTGCATATGACGACCAATTTGGATATTTGACTGCATGTCCTACAAATGCAGGCACGGGAATGAGAGCTTCGGCAATGCTGCATATACCGGGGATAATAATGACTGGGCAGCTGCCAAACATATCCAACACCATTGCTAAAATGGGAATGACTGTAAGGGGAATATACGGTGAAGGAAGCGATGCCGTTGGGAATATGGTTCAGCTTTCCAACCAAATAACCTTAGGGCTTAATGAAAGAGATATTGTGGATAATCTTAAATCTGTGGCGTCTAAACTTATTGCCAATGAGAGAAATGCAAGGCGTTTAATTTTAGAGACCAAGGCAAGTCAGGTTGAGGACCAGGTTATGAGAAGCTTTGGTGTGCTTAAATATGCAAGAAGATTGTCATCTAAAGAAACTATAAGTATGCTTTCAGATATAAAAATGGGAATTTCCATGGGTCTTATAACCGGAATTGAGCATAACGAGCTGCACAGCCTTATGATGGACACGGCTCCGTGTCAGCTTCAGCACACCCTTGGCAAGGAGCTTATAGAAAGTGAAAGAGATATTATAAGGGCGGATATGGTTAAAAAAGCCCTTAGCAATACAAAAGAAGCTTAACAAAGTTAAATGATGAGGTGAGATATTATGAATATTTTTGATAGATTTACAGACAGTGCAAAGCAGCTGATGGCTATCGCAGCAAGGACTGCCACAGATTTTGGACACGGTTATATCGGCAGTGAGCACATGCTGCTGGCTATGTGCACTACCTCAGATAATATCAGGCAAGTTCTTGAGAGAAAAGGAGTTACAGCCCAGGCGGTTGCCCAGAAGATACAGCAAATGGTTGGGGTTTCTTCACATTCTCCCATTGGAGCGCTGGAATATACTCCAAGGACAAAAAAGATATTGGAGGGCAGCTTTGAACAGGCAAGTATTATGGGTCAGGAATACGTTGCCCCTGAGCACATTTTGCTTTCCATACTGGAAGAGGGAGAAAGCGTGGCTGTTGCGATTTTAAGCGAGCTGGGCGTGGATTTGGATAAGCTTTACGATGATATTGACCACCAAGGAGATAAAGGCAAGGGAGGGAATACCGCAATTCCTACTTTGGACAAATATGGTGTTGATTTAACAGCAGCAGCTAAAAATGACAAGCTTGACCCGGTTATTGGCAGGGATACTGAAATTGAGAGGGTTATTCAGATACTCAGCAGGAGAACCAAGAATAATCCCGTGCTTATAGGAGAGCCGGGGGTTGGAAAATCAGCAATAGCTGAGGGACTTGCTCAAAAGCTTTATAAGGACGATGTGCCGGAGATACTTAAAAACAGGCGTATCATAATGCTGGACCTTGCAGGTATGCTTGCCGGTGCCAAATACAGAGGTGAGTTTGAGGAAAGACTTAAAGCGGCTATAAAGGAAGTTCAGGATAACAAGGATATAATTCTTTTTATTGATGAAATTCATACGCTTATTGGCACAGGAGCATCTGAGGGAGCTATGGACGCTGCAAATATTTTAAAGCCTTCTCTTGCAAGAGGGGAAATTCAGCTTATAGGCGCTACTACCCTTAATGAATATAAAAAGAACATAGAAAAGGATGCAGCCCTGGAAAGGCGTTTTGCTACTGTTATGATCGGAGAGCCTACCAAGGAAGAAGCAATACAGATATTAAAGGGGCTTAGGGATAAATATGAAGCGCATCACAAAGTTAAAATAACCGATGATGCTATTGAGGCCGCTGTAAATCTTTCATCCAGATATATTGCAGACAGGTTTTTGCCTGATAAGGCTATTGATTTAATGGATGAGGCGGCAAGCAAGGTTAGAATAAACAGCACTATTACTCCGCCGGAAATTAAAGAGCTTGAAGTGCAGATTGAAAAAGAGCGTATGGAGAAAAAGGCTGCTATTGACAGCCAGGATTATGAAAACGCTGCAAAGCACAGAGACAAGGAAAGAGAGCTTACCGGCAGACTTGATGAGCTGCAAAAGAGCAGAAAGACCAAGGAAAGCGGAGATATGCCTGTTGTCACTGAGGAAAACATTGCAAATATTGTAGCCCAGTGGACTAAGATACCTGTAAGCGATATTACTGAGGATGAAGGTAAAAAGCTTCTTAGGCTGGAAGAGACGCTGCACAAGAATGTTGTTGGACAGGATGAAGCTGTAAAAGCCGTTTCCCGGGCAATAAGAAGGGCAAGAGCTGGACTTAAAAGTCCTGATAGACCAATAGGCTCGTTTATCTTCCTCGGACCGACAGGCGTTGGTAAAACGGAACTTAGCAAGTCTCTTGCAAAGGCAATGTTTGGAGAAGAGAGCGCAATGATTCGTATTGACATGAGTGAATACATGGAAAAGCATGCGGTTTCCAAAATGATTGGTTCACCTCCCGGATATGTTGGCTTTGAAGAGGGCGGACAGCTAACGGAAGCAGTACGCAGAAAGCCGTATTCAGTGCTTTTGTTTGATGAGATTGAGAAAGCGCATCCGGATGTATTTAATATTTTGCTTCAGATTTTAGATGACGGACGCCTGACAGACAGCCAGGGAAGAACTGTTGACTTTAAAAATACGATTATAATAATGACAAGCAATGTTGGCTCGGAAACTATAAAGAACAAAACTATGGGCTTTGGTGCGGGAGAAAACGGTGAAAAGGAATACGAGGATATAAAGAAGAGAATGATAGACAGTCTTAAAAAGTCATTCCGTCCTGAGTTTATAAACCGTATTGACGATACTATTGTGTTCCACAAGCTAACCCAGGAGGACATTAGGAAGATAGTAGATATTATGATTGAGGGAGTTGCTAAAAATCTTAAAGACAGGGATGTTGAAATTGAAGTAAGCGGTGAAGCAAAGGATTATTTGGCAAAGGATGGTTATGACCCTGAATACGGGGCAAGACCTCTTAGAAGAACGATTCAGCAGCATATTGAAGATAATTTAAGCGAAATGATACTTGATGGTAAATTAAAGCTTGGACAAAAGGTAAATATAGGTTTTAAGGATGACAAGCTTACCTTTGATGTTGCATAAAGCTGTTAAAGAAGAATGAAAACACAGTATGGCATATCTAATTTGGATATGCCATACTGTATTTTATAAAGATAAAGAATTATTTGTTTAAAGTTTTTTATAAGCATCCATAAGGCGTTCCTGCTCTTCGATGTTGGGTTCAAAAAAGCTTTTTGTTATGCCGCTTACCTTTGTGAATATCGCTTTTTCTACAATGCCGAGCCTTGCCATATTAACGCCTCTTCCAAGGCAGCCGGTATAAAAAGCTTTGTTTAGCAGTTCTTTTGGAAATGCGGAAGCAAGCTGGCTTTCTATTTGAAAGCTGCCTGTTTGACAGCAGCAAATAAAAAATGCAATATTTTTTTGAAGCAATTCATTTTTATGTGCTTTTATAAATGTGTTCATTGCCTTGCTGCCTTTGCTCATGTATATGCTTGTGCCCATTATAATAGTGCTATAGTCATTTATAAACCGCAGGTTTGCAACGTTTTGATATGGACAGCCAAGATTTTTAGCTATTCTTCCTGCTGTTTTTTCACATATGCCGTGCTTGCTGGCGTAAATAACAAGGGTTTTTTCCATATGCTTTCTC
>CAJUEF010000013.1:18051-24054 GCA_910585035.1 uncultured Christensenellaceae bacterium | reverse complement strand
CAATAAATTTTATCTGTAGATTTAGTATAACCTTTAATTGTGAATAGAATTTTAACAATTTTTTCTTAGGTGAAAAAAATAGTCCCCGCAAAATCTTTATTTTGCGAGGATTTTAATTTTAGCTAGTTTATTTAGATGTTATATAAATATTAGACCACAAAACAAATTAAATGTCCTTTTCCTTGGTTTACCATTTTTTGCATTGCTTTAGTAAGCTTTTCTCTTGCTTCATCAGGCATATTTTTGCCTGCCAGACCTTCTGTTACAACCTCTTGCAAGGATTTACCAAAGATGTTTGCCTGCCATATATCGTCTTTGTTTTCTTCAAACTGGGCGTTGAGGAAATCAAGCACGTCGGTGCTCTGTTTTTCCGTGCCTATAATAGGGCAAACCTCTGTTGTTACGTCTGTTCTGATAAGGTGAATACTAGGCGCGTTTGCAAATAATTTAACGGCGTATTTACTGCCCTGTCTTAGCATTTGCGGCTCTTTTAAATCAATCTCATCAAGAGACGGACTTATTATGCCGTAGCCGCTTGCGTATGAGCTTTCAAGGGCTGCGCTTACCTTGTCATACTGCTTTTTGGCGTAGATAAGGTCTTTTAATATAGTCATTAGATGATAGTCGTTTTCAATTTTATAACCGCATTCCTCTTCCATAACCTTATAGAACAATTTGTTGTCCGCATCCATATCATATATTATGGAGCCTTTTCCAAGAGCTATATCCCTGATTTTTGGAGGAGAAAAATCCTCGCTTTCAGAGAGCTGGTTCATAAGCAAGCTGTGGTCACGCATTTTTGAAAGACTGTCCAGCGAGCCGGTTATGGTTGCAAGAAGGTCGCTGATAACGTGGTGGTCACGGGAAAGGGCGCTGATCCAGCTTGGCATATTAAAGCTAATGGTTTTAATAGGGAACTCATAGAGAATATTTTTGAGAATGCCGTCAATATCTGCTGTGGTCATCTGCATTATGTCCATAAGCATAACCGGCATATCGTATTTTTCACTAAGCTCCTGCTGAAGAGTTACCGCTTTTTCACTTTCCGGCTCTCTGGAATTTATGAGTATCACAAAAGGCTTTCCAAGGCTTTTAAGCTCTTCAATCACTCTGTTTTCAGCGCCTGTATAGTTTTCCCTGTCTATACCGGCAATACTCCCGTCAGTAGTTACGACTATGCCTACTGTACTGTGATCGGTGATTACTTTTTTTGTGCCTATATCCGCTGCCTGCTCAAAAGGCATTGGCTTGTCGCTCCACGGGGTGGACACCATTCTTGGTTTGTCGTCCTCCTGGCTGCCTATAGCCCCGTCTATCATGTATCCCACACAGTCAACAAGGCGCACGTTGAAAGAGATACTATCGTCTATTTTTATGGCAACAGCTTCGTTAGGCACAAATTTTGGCTGCGTAGTCATTATTGTTTTGCCATCGCCGCTTTGGGGAAGCTCGTCTATTACCCTTTGTTTTTCATAACCGTTTTCCAAAGTAGGGAGCACAAGAGTATCCATAAATGTTTTTATAAAGGTTGACTTGCCTGTTCTGCAAGGTCCCACCACGCCTATGTAGATATCCCCTCCCGTTCTCTTTTCTATATCCCTGTAAATGCTGCTTTCCATTTCGTTTCCTCCTAATAAACATTCTGTTTATAACGAATATATATTGCATACAATAAAAAAATATTCTACAAAAGGTTTTACTATTGATAATATTTTTTGTATAATAAATATCAGGAGTGAATGAATTGAGTTTTTTTATTGTTTTATTAGTTATAATTGTCTTATATATTGCGCTTCGTATTTACCGTTCAGGTAAGGAAAACAGCATTAGAAAGCACGGTCTTTGCTGCGATGAATGCAGAATACGGGATTTGTGCGATAAATATAAGGAAAAACAAAACATAAGCTAATCCATATTTTTAATTAAATTTATTTAAAAAAGCGTCCTTAGCGGCGCTTTTTTGCTTTTGATAAAGCAGCAGTTTCTTGTAATTTAAAGACGTATACTGTATAATATTCTATTATTATAAATTTTATTTTATAAATTTTAGGAGCGAATTAAAGTGATATTTCAACCGGAGATTGAATGTGCGTCTGAAGATGAAATTAAGGCTATTCAGCTAAAAAATCTTAAGGACACGGTGAAAAGGTGTTATGAAAATGTTCCTCATTATAAAAAGCTGTTTGATGAAATGGGAATTGTTCCCGGGGATATTGTCAGCCTTGATGACCTTTCAAAGCTTCCTTTTACCGTTAAAAATGATTTAAGGGATAATTACCCTTACGGTCTGTTTGCTGTTCCCATGAGGGATGTGGTGAGAATTCATGCGTCCTCGGGAACAACTGGTAAAGCAACTGTTGTGGGCTATACCAAAAATGATTTGGACGTATGGTCGGATATGATTGCGAGAATTGCGTGTATGGCAGGCGCAACTCCTGATGACATTGTGCAGGTTGCCTTTGGATATGGGCTTTTTACAGGAGCTTTCGGTTTGCATTACGGAATGGAAAAGCTGGGGGCAACGGTGGTTCCGATTTCATCAGGCAATAGTGAGAGACAGATAAATTTAATGAGGGATTTTGGTTCAACAATTTTAATCAGCACGCCAAGTTATTCGTTGTACCTTTATGAATATATGAAGAAAATGGGGGTTGACCCAAAGGATTTAAAGCTTCGTCTTGGTATGTTTGGCGGCGAAGGATGCACGCAGGCTATGGCGGATGAAATACACAATATGCTTGGCATAACAGTTACGGAGAATTATGGTTTGAGTGAGGTTATGGGTCCCGGGGTTTCCGGCGAGTGTACTCACAAATGCGGTATGCACATAAATGAGGACAGCTTTATTCTCGAGGTTATAGACCCAAAAACCGGCGAGGTTTTGCCTGAGGGCAGTGAAGGTGAACTTGTTATAACATCTATAAGAAAAGAAGCCTTGCCTATTTTGCGCTACCGCACCCATGACATTACAACCATTACAAGCGGCAAGTGTGAATGCGGTAGAACAAGCAAGCGCATGGCGAAGGTAAAGGGCAGAACAGACGATATGCTCATTATTAGAGGCGTGAATGTTTTCCCTTCCCAAATCGAAAGCGTGCTTGTTAAGATTGAAGAAATTGATCCTCATTATGAGATAATCGTTACTAAAAACGGCTATATGGACGCTCTTGAAATTCTTGTTGAGCCAAAGGATATTAAGCTTCTTGAAAGCTTTGATAAGCTGGAGGCTTTAATAAATAAAATAAGAAAAAATTTACGAACCATTCTTCAGATAGATGCGAAAGTAAGGCTGGTTGAGCCGGAAACCCTTAAAAGATTTGAGGGCAAGGCAAGCCATGTTACCGATAAAAGATAATTTGTTTTTCTCTTACTTTTCTCTTACTTTTCTTTTGAAAAAGAAAAGTAAGAGAAAGAAAACTGACTTGGTAATGGAAAATACAAATTTAATGTGGTAATGATGATATTTGTTTAGATAGCTGTATTTACAGTAAAAGAAAAGTAAGTTATAGCATTGCAGCTAATTTGATTGCAGCTGTGGCTGGACATATAAAATTTATACGGGAACTTACTTTAATAAAATTACAATATTAGGTTTTCTTTTTGTTACTTTTTCTTTTTTCTAAAAGAAAAAGCAGAATAAAAAACTTGATTTAAAAAGTTATATTAATATATAAATACAAGGTTTTCTCTTGTTGCTCCTCTTTTAAAAAAAGAAGCAGGGTAAAAAGAGAAAAAAGGAGTATAAAATGATGAAAGAGATAATGCTTGGAAATAAAGCTGTGGCAAGGGGAGCATATGAGGCAGGCGTAAAGGTTGTAAGCGCCTATCCCGGAACTCCCAGCACAGAGATAACTGAAAATGTAAGTCAGTATGACGAGGTATATGCTCAGTGGTCGCCAAATGAAAAGGTGGCTCTTGAGGTAGCTTTTGGAGCGTCTCTGGCAGGGGAAAGAGCGATGGCGTGTATGAAGCACGTTGGATTAAACGTCGCTGCTGACCCACTGTTTACTGCTGCTTATTCGGGAGTAAGCGGCGGACTTGTTATCGCTGTTGCAGATGATCCAGGAATGCACAGCAGCCAAAACGAGCAGGACAGCAGATATTATGCTAAAAGCGCTCATGTTCCAATGCTGGAACCAAGCGACAGCAATGAAGCCCTTAAATTTACCAAGCTTGCCTTTGAGCTAAGCGAAGATTACGATACGCCTGTTATTGTGCGTATGACCACAAGAACCAGCCATTCACAGGGAATATGCGAACTGGGAGAGAGAATAGAAGCATCTAAACCATACAAAAAAAATATTGATAAATATGTAATGATGCCGGCAAAGGCGCGCCCAAGACACGTGTTTGTGGAAAGCAGGGAAAATAAGCTTCGCCTTGATTCTTCAGGCATGGATATTAACCAAATTGAATATAAAGACAAGGAAATTGGTATTATCACATCCGGCATGGCTTACCAGTATGTAAACGAGGCAATGCCCGGCGCCAGCGTGTTAAAGCTTGGAATAGTGCATCCGCTGCCGGAAAAGCTCATTAAGGAATTTTGCGCCAATGTGGAAAAGGTGTATGTTGTTGAAGAGCTTGAGCCGTTTTTATGGGAGAGTATAAATGCTCTTGGAGTGAAGCTTGAGCCGAGGAATACAGGAGTGCAAGGGGAGCTTAGCGTTATAAAAGTAAAAAAAGCCTTTGGGATTGAGGTGGATGAAAAGGAGCTGGTAAAGGATTTGCCTGTCCGTCCGCCGGTTATGTGTTCCGGCTGTCCGCACAGAGGTCTGTTCCATATCCTGCAAAAGAATAAGGTTACCGTTTGCGGTGATATAGGCTGTTACACCCTTGGTGCTCTTGCACCTTATAACGCCATGGATGCTGTGCTCTGCATGGGTGCAAGCGTATCCATGAATTTGGGTATGGAAAAGGCAAAGGGTATTGATTTTGCAAAAAATACAGTTTCTTTAATAGGCGATTCCACTTTCTTCCATTCGGGAATTACAGGTCTTGTAGACATGATATATAACGACGGTCACGGCACTGTAATTATTCTTGATAACAGCACAACGGGTATGACAGGACATCAGCCAAACCCGTCTACGGGAAAGAATGCAAAAGGCGAGGTGGCAGCAGTTGTTGACATTGAGCAGGTTTGCCGTGGCGTTGGCGTTAAACATGTAGTAACAGTCGACCCCTTTGATTTAAAGGAAATGGACAGGGTGCTTAAAGAGGAAATGGCGAGAGAAGAGGTAAGCGTTATTATTACCCGCCGTCCGTGTGCTCTTATTATAAAAGATGATCCGCCTTTCTATATTGACCAGGAAAAATGCACCAAGTGCAAGGCGTGTTACAGACTGGGCTGTCCTGCTATTTCCATTGTGGACGAAAAAGTTGTTATTGACAGGTCTCAATGTACCGGCTGTACTCTTTGCGTTGGCACATGTAATTTTGGAGCAATAATACAGGAGGACAAATAGATGAAGAGTATACTGATAGTCGGCGTAGGAGGTCAGGGAACTCTTCTTGCCAGCAGAATAATAGGAAATTTATTTATCAGTCTTGGTATGGACGTGAAAATGAGTGAGGTTCACGGTATGGCCCAAAGGGGTGGCAGCGTTGTCACCCATGTGCGCTGTGGCGAGCATGTGAGTTCACCTCTTGTGGAAAACGGGGGAGCCGATTATATTCTTGCATTTGAAGGACTGGAAGCTCTTAGGAATGCACATTTTCTTAAAGAAGACGGCGTGATGATTATCAATTCTCAAAGTATATTTCCCATGCCTGTAATTTTAGGAAAGGCTGAATATCCCGATAAAACTCTGTCCGGCAAGAACATAAAATATATGGATGCTCTTTCTATTGCGGAGGAACTGGGAAATATAAAAACAGTAAATGTTATTTTAATCGGTGCGCTTGCCAAAGTTATGGATAATATTGAAAAGGGAAAATGGATAGAGGCAATAAAGACAACTGTAAAGCCAAGGTTTGTGGATATTAATTTAAAGGCTTTTG
>CAJUEF010000013.1:16988-18041 GCA_910585035.1 uncultured Christensenellaceae bacterium | reverse complement strand
AGGATATAACGCTTAGTTTTTCACCTTTCTTGCCTTACTTTTCTTTTAAGAAAAAGAAAAGTAAGCAAAAGAAAACTTAAGAACAATGAAAGATACTAAGGCTGAAAAACACGTATAGTGATTTTCCATTCCATCTTTCTTTTGGAAAAAAGAAAGGTGAAGCCAAAGAAAATCATGTACAGTATAATATGGTTCAAACATTATAGAAATTATGTGACATAAACAGGTTTTCTTCATTCATTTTCCTTTTTTATAAAGGAAAAGTATAGTTAAATAGAATCATGTAAAATAATAGATTTTCTTTTTGCTTACTTTTTCGTTCTTCTAAAAGAAAAAGTAAGAAGAAATGCAATGAAAGGAAGTAATAATAAATGTACTGGGACAAGAGCCACGAATGTTTAGACAGAGACGAGCTTAGAGAGCTGCAGTCAAAAAGGCTTGTGGAAACTGTGAAAAGGTGCTATTACAACGTACCATTTTATAGGGAATCTTTTCAAAAGGCAAACCTTATGCCTGAAGACATTAAGGGAATTGAGGATTTACATAAAATACCTTTTACAACCAAGCAGGATATGAGGGATAATTATCCATACGGGCTTTTTTCAGTACCACTGGATGACATTGTGCGTATTCATGCATCATCAGGAACTACGGGAAAACCAACGGTTGTGGGATACACAAGAAAGGATTTGGCGACTTGGTCTGAGGTTATGGCGAGAACTCTTACAAGCGCAGGGGCTACCAGTAAATCAGTTATTCAGGTTGCTTTTGGATACGGTCTTTTTACCGGCGGTCTTGGCGCTCACTATGGAACAGAGCGTCTTGGGGCAAGTGTTATTCCTGCTTCCGGCGGGAATACTAAAAAGCAGATAATGCTTATGAAGGATTTTGGAACAGAGGTAGTTTGCTGCACTCCAAGTTATGTACTTTATATGGCTGAGGTTATGGAAGAGATGGGCATTAGCAAACAGGAGCTTAAACTCAAATATGCCGTTCTTGGCGCAGAGCCATGGACAGAGAGCATGAGAAGGGAAATTGAGAGCCGCCTCGGCG
>CAJUEF010000013.1:15379-16978 GCA_910585035.1 uncultured Christensenellaceae bacterium | reverse complement strand
CGGATATTTACGGGCTTAGTGAAATTATCGGTCCCGGCGTTGCTTTTGAATGCTACAAGCAAAACGGAATGCACATAAACGAGGATCACTTTATTCCGGAAATTATTGATCCCGACACCTTAGAGCCGCTTCCGTACGGAGAAAAGGGTGAGCTGGTATTTACCACTATAACTAAAGAGGGGGCTCCTCTTTTGCGTTATAGAACAAGGGATATTACCTCTCTTGATGTTTCGCCTTGCGAATGCGGGCGTACCTTTGTGCGCATGAAGAAGGTTACGGGCAGAAGTGACGATATGATTATTATCCGTGGAGTTAATATATTCCCTACCCAGGTTGAGGACGTGCTTGTCAGCATTGCAGGGGTTGCACCGTATTACATGCTTATTGTTGACAGGGTGGATAATCTTGATGTGCTGGAAGTGCAGGTTGAGCTTGCACCGGAAATGTTTACCGATGAGATTGGTCATATAGAGGAAATTAGAAATCATATTTCTAAGGAGCTTTATACAGTTATAGGAATAAACGCCAAGGTTACTCTTGTTGAGCCGAAAACCCTTCCAAGGTCCGAGGGCAAGGCAAAACATGTTATAGATAAGAGAGTAATAGAATAAATAAAGCGTTAAGGAAAATTTTAAGGAGGAAAGTATTATGATAAAACAAATAAGTGTTTTTGTTGAAAATAAAAAGGGAAGGCTTGCAGCTATGACAAAGGTTCTGGCTGATAACGGAATTGACCTTGTTTCTCTTTCCATTGCAGACACAACTAATTTTGGCATTCTGCGCTGTATTGTAAACGATTTAAACAAGGCAATATTAGTGCTTAGAGATGCAGGCTTTACCGTAAACACAACTGATGTTATAGGCATAGTAGTGCCTGATCAGCCGGGAGGGCTGTATGACGTTTTGGAAATATTAAATGCTAACGACATAAGTATTGGTTACCTTTATTCTTTTGTAAAAAAGCAGGATAACGACGCTCTTATTATGATGAAAGTGGATAATACTGATAAGGCAATAAAGGTGTTTGAGGAAAACGGAATTAAAATGGTAGAACAACAGGACATTGGCGTTTGTTAAAGGAGGCCCTTTTTGAGACCAACATATGCAGCAATACATGTTAAAAATCTTGAGCACAATATAAAAACTCTAAAGGCAAAATGTAAAAATCTGCTTTTTGTTGCAGTTAAGGCAAATGGTTATGGACATGGTGATGTTATTGTTGCCAATGCATGCGAGGAGGCGGGAGCTGATTTTTTAGGCGTTGCCACTATTGATGAAGGAGTGCGTCTTAGGGAAAATGCTATTGACCTGCCAATACTTGTGCTTGGAGGAACCTATTACCTCGAGGACTATTCCCGCCTTCCATTATACGATTTAAGTATATGCGTTTATTGTAAAGAGCAGCTGTCGGCTCTCGCTGCAACAAAAGGACAGATTAAAGTCCATCTTAAAATTGATACTGGCATGGGGCGGCTTGGTATAAGACCTGAAGAGACAGGGGATTACATAAAGGCAATACAGGGATGTAAAAATCTTGTGCTGGAGGGGGTGTTCACCCATCTTGCCGCTGCCGATGAGGAATACGGAAAAGAATATACC
>CAJUEF010000013.1:9299-15369 GCA_910585035.1 uncultured Christensenellaceae bacterium | reverse complement strand
AAAGCAGCTTGATGAATTCAGCAAGTGTGTGCAGGTTGTAAAGGAAAGTGGGGAGCGCCCAATTATTCATTTTGCGGCCAGTGCGGCAACTTTTGCCTATAATAATAAATTTCCATATGACGATGATTTTACATATATGAACAGAATTGGAATTTCGGCATATGGTTATAGCTATGTAAATGTGGAGCCGGCTATTTTAAAAAAGGTTATGGAGATTAAAAGCCGCATAGTTTATCTAAAAACCATTCATTCTGGAGAATGCGTCAGCTATGGCTGCGAGTTTGAAGCAAAGAGAGACACGGTAGTTGCCACTGTGCCCATTGGCTATGGAGACGGTTATAAGAGAAGTTATAAAGATGCATACATGATAGTTGGTGGTAAAAAAGCGCCTGTAATAGGGAGGGTGTGCATGGACCATACAATGCTTGACGTTACGGATATTGACGATGTTGAAATAGGCGATATTGTTACCTGTATGGGTAAAGACGGGAATGAGGAAATCTGGGCAGATGATTTGGCAAAGCTGGATAATACAATTAGCTACGAGGTATTAACGGCAATAAGCGAGCGGGTTCCCCATATTGAGGTTAATTAATGGATAAAGCTGAAATCCGCAAAGAGGTATTAAAGCAAAGAAAATCCCTTACCGCGGAATATATAGATAATGCATCAAAGGATATATTTAAAAGGGTTTGTGAGCTTATTAGACCTAATGAAAATTTGTTTTTATATATTGCAATGGAACATGAAGTGCAGACCGGTTTATTTATGGAAAAATATAAAAATATCGCTGTGCCAAAGTGCAAAGGCAGAGGATATATGGATGCTGTAACAGACTTTAAGGTTTTGGAACAGACAGCTTTTGGAACTGTTGAACCTAAAGACGGAGTAATTTTACAAAATATTGATGCGGCGGTTGTTCCGGGACTTGCTTTTTCAAAGGATATGGACAGAATAGGCTATGGAGCCGGTTACTATGACAGATTTTTTGTTAGGTTTCCGGACATATATAAAATAGGCGTTTGTTTCGACTTTCAACTGCGCAATGATTTTTCACCGAATGCTAACGACATAAAAATGGATTGTATTATAACAGAAAAACGTGTAATAATGGGCAGGCAAAGAAAATAATACCGGGAGAGTAACTTAGATTGAGGATAATAGGTGGAGATAGCAGGGGACGAAAGCTTAAAACCCTGGAAGGAAGTGCAACAAGACCAACTCTTGACAGAGTTAAAGAGGCTGTTTTTAATATGGTAGGCCCCTGGATAAATGATGCGGTTGTGCTGGACTTGTTTGCGGGAAGCGGCGGACTTGCTTTTGAGGCATTATCCAGAGGAGCAAAAAAAGCATATATTAATGATATATCAAAAAGTGCTGTAAAGGTTATTAAAGAAAATGCGGATACCCTTGGATATGGGGAAAATGTTGAAATTTTTAACCTTAGCTGGCAGGATATGCTAAAAAAGACTTTACAAAAAGGCGTTAATTTTGATATTATTATCTTAGATCCGCCATATGCCAATGATTATATATACGAATGTGTGAATGAATGTAAGAGATTTCTTAGTGAAGGCGGAGTTATAATAATAGAGCATGACGAAAATACAGCCTTTCAAGATGATGTTATAAAAGAAAAAAAATACGGTATAGTCCGCATTACATTTGTAGGAGAAAAAAATGAGTAGCTGTATTTTTACCGGAAGCTTTGATCCATTTACCACCGGGCATATGGATATTGCCAAAAGAGCGGAAAAAGTTTTTGATAAGGTTTACATTGCTGTATTAAAAAACGAATTTAAGGCAACAATGTTCACTATGAAGCAGCGTGAAGAAATTGCAAAGGCGGCTGTTTTAAACCTAAGCAACGCAGAAGTTATATGTTATGACGGCATGGCGGTGGATATAGCGAAAAAACTTAATGTAAACGCTATTATACGGGGAATAAGAAGCAGCGTTGATTTGGATTACGAAAGAGAAATGGCTTTTTTAAATTCAAAATTTAACAGCGATATTGAAACACTCTTTATAATTTCAAATTGTCCCCATATCAGCAGCACAGGAGCAAGACAGCTTATAGAATACGGCGGAGATTTGAGCGAAGTTTTGACAAAGGCTCAGATAAAGATTATAAATAATTTTAAAATAACGAGGTAATTAATATGGAACTCATGACAATGCTTAACAATTTGGAGCAGGAGCTGGAGAATGCAAAAAATGTTCCTCTTTCCAGCAAAAAAATGATTGATATCGACGAGTTTTTGACCATTATTGACAATATGAAAATTGCCATTCCTGATGAGATAAAGCAGTCTAAACTTGTGCTTGAAAGAGAGACATATATACTTGAGGATGCCAAGAGAAACGCCAGCCTTATTATTTCTGAAGCAGAGAAAACTGCAAAAGCAATGATAGATGAGCATGAAATTGTGCAAAAAAAAAAAAAAAAAGGTGAAGAGATATTGGAGGCAGCAAGACAAAACGCTCAGGAAATCAGAGAAGGAGCAATGAGTTATGCCAGCGATATGCTCAAAAATCTTGAAGCAGACGTATCTCAGTATTTAGAGACTATAAGAGAAAATCTTTCAGAGTTTGAAAAATAACGTTTTAATGTTCTTTATGTTTTGAGAAACTTAAAAACAAAATATGTATTAGGTTATATTAAAAAATCCCATTTTATAAATGGGATTTTTTTAATTACATTAAGATAAGAATAACCATTTAAAATAACACAAATGATATATATGAACATTTTGTTTGTAAAAAGATTTTTTGTTTTAAAGGTTTAAAAGTAAGTAAAAAAATATGTAGAATTAAAAAAAATTACCTGTTTATATTGTGGAATTTTGGATAAATTAATATCGAATGAAAATTAAGGAGGTGAAACACATGACATCTAATTCATCAGGAAGAAAAGGTAACATCACTGTTGTTCCAGAGGCTAAAGAGGCTCTTAACAACATGAAGATGGAGGTTGCAAATGAACTTGGCATAAACCTTAAGGAAGGTTACAATGGTGACCTTACAGCTCGTGAAAACGGACATGTTGGCGGTGAGATGGTTCGCAGAATGATTATGGACTATCAGAAGAAGCACAGCAACTAATTATAATATATTAAACTAATTACGGAAAGGATAAAATAACAATGGATCAGTATACAGCAAGACAGCATGAGCAAAAAGAAGCTTACAGCAACGCAAAAAAAGCCATGAACGACATGAAATATGAGGTTGCTAACCAGATTGGCGTTAACCTGAAAAAGGGTTATAACGGAGACCTTACTTCTAAGGAAGCAGGCTACGTTGGCGGCTATATGGTTAAGAAGATGATTGAAGACAGCGAAAAGAACATGGTTAAATAGTTGATAAACAATATTAACTAAATAAACTATTATGAAAAACCCTCAAAAGAGATTTTTTTGAGGGTTTTTTTAATTACAAAATAAACTATTTGGTAAACTTGTGCTTATGTAGTATAATATACCTATATTTTAATTTCTTAGGATGTAATTGGTTTATGGTTATAGGAATTTGTGACGATGATATTTGCATATTAAAAGAACTCAAGACAAAGGTTGAAGAATGGATAAAAATAAATAAATATGACGTCCATGTTATCGTTTTTAATTCTCCATCAGAGCTTTTAAAATTTAACGATGAAATAAATATTTTATTCCTTGATGTTGAAATGCCGGATATGGATGGATTTACGGTGGCAGAAAATATTAGGCGCAAATATCCTAAAATGAAAATTTTATTTCTTACAAGCCATAAAGAGATGATTCAGCAGGCTTTTAAAGTTCAGGCATTTCGTTATTTTTATAAACCCATTGATTTGAAAGAAATCAATGAAGGGTTAGACGACGCATTTTTACAGCTAAAAAAAGAAAACGGCATTATGGTAAGCGGCAGGTTTATAAGATATTCCGATATTGTATATGTGGAATCCATTGGCGATGAATCTGTGCTTCATTTAATAAACGAGGAATTGGTTACAGGAATAACTCTTAAACAGTGGATGAAAAAACTTGGAGACGATTTTTTTCAGTGCCATAAATCTTTTATTGTGTCTTTAGGTGCGATAAAGGCAGTTAAAGATGGAGAAGTGGCTTTTACCAACAGCAAAAAAACCATTCCTGTTTCCATAAGAAAAAAGACGCCTTTAAAAAATGCTTATTATGAATACATAAAACGTTATGCAAATATTATGTAGGAGTCTTTACATGAGCAATATTATATATGGATCTGTTTGGTTTTTAACTGAATTTTTAAAGTTATATCTTGTTAGTTTTTATCTTTTTGGTTTTGAAAAAAGCGAAAGAATAAAGGAATGGATAGTTATATTAGTTGGATTTTGCTTGATTGTAAGCGAAAACTTAATATTCCATACAGCAATAGAACGATTAATTGGTTTAATAATTTTATATGTTTTTACAGTTAATATACTACTTCTTAAAAATAAAAAACAAAGCCTTTTTGTTATTACAATCTATGTGTTAATATGCACGGTGGATTCAATTATCGGAACATTGCTTATAACAGCCTTAAATTCATCTTTTAATGCAAATGTAGTTGTTGATTTAATCATTAATGCAATTCCGCTTTTATTTTATGGTTTTATATCACTTTATTTTTATAAAAAAAGGAATTTTATTAAAGGAAAGGATTACTCCCATTTAAAAAGCGGAGTGTATTTGGTGTTTTTGGGAGCAATTTTTATTTCTTTAATGTATGAACCGATACAAAAGTTTGGGCTGATGGAAAGAAACGACAGAACTAAAGTTACAGCTATAGTGGCCGCTACCCTTGGAGGCCTTTTATTTCTTATAATTTCAACTTTGTATTTAAGAAATACTGATAAAAAGGAAACCTACAAAAAACAAAATGAAATTTATAAGGAAATGTTTAACCAGCAAAAGAAATATTATGAAGCTATGCTTGAAAAAGAGGATGAAACAAGAGCCTTTCGCCATGACATTATAAATCATGTGAGCTGTCTTATGGGGCTTTTAAACAATGGGCAGTATGATGACGCAATAAAATATACCAAGGACATGGCGGGAAAAGCAGAAAGCTTAAGACCAAAAAATGTTACAGGAAATAAAGTTATAGATATTGTTATTAATGATATTTTCCATAACGAAGAAGAGGTGGAGCTAAAATGGAAAGGGTTTCTTCCAAATAAACTAGCTATGGACGATATAGATGTTTGTATTTTGTTTTCCAATTTATTTAAAAATTCAGTGGGTGCAGCCAGAGAAAGCAAAGACGAAAAATGTGTTTATGTTGAGGCGAGAACTTTAAACGGAAGCGTTTTTTTGCAGATTAAAAATCCTTATTTGGGTAATGTGAAATTTAAGAAAGGCAGGCCGGTGACCACGAAAAAGGAAAAGCATTTACATGGCTTTGGCATTAGAAATGTGGAAGAGGTAGTTAACAAGTATAACGGAATAATTTCTTATGCGGCTGAGGATAAGTTTTTAGTTGAAATAGTGCTTGGAGATGTTATTTTAAATTAAAAACATTAAAAATTCGACGTTCATCGGCAAAATGCCTGCGTTCACCGAAAATCTATTGACTTTGCTTTTGGCGTATTTAATATTATAAATATAAACAGCATTTTAATTTAAAGATTTTATAATATTTAAGCTTTCTTGTTCCCATTTAAATGGAATTAGAAAAATAAAAACGAAAGGAGAGTAAACCATGAACAATGTTAAAAGTTTGGGATTCACCACAATTTCCAAAGAGGAAATGTTAAAGGTGAACGGCGGTTCTGTAGGCGGTTGGATAAGTCAGATTCTCAGCGTGTTTAGATTTGGGAAAAAATAATGCTTTTTAGCAAAGTAGTTTTGTCTTAGAAGAATTTTTATTTCTAGAGTGAAAAGATATTTTAAGGCAAAGGAAATGTTACTTAACATTTAGCAGACTTATTAACTTAACGAAAAGCCAAGTAATGAACGTAAAACCGGAGAGGTTTTTCAGCGGCTCTAACTGCGCATAGCATATATATTTTTGGGTTAGCTTTTTAAAATAAAAGCGCTGTATATGTTGTTAAAACGTTTTTATT
>CAJUEF010000013.1:8948-9289 GCA_910585035.1 uncultured Christensenellaceae bacterium | reverse complement strand
ACGCAGGGGAAAAGCCATATTAAAACCTCAGGCAATTTTGCTTTAATAAATTAAGTAAATAATTTTTGGGTGTAGGGGAAATTGTATATGGAACGAATAGTGTTAATACTATCATATACACTGGAAAAGTATTTAAAAATACGATAATTTATTAAATGCTGTATTTATTATCTTCAGCCAATTTATATTGGCTGAAGATAATATAAAAATTAAAGTTTTAATTAATGGTAAAAAACCATTTAATTTGTGCCGGCAAATATATGAAAGGAGGTGTTAAATTATATAAGCCTTGTCGAAAAAGTTTAGCGTTATTAATTTCTGTTTTATCAAGGATTGGGATA
>CAJUEF010000013.1:2303-8938 GCA_910585035.1 uncultured Christensenellaceae bacterium | reverse complement strand
GCCAATTGGAAAATAGATTTATTTGTTTAGTAAAACTAGGCTAAGTAAGTATATTAATAATTGCAATTAAATACGCTAAACGTTGTTGCTTTATATGTTTTAACAAAATTTATAAAATTCACTGAGGTATTTTGGGGGCTGTAAGCATTTATGGAGAAATATTTAAAAAGGGTAATACATAAAGAGGCGGTAATAAATGTTTGTTAAAACAAAGATATAATGATGGAAATTAAATCTAGGTGTAATCGGGGATGAAATGTTATTTCATAGTAATTCGGAACGTTAATCTATAATGATTGTAGAATTACAGATAAAAATAAAAGTATATATTTAATTTAACTTCAATATATTGCCGGATTTTATCAGCATGCTATCTTCTTTAAAATTTTGTTGGGGAAAATTGGGTAAAGGTTAACGGAATTTAATGGAGATAAAGGTTTTATATAAAATAACTTTTTACTTGCTGTCTTTATATTTTGAAACAGAAAATGTGTTGTGTTAGGGTTGATACATTTAGTAATAAGTTGCTTTTGTAAACTTTATGCTGATGTTAAAAAACAGCTGAAATATCCACTTTGCTTTTGGAGATCAGTGGGGTGGATTGCCATTCTTATGTGTTACCTACAATTTTATTTATAGAATTTGGTGTATTTGAATTGTTCTTATGGGGAATGTTAGAGAACGGAATTTGCAAAAAATGGTTTTATTTTGAAAACACAAAACTTAGGATAGGTATTTAAGATGTAATTTGGGAGTAAGGGGTTATTATATGAAAAAAAAATATATATGCATAAAGCAACACGATGTTACGGATTGTGGAGCTGCCTGTATTGCTACTATAGCGAGGCAATACGGATTAAAAGTTCCAATTTCCAAAATTCGGGAGATTGCAGGCACAGACAGACAAGGCACAAATGCTTATGGCATAGTTAAAGCAGCAGAAGAGTTGGGTTTTTCTGCAAAGGCAGTTCGGGGAGAGAATGAAGCAATATTTAGCGACTTTCCTCTTCCTGCTATTGCCCACGTTATTGTGAACAGAAGCCTTATGCATTATGTCGTTATTCACAAAATTACACGAAAAAAGATAACTGCAGCTGATCCCGCCAGGGGTATGGTGACATATACGCCGGAGGAATTTTTCGGGATGTGGACAGGGACTCTTATAATTTTAGTGCCAAGCCCTAAGTTTGAAAGAAGGAACGATACAGACGGCACTCTTTTCAGGTTTTTTAAACTTTTGTTGCCTCAAAAAGTTTTAATATTCAATATCTTCTTATCCTCTCTCATAATATCTGTTTTTGGAATACTTGCTTCTTTTTATTTTCAAATAATCGTTGATGAAATAGTGCCTAATTCTCTTTTTAAAACTCTCATAATTATATCTATAGGAATTTTACTTCTTAATATATTTAAAATATTATTAGAAGCATTTCGAAATCATCTTATGGCTTATTTAAGCCAAAAATTGGACATACCTCTTATACTTGGCTATTATCATCATGTACTTGGACTGCCAATGAGTTTTTTTGGAGCACGCAGAGTTGGTGAGATAATCTCCCGCTTTATGGATGCATCTAAAATAAGAGAGGCAATATCAGGAGCTACACTTACCATTATGATTGATACGCTTATGGCTGCGGCGGGGGCCGTTATACTATGCGTTCAAAACGTGGGATTGTTTTTTATTGCTGTTTTAATTGCAGTTATTTATGGGATAATCGTGTTTTGCTTTAACAAACCTATTAGAAATATAAATGAAAAGCAGATGGAGGAAAATTCAAAGGTTACTTCCTATTTGGTTGAAACTTTAAATGGCATTGAAACCGTTAAATCTTTTAATGCTGAGGATAAGGCGCAGGAAAAAACGGAAAATTTATTTGTTAAGTTTCTTAAAAGTGAATTTAAAGGTCAGCTTATTTTTAATGCAGAGCAAAGTCTTACCAACGCTGTGGCAACTATTGGGGGAACTGTTATACTTTGGGTTGGTACGGCAAGTGTGCTTAAAGGCAATTTAACTCTTGGCAGTCTTATTACTTTTAATGCGCTGCTTTTATATTTTTTAGATCCGGTAAAAAATCTTATTAATTTACAGCCAACAATGCAGACGGCTGTTGTTGCCGCAGACAGGTTAAGTGAAGTGCTTGATTTGGAACTGGAAAAAAACAAAGATGAAAGGGTTAAGCTTACTCCTTCATCCCTGCGCACACAAATAAATATTAAAGACTTGTCCTTTGGATATGGAACAAGGGAAGATATTTTGCATGACATTAATATGACTATTAATCCCGGCGAAAAAATTGCTCTTGTAGGTGAATCAGGAAGCGGCAAAACAAGCCTTGTAAAGCTCCTTATGCGGTTTTATGACTGGAAAAAAGGAGATATAACTTTTGACGGATATAATATTAAAGACATGAATATTGAAAGGCTCAGAAATAAAGTTGCTTATATATCACAGGATATTTTTCTTTTCAGCGGCACTATAAAAGAAAACTTAATGATGGGTAATATTGATTGCAGTTTTGAAGAAATTGTTAAAGCATGTAAACTTAGCAAGGCTGACGATTTTATTAATGAACTGCCTTTACGCTATGATACGGTTTTGGAAGAAAACGGAGCAAATCTTTCCGGCGGACAAAAGCAACGCCTTGCTATTGCAAGGGCGCTTATAAAAAACCCTCATGTGCTAATTATGGACGAGGCAACCAGTAATTTGGATTCTATTACTGAAAAATCTATAGAGCAGACTATTCATGGGCTTACAGAAGGAACGACCACTATAATTATTGCTCACCGTCTTAGCACCATTATGAGCTGTGACAAAATCTATGTAATGGATAAGGGAAAAATTATAGAGCAGGGAACTCATCATGAATTAATGGAGAGTAAGGGAAAATATTTCAGGCTTTGGAAGGACCAGCTGCCTGTATCTGCGGAGGTGGTTTAAAATGAAAAGACGTGGATATGTGTATATTGAAAATGTGCCTGAGAGCAGGGAACTTATGGAGAAAAAGGCTCCGCCATCTATTATGTGGTTTGTTTATTTTATTTTTTTAACTATGGTTATAGGCATTATTTGGGCATGCTTAGGTGAAATAGATGAATATACTAAAGCTGTTGGAGAAGTTCGTCCCAGCAAGCCTGCAAGTTCTGTTGCAAGTATGACAGGGGGAAGAGTAGAAACAGTATATGTGAAAGAAGGACAGGCGGTTGAAAAAGGAGACGTGCTGCTTTCTTTTGATAAAGAATCTGCTTTAGAGCAAAAAAAAATATATGAAGACAGCTATAAAAAGGTTTCTTCTGATCTTGAAAACACAAAAAAGCTTAGAAAATCTATTGAACAGGGAAAAAATCTTTTTACAAATTCAGGGGAAGAAGCGGCTTATTTTGCCAAGTATGAGCAGTATATAATTGATTCCAGGCTGGCAATGGAGCAAATTAATGAAAATAATATCAACAACCAAAAAAGTATTAAGGATGCAGAAAGTATATTGTTATCATCAAAGCAGCAGCTTAGCAAAGTGGAAAAGGATTATGACGCATATAAAGAGTTGCTAAGCGCAGTGGAAAACGACAGCAGTTATAAAGGAAATCATACAGTTGTAAAGTCCATGTATGACAATTATAAGAATAAAAGGGATAAGCTTAAAAATACTTTAAATGAAGAAAATCATGATTGTGAAGCTTCCTTAAAATCAAATAACAATTTAAGCAATGCCAATGTTGCTGCCGGCTCTTTAAATGCAGAGATTAACAGCATAAAGCAGGAATTTATTTTGGAAATAAAAAATAAGCTGGAACAGCTTTCATCAAGCGTTTATACGTTAAAAAACGAAAAGGTTCGGGCAGAAAATACCGTTAACTACATATCAAGGCTGCCGAATAACCAAGGACTGACCAGGGAAAAAAGCAAAAGTGATGCTATTGTTGCTTTAGATGATAGTGTGAACAGTTTATCTGAAAATTTAAATTCTTTAAAACAAAAATTAAGTGAAATTAATGCTGCTGTTGAAAATGCTGATATGATTGCAAGTGTTAACGGAATTGTAACCCTTATGCAGGATATTAACGAAGGAGATGTTGTTCATTCCGGAACGGAAATATTAAGGATAATTCCAAATGACGAGACCCTTAGAGTTAATGTTTCCATATCAGAGCAGGATATTTCAAAGGTATTTGTGGGGCAAAAGACGGAATATATAATAAACTCAATTCCATATCAGGAATATGGAAAGATTACGGGAGAGCTTATATCGCTTTCACAAGATTCACTTGTTGATGAAAAACAGGGAGGCAAGTATTTTATTGCTGAGGCTACTATTTCTGATGTGAGTATGAAAAATAACCGAGATATAGTCAGGGAAATACGGTCAGGAATGATAGCGGAAGTCAGGATTGTGACCGGTTCTAAAAAAATAGCTGTTTGGCTTTTACAAAAAATTAATTTAATGGAGTAAATAATATATTATTTATTTTAATATTCTTATTTTAAACTGGAATTTATTAAAATAAAATTTGAGCAGGAAACCAAAAAATGCTTTTTGGTTTTCCTGCTTTATGCTTCGAATTTTTCTATCCTAAATATTCGCTTACAATTTTATTTACAAGGCCACCGTCTGCTTTACCCTTAACAAGAGGCATAAGATTTTTCATAACGGACCCTTTATCCTTTGCGGAAGGATTTTCGATGCCAAGGTTTCCTATTACTTCGGAAACTATTTTTCGCAGTTCATCTTCGTCAAGCTGTTTTGGTGCAAATTCGGACATAACCTTCAGCATGAAATTGCATTCGTCTATAATATCTGTTCTGTCCTTTGGAGCGCTCGATAGTGTTTCTTTTGTTTGCTTTATTTCTTTAGCTATAATCGCATCTTCTTCTGCTTCCGTTAAAGGTTCTTTCTTATCTTTGGCTTTTGCTTTTAGAGCTGAAAGCAAAAGGGAAAGCACTTCTTTTCTTTGCTGTTCTTTGTTTTTTAGTGCGGCAATCATTGCTTTTTGTATTGTTTCGGTTTTACTCATTATATAACAGTCCTTCCACTATTTTATATTATGATAACATTGTAACACAGTTTTTATATTTTCTCTTGCTTTTTTATAAAAAAGCAAAAGCAAAATGTATACCGGAAAAGAGATTTTTAGGGGAAAGATACAAAAAGCGGCATAAGGTTATTCTTATACCGCTTAAAAGTTTATTTTAAATAAATTTATAAAGATGTAATTATTAAGTTAAGACATAAAATGATTAATTAAATAGGGAACTTGGAAGCTTTTGTGATATAAGCGCTGCAAGACCAGCCTTTATTATATCACCGGGAAGAGTTACTAAAAATCCGCTCCAAATAGCATATTCTACAACGTTACTTTTGCCTAAAACCATTTTCATAACAATTGCAAGATATGGAACGCCGATTATGTAAATTATAAATGTGCCTGCAAGACAAGCTAACAATGCTGTGCGAAAATCTTTTTTGCTGCTTTTTTCCATAATTAACCCCACAAAATATGCAGCAGCAATAAAGCCTAATAAATAGCCAAAGGTAGGATTAAGAACATACCCTATTCCGCCGCCGCTTGTGAAGATAGGCAGCCCTGCAAGGCCTATTACTACATATGCCAGCTGACTTATTGCGCCCCATTTGCTGCCAAGGCATATTCCGGCAAGAAGCACAAATAACCCTTGTAAAACTATGGGAACATAGGGAAGAGGAATTTTTATAAACGCTCCCACTGCTGTAAGCGCTGAAAACATAGCTGCCATAACCATTTTTTTAGTATTATTCATTGGTTCTCTCCTTTTAATTGATTTTTTTATTGTTGAAAGTATAACATATAGGATTATAAATGTAAACCATTTTATATAATTTAGTTTACATTTATAATTTGCATATTATTTACGTATAATAATACATTGAACAAGGAAACTGCACATGATATACTGTATAAAAAGGAGGAATACATACTTGGAAGCTCTTAAAAAGAATAAAAATTTAGTTATCCTCATAACCTATACAGTTTTTTTGGTATATTTTTTATTTAATGTAGAAAAAGTAAACGCAGTTATTTGTTCGCTTTTTTCTATGATGATGCCAGTTATTTACGGTATAGTATTTGCGTTTTTGGTTGGTCTTATAGCAAGAGGAATAAAAATGCTGTGTTACAATATGAATATGAACAGGAAAGCAGCAGAGGCGAGTTCAATAGTTGTGGGATATTTAATATTTCTTGCAGTAATTATCGGATTCTTTTTTATGGTTATTCCTGCATTAAATAGAAGTATTAGGGATATTACAAGCAATTTACCTACTTTCTGGTCTGTTATATATGAATTTATAAAGGATATTGCAAGGAGACTGGAAATAACTCCCCAGCAGTGGGATGCTATTAACGAATATATCAATCAAATGTATTCCGTTGCCTATAACTTTTTAACAAGTAAGCTGCCGGATATTCTTTCCTATGCATTTAATCTTATGAATTTTCTTAAAAATTTGAGCTTTGGTTTTGTTATTTCCGTTTATATTTTAACTTCCAGAAGGTCTCTTTCAAGACAGATAAAAATGACAATTACTGTTTTGTTTTCAGAGGATTATGCAAGGAAGATTATTAAAATCGGTAAAAATGCCAATAGGATATTTAGA
>CAJUEF010000013.1:0-2293 GCA_910585035.1 uncultured Christensenellaceae bacterium | reverse complement strand
ATTTCCGGGCAGGTAATAGTATCCGTTATACTTGGTGTTGTATGCTATATATGTATGCTGATTTTAAAAATGCCTGATGCAGTTCTTGTTAGCCTTATAATAGGTATGTCAAACTTGGTTCCCATTGTTGGTCCTATTGTTGGATGCATACCTACAACCCTTATTGTTATGATGAAATCACCAATTCAGGGACTTTGGTTTTTAGCTCTTGTTATTTTGCTTCAGCAGCTTGAAAATAATATTTTAAGCCCTAAGATTATCGGCGATTCTGTTGGCATTGGCGGTCTTTGGGTTATGATTGCTATTATTATAGGCGGCGGTTTTTTTGGTGTTGGAGGAATGATAATTGCCGTGCCTACTATGGGAGTTATATATCATTTGTTTGCTGAATACATAAACAATAAATATGACGATAAAAGATATTCTTCCCTCATAGATGATGATAAGAGATAATATTATTTAATATACAATATTAATATTGATAATTATTATTAGTTATTGTATAATGTTTATAAAAAATAATATTATTTTAAGGAGAAGAATATTATGGTAGATGCAAAAAGCAAAACAAGAATGAACCTTATGAAAGCTTTTGAGGGTGAGAGCCAGGCTAGAAATAGATATACTTTTTTTGCAAATCAGGCAAGAAGAGAAGGGTTGGATTCAACTGCTGAAATGTTTGAACGTCTTGCAGAAAATGAAAAGCAGCATGCTCTTTTTTGGTTTCAAATGTTAAACGACGGCATTGCTCCAACTGAAAAAAATTTGGTGGATGCAGCAAGATTTGAGGATTATGAGAGCAACACTATGTATCTTGATTTTGCCAGAGAAGCGAGAGAAGAAGGCTATGATGATATAGCTTTTATGATGGAAAAGGTGGCAAAAATTGAAGGAGCTCACAGAGATTTATTAAAACGGACATCAGATGTTTTTGAAGGCAATCAGGTTAGCGTGCAGGCAGGCTGGGTATGCAAGGTGTGCGGCTACGTATCCGATACCAAAGATATGCCGACAACATGCCCTGTTTGCGGTATGGATCACCAGTTTGAGGCAAGATCCTAATTACATATTTTTAAATATATAAAGTAAAAAAGTCGAAGCGGGCTTTGCCTCGCTTCGACTTGGTGCTGATGGGGAGATTCGAACTCCCGACCTACTGATTACGAATCAGTTGCGCTACCAACTGTGCCACATCAGCGGATCGGAGTATATTATATATCATTTTGTTCTAAATTTCAATAGGTTCTACACATTCCATTGTAGCAGCAGGTGCCATATATTCCAGGCAGGCATTTTCACTTTGAAGGTTAAAAAGGGGCTCGCCTTCAATAAACATTTTAAAATGTGCATGAGTATTTACCTTTTCAATAATATTACGAGTCATATTTCCTTTTTGAGGCGCATCAAGGTCATGGCCTTTTCCGCCTTCAAAATCAGCAACCAGTTTCATATTGCCCTGTTTAATAACAACATTTTTGCTGCTGTGCTCTAAAACCCTTGCTCCCAGATAAGTTGCAAATCTGTATTCTTTTCCCTGATAAAAAACACTGCTTATGGTGCCTGTAAAGGAGAGACCTAAAAACGGTATTTTTGCGACGGCTATCATAACGCTGGTTTTGGTTTCAAAACTGTTGCACTGGCACCAAAGATACCATTTGGGAAAAGACCTTCCCTTATCACATTCTATGTATCCTTTTCCACCTGTTAAATCAATCTTTTCTCCGTTTATTTCCACGTTGCCTGTTACATTATGGTCCATACTAACCACCCCATGACGGCATTCCATCCAAGGAACATATCTAAATATTCCCATTATATCTGACTTTAGCATAGTAAGTCTGCCATAACTTAGTCTTCCTCTTATGATCATATCATCTAAGTGAATGTTTATAATGCATCCATCCCTAGTAAAAATACTTTCCCCAATTCTTATTTGAGTCATCGTATATGACACCCGGTAATCCTCCAGGGCATAATTAAAGGTTTTGGAAAAATCCTTTGTAATTATCTGTATAAAGGCTTTATCTTCAGCCCTGCCAACAATAAAGCAAATAGTTTCATCTTCCTTTTGATGCTTAAAATACCAACCCTCAAAATGCTTTTTACCCAATGTAATCAATCCTTTATTTTGTATTTGAGAGTATTTTTACCATTAGCTTGAAGTTTTAAACATTTTACCATAACATTTTTAAGTACGGCTTTTATAGGGAGGATAAAATTACCAGTGATAAAGAAGCAATACGGCATTGTGACAAATAACCATATATGTTATTATATACATATATAGCAAGGG
>CAJUEF010000012.1:35091-39015 GCA_910585035.1 uncultured Christensenellaceae bacterium | reverse complement strand
ACTTCGTAATTAGTTTTTCTCTTGCTACTTCTCTTTTTTTAAAAAGAGAAGTAGGGAAAAGTAAAAGAGAACCCCTAAGCCAGTGCGCCTTGCACAGGAGGTACAATTTGCTTCTTGCGTGACATAACGCCGTCAAGATAAATCTGCCCGCCTTCAGGCTTTTTACCAAAGGCGCTTTCAACAGTCTTTTCATAATCGCCGGCGCAAACCAAAAGAGTACCCTCTTTTTTAATGCTGGTCTCCATAAAGAGTATCATGTCGTATCCTTTATCCTTGATAAGATTATTCATAACATCAATAATTTCATTTTGAACAGGCATAACCAAATCAGTATCCCAAATGGTAATCTGACCGATGCCAACAGTCTTTCCGCCGAGGGTAAACTCTTTAAAATCCTTATTCACCATTGCGTGGGCGCCCTCTTTTACAAGGGTGCTTCCTGCTGTGAAAAGGTCGTTGCCAAGTTCGTCAATATCCTCTCCCGCAATCTCGGCAAGATACATGGCCATGTCCTTATCCCTGTGAGTACACGTCGGAGATTTAAAAAGAACCGTATCGGAAAGAATACCGCAAAGCATAGCGCCGGCAATAGTTTTTTCAGGAATAATATTTGCCTCACGGAACATTGATGCAATAATCGTATTGCTGCTGCCAACAGGCTCGCTGCGGATGGTAAGAGGCTGGGCGGTTTCCAGATCAGCAACTCTGTGGTGGTCTATTATCTCGGTTATAACCGCCTGGTCAATTCCCGGGATAGACTGGGCTTTTTCGTTATGATCGATTAATATAACCTGCTTTTTATTGCTCTTAATCAGGTGGTTTCTGGTTATAATGCCAACCACAATTCCCGATTCATTGAGCACAGGAAAGCTTCTGATACGGGTAGACGTCATAACCTCGCGAACGTCGTCAATATAATCGTCAATATTAAAGGTCACAAGCTTTTCCTTAACCATAACATTGGCAACAGGCACACTCTGGCTGATAAGCCTTGCAGCTTCAAACATTCCAAAGGACGTTACAACAGTGTTTGTGGAAATAGGCTCGTTAAGCTTTCTTGCGCCAACGCCCTTACAGATAACAACAAGCTGTGCTCCGCTTGCAGCGGCAGCCTGTTCAATGCCGTCCTCATAAGGCACGATAACAACGCCCTCCGCATCCCTTAAATGCTCTTTGTCAGGAAGAATTCTAACTCTGCCTTTAACAGCTCCGCCGTTTCCGCAAATAACCGTTGCGCTAAGAGTTGAAACAACGTTTTCAACAGTGGTTTCAATGGTGTTATCATGATGTATAAGCTGAATATCGCTTCTGGCAATATCGCCAAAGGTCACAATTCCTTCCAGCTTTCCCCCATCATCAATAACCACAACTGCGCCGGCGCCTGTGTTGTGCATGGTCTCCATAGCCTGCTTAATAGGCGTAGCGCCGTTTATACTCAGAACCTCATCCATATTAAGGTCAGACACCTGCATTTTAACTGATTTCAGCAGCTTTGGCTCTTCGAGTTTATATCTGTCTAAAACAAATCTGCTCTCTGCGTTTATTTCACCAAGGCGGCAAGCCAAAGCATTGCTAACACCCTTTTTCTTCTTTAAATCAGCATAACAAATAGACCCGATAATACTGTCAGTATCGGGATTTTTATGTCCGGAAATATAAATTGGTTTCATAGTTACCTCCAAAATAATACATATATATAATTATATACTATTTCTTTGATTTTTCAATGCTAAAAGCTCCTTTGCGCTTTTCTTCATTCATGCTTTTATTCACGCTTACCGCCTGGTATATGGCAAATATAACAAGAAACACCCCAAATGCCCGCCGAAGCATGTCTATGGATATAAACCGCATAATAAAAGAGCCGACTGCAGCAAATATAATCCCCGGCAAAATGTAAGCTTTCCCTGTTTTAAAATCCACGTTTTTATTTTTAATGTGAATAGCAAGAGCGGCAATTGACGATGGTAAAAACGCAATAAGGCACACCCCTTGCGCCACAGGCTGGCTCACTCCCATAAAAAGCACCAAAAGGGGCACCAGCACGCTTCCGCCGCCAATTCCGCAGCCGCTTATAACTCCGAATATAAATCCATATATAACCGCTTCCATAAATCACCTCTTAAAAATCATGGTAATGCCGCCGGCAACAGTTATGGCGCAGTAAACCCACAACACATATTTATAATTTATCTTGTTTAAAAGAAAAGCGCCAAGAACAGCCCCTGCAATGCCGCCGCCGCACACCTTAAGGCTCAGCCCCCAGTCAATACTGCCGTTCCAAAGGTATATGCCTATACTTATAAGGGTAAGAGGCAGTATAATAAAAAGGCATGTCGCATTCGCCTTTTTCTTGTCATCCATTTTCTTTTGAAGAGGATATAGGGTCACAGTGCCTCCGCCCATTCCGAAAAACCCGTTTACAAAACCTCCTATTGCGCCAAACAGCCAGTCCTTTTTCATATTTCCTCCCCAAATATAAATTAATATAATATATTTCTTCACTGCTTTATAAAAAAATATTTCCTTCTTTAAATAAAAAAAGGACGCAAAACTGCGTCCTTTATCCGTTTGGATGTTGAAACGGAATAGCTTTTATTTTTATTAACTAAGCCTTATTAAGCTTCATTCTTGTAACAAGCACGGAAGTGAGAATAATATGAAGCACAGCAGCGCTTACAAATATCATAGTCACATTATACACAATTTTTGTTACAAAAAGAGCAGGCGTTGCGCCATACATAAACACCATAATACTGGTATTAAGCAGGAAGGAACATATAATCTGGCATGCTCCCGCCGTTATAGCAGTCCTTGGGATTGACGGAATAATTTCATCATCCTTATGCCTGTAAACATAGCCGGCAATAACGCCCATAAGGGCAAAGGTAAGCCCGAAAAGCGGATTGTAAGCCCCTCTTGGCGCAAGAGCAAAGTTAATAACGTCACTTGCAAACCCGGTCATACCACCAAGGAGAGGTCCGAACAATATGCCGGCAAGCATAACCGCAATGCTGCCAAGACTTATTTTCCACGTCATAAAATAAAAGGAAAGGGGACCGGAAAGAATTCCTCCGATACACGCCAAAACAGCGCATGCAACAAGCTGTTTAGTATTGATTTTTTGCATAAAAAATACACCTCTTTAAAAAATAATTAAGGTGCAATTAAAAATATATAGATTTTTAAAAGCACAGCGGAAGCGATAATACACCGCATGGATATTCTCCATTTCGTCCGACAGCAACATCCCGTCCATCGGCACTTAACGCATATTATCTACTCTGCACATATTTAGTATATCATATTATTTTAACTTTGCAACAGATTTTGCTATTATTTTCTTTACTTTTTCTTTCTCCTACTTCTCTTTTAGAAAAAAGAGAAGTAGCAAGAGAAAACCTTATACCCCTGTTCTCTATTTAATCCCTTTCTCCGTATTTAAGTTTTCTTTTACGGTGCTGTCCAAATTTTCAATTTGGAAACAGCACCTATGCAAGGCTTGCCCAAAAGAGCAAGCTGCAGGCGATGCTCAATTGGCTGCAAGCTACTGCTGCCTGCTTTTCTTTTTCTTTGCTACTTTCAAAAAACAACAGGAGAACACCTTATACCATAATTCACGTTTTAATATCTTTTTTGTATTTAAGTTTTCTTTTGCCTACTTTTCTTTTTCTCAAAAGAAAAGTAGGTATGTCTGCTGTAAAATCTGACAATAATATTTCCATGGAATTAATATTTATAAGAACAATTTTACTGTTTGTAGTGTCAGTAACTTTAATCAGGCTTATGGGTAAGCGCCAGCTGGGCGAACTGGAACCCTATGAAGTTGTAATAACAATTATGATAGCGGAGGTGTCAATGACTCCTATGGACGACCCAAGAGTGTCAATTCTCTTTGGGATTATACCAATAGTAACCCTTTAT
>CAJUEF010000012.1:11274-35081 GCA_910585035.1 uncultured Christensenellaceae bacterium | reverse complement strand
AAGCTACCTTTCGCTAAAAATAATATGGTTCCGCACTCTTATGTGCGGCAAAGAGACGCTGATTATTGACGACGGGTGTCTGCTCATTGACAACATGCGTAAAAACGATTACTCAATGGATGAGCTTATGGAGCAGCTTAGGGAAAAAGACATATTTAACATAGATGAAATCAGCTATGCCATGATAGAATCCGGCGGCACCCTTTCCGTTTTAAAAAAGCCGGAATACGCCGGAGTTACCCGTAAGGATTTGGATATACAAACAACCAAGGCTCATCTTCCCGTTGTCATTATGACCTGCGGCAAATTTCAAAGCAACTGCCGTTTTAACAAAGATAAGTTTTTAAAAATAGCAAAAGAAAACGGCTATGATGATGAAAACAAAATTTTTTATGCCAGCCTGTCCTCAAAAAACAATCTGTTTATTCAGGATTACGGCGGACGGCACACTATTTTAGATTTAGGTGATGATTATGCTTCGTAGAGTTATTGCACTGCTGCTTCTCGCAGCAATAGGCTGCGGATTTTATTACTGGTCCCACGAAAAAAATGAAACTGTGTCCTCCCTTAATGTGCTTATAGAGCGGCTGTCCACAGAAGTGGACAGCGACGATTTACAATCGGCTCAAAAATCAACGGATGAAATAAAGCAGATATTTGAGGATAAACAGGATTTGTTTAACATAACCAATAATCATGAATTTATAAACACCCTGTCCGACTATGTCTCGGAAATAGAGGTTGCTATAAAAAATGACGATAAATCACGCCTTGAAACTGCAATAGCCTATTTAAAAAACCACATCAATGATTTTTACAATGACAGTAAAATAAAGCTTTCCAATATAATATAATCCATTAAAAATACTGATGTTATTTACTTTTCGCAACAGTTTTATAATACTAATAAATATTATATGTGAAAAAGCAAAAAAAATTTGGTATACTCCCCTTTTAATGATAATAATGCCTAATATTTTAATAAGATTATTTCGATAGAATAATTATACAATTAGTTTATTAAAAAATTATTAAAAAGGAGTATTATCATGCGTATCAAAAATAACACTACTGCCCTAAATACTCACAGGATGTATAGCGGAAACAATGCGGCTATTTCAAAATCCGCTGAAAAGCTCAGCTCAGGCTATAGAGTTAACAGAGCCGGAGATGATGCCGCAGGTCTTGCTATCTCCGAAAAAATGCGCGCTCAGGTCCGTGGTTTATCCATGGCATCTAAAAACAGCAGCGACGCTATCTCACTCGTACAAACAGCCGAGGGAGCGCTTCAAGAGGTTCACTCAATGCTCCAGCGTATGAATGAGCTTGCTGTTCAAGCCGCTTCCGACACCAATGTCACTATTGACCGTGATGCTCTTCAATTGGAATTTTCAAATCTGCAAGAAGAAATCGACCAAATCGCACAGACAACTAAATTTAACGATACCGTGCTTCTCGAGGGAATTGGCGGCGCCGGTGCAGCCCCAACAGGAAAAGCAAACTTTCAGGCTGCAGATCAGGCAAATACAGGACTTGGTCTGGATACTATCTCCATTACAGGAGCCCCTGTAGGCACTAAAGTTTCCATTGTAACTTCCACGGGTGTTGCCGGCGCTCCAAGTGCGACAGGTGAGTGGGCTGACGACGGCAGCTTTAAACTCACCCTTTCCGCTGCAAACGGCGAAATATTAACACAGGAAATGGTTGATAAGGCTATTGCTGACGCAGACGGCGCACCTGCCGGCGCAGAGAACTTCCATATAGACATGGGTATGGCTGACATATATTGCGTTGCAGATACTGTTGACGGAGTCACCGTAGGCGAAACAACCCTTAGTGATAAACCGCTCATAACCTTTGTAGACGGTATGGGAGTTGCAGAAATCAGCAACTTTTCTTTTAATGGAGGCGGCGTCAAGCACAGCATTACTTTAACGGGTCCTATAGGCAAAACCCTGAGAGTAATTACACGGGTTGGCAATGCTCCCGGTACAGTCATCGGCATTCCTCAAGCTTATTTTGAGACGCACATTGACGGAACCAATACCCCTGCATACCAGCCTCCTAACGGAGTAGATATGATACTGGTAGCCAGACTGGATCCGGGAAGCGGTTATGGCGCAGGTTCCTTAAACACTGCCTTTAACTCTGCCAATGGTAATCAAGTTAACGCTATAGACACAAAATGGTTTAAGGCTTATATGGATGCGCCTATACGTTACGATACAAATACCAGGTCTACTGACGGCTGGTTCGACATCACTTTTGCCGCTCCAAAGGAAGAGCCTCCTGCTGTAAACAACGGTCTTGTAATCCAGGTTGGCGCAGAAGCAGGTCACACCCTTACAATAAATATTGACGCTATGAATACGGCAGGTCTTGGCATTACAAAAGAAGCCGTTAAAATAGCTGTTGCCGGCGGAACTGCAGCTGAATCCCGCACTGCTGCTTCCGCTGCAATCACAGCCACCCGCGATGCAATTAACAAGGTGTCAACCCAAAGAGCTACCCTTGGCGCAATGCAGAACAGACTGGAATATAAAATAAATAATCTTGATACCACAACAGAAAACCTTCAGTCTGCCGAAAGCCGTATCCGTGATACAGATATGGCGAAAGAAATGTCGGAATTTACTAAAAACAACATCCTGTCCCAGGCTGCAACCGCAATGCTTGCTCAGGCAAATTCCCTTCCTCAGAATGTTCTTCAGCTGCTTGGCTAAAATCTAATAAAATCGGAGGAGTTATATGTTTATCAGACACAACACAATCGCAAGCAACATTCATCGAATGTACAGCCAAAATATTTCGTCTATGGCAAAATCAGCGGAAAGGCTTAGCTCCGGATATAGGATAAACCGTGCCGGCGATGATGCTGCGGGTCTTGCAATTTCCGAAAAAATGCGCGCCCAAATAAGAGGGCTTAATATGGCGTCCAAAAACTGTATGGATGCTGTTTCCCTCATTCAAACTGCCGAAGGAGCGCTGCAGGAGGTTCACTCCATGCTCCAGCGTATGAATGAGCTTGCTGTTCAGGCCGCCTCCGATACTAACGTTACCATTGACAGAAATGCTCTCCAACTCGAGTTTGAAAATCTTCAGGAAGAAATAGACCAAATCGCAAGAACTACCAAGTTTAACGATACCCTGCTTCTTATTGGCAATGATTCCCCTGTTAAAAATGTTATCCCGGGCGAAGGTGTTATAAATGTAGACCCTGCCGTCACCTCCCTCGTTATGGGAGATATGATTGTATCCGGCGCAGCGGAAGGCACTGTTGTTTCCGTTGTAACAGGCGCTGCTGCCGGCGCTCCCTTTGCTGCCGGCGAGTGGGATGAAAAGGGTAATTTCACGCTCACCCTTTCTGCCGCCGCCGGACAGACTATAGACCAGTCTATGGTTGATTTGGCAATAGAAAATGCTTCGGGCACTGTTCCAAACGGAGCGGAGGATTTTAACATTTCCATTGGCACATGGTCGTATACTGCTGCGGGAAATACAGTGGCAGGCGAAAAAATCGGCTCGGTTACCCTTGTTAATCCTGAAAAGGGACAGATAAATCCAAATATAGGTTATGCCGTTATTGACCTTATGATTAATGATACGGATACTGTTAAGCTTTACTGCCAGGGAAATGTTGGCAAGGATATAATGTTTACATTTAGACAGGGAATTGATAGACCTGTAGGGGGCGGCGTCAGTTTTCATGTTAATTCCTGGTGGCTGCCGGACGGTACTCTGCATGCAGATATTGTCATCCAGGGAAATGCTGAGTTTGGTCAGGATGATATAAACCATATCCTGGCAGTTGCCGACCAGGCGCCCGTATCTCAAAAGCCTGCGGATATTGATTCATCAATATATAAAATATGGTTTGACCGTCCTTATAAAACTACCAAACCTTCAAATGGTAAGCTGCAGCCGCAGATTGTAACCCTTGAGCCTAGAGAGCAAATAGAGGAAGAAGAACCGGAAGCGGAGCCTGGAGTTATTATAATTCAATCGGGACCCGAGGAAGGTCAAATCCTCCCTATTAACATAGTATCAATGGATACCAAAGGTCTTGGCATAACCAAGGAACAGGCAAATATCTCCACTCGTGAGGGTGCGTCAAACGCTATCACCATCACTCGGGACGCAATTAATAAGGTATCTACTCAAAGAGCATATCTTGGCGCTATGCAAAACAGGCTGGAACACCGCATTAATTCTTTGGACAATATCAGTGAAAATCTTGTTGCTGCCGAAAGCAGAATTCGTGATGCTGATATGGCAAAGGAAATGAGCAACTTTACCAAGATGCAAATTCTTACCCAGGTTGCCACTGCCATGATAGCCCAGGCAAACGCCATTCCCCAAAATATATTACAGTTACTCGGATAATATATAAGAGCCCAATGGGCTCTTTTTTTCTATTTTCTCTTCTTTTTCTTTTAACTGATATAGGAAATTTTTAATTTCCGATATCGAAGTTATGCAATTCCACCATTAGGATTACAAAAAGCTGCTGTTTTTTGTAATCCTAATGGTGGAATTGTAAACCTTTAGCAAAAAAGAACTTTAAAAATAACATCATTAGAATTTTAAACCCAATAAAAAAACAGCCCGCGGAGATCTCGTATTCTTACGGGCTGTTTCAAAAAACGACAGAGTTTCCTCTATCTAGAATTATTATACCAAATATAAAAATTCTGTCAAATCCGTTACATTAAAAAGTTTTTAAAAAATATATTTTTCTATTGACTTTTGGCGGTCAATATTGTATATTTAAGACGGTCAAAAGAGAGGTGATGAAATGGCACCAAAAACAGGCAGACCAACAAGTAACCCTAAGCCTTATAAAATAACTGTTAGAATAGATGAAAAAAACAAAAATATATTAGATAGTTATTGCAAAAAATACAGTGTCAATCAAATGGAAGCTGTAAGGCGTGGTATTGCTAAGTTGGAGCCGGATATAAAAGAATAACGACAACTTACCCCTACCCAAGGACTACAGTTGCCGCTATTACCCGACAGAGTTTCCCCTATCTGAAATCTATTATATCAGATATGAAACTTCTGTCAAATCCATTAAATTTAACGGAGGTTTTTTATTATGGCTTTATTTGAAGATGTAAACAAAAACAAAGAAGCCGTCAGCGAGCTTTGCAGCCTGCTAAGTGATAGCTATAAGGACAGTGATGAAGTAAACGAAGCATGGGAAGCATTGTGCAAATATTTAAAGAACAACAACTTCTTTCCCCCATCCACTCCCCTAAGTGAAAGAGAACTGGAAGTAAATAATCTAATAAGCGGCATTTATACAGCTTGTAAAACTCACGGCTTTCATATGGGCTTTAATACAGCCCTTAAGCTTCTCTGCCTTGAAATAAATAAAGATATATTACATAACATATAAATCCCCATAAAACGCAAAAAATCCCACTCATAAGAGTGGGATTTTTTATTTGTATAATTACGCATCGTTTTTCTTTACTTCTGATGCTTTTAAAGGTTTACTCGTCCCTTGTGGGAAAGTCATTTTCTAAAATGATTTCACCGGTTTCTTTATCTTTTACCGTCACATGAATACTCCACTTATCACCGGGTATACCGCGCAGCACTTGATACCTGCCAAGAAAGATAGCGGGCTTAACCGTAACCATAGCGGAATACCATGCTTGCATAGAATAATATGTATCAGCATCTACGGATACAACAAGACCCCAGGGGATACCATTTTCATCAAAATCCGTATATTCCGCCTCTGTTACAAAGTCCTCTGAAATTTCAGCGGTATAAGGGTTCCGCAAACAGCCCAGCCAATAATATAGGGCTTTTAACCTTGTATACTGATCCTGAGTTAGATAGTAACTGAAAGTACCGTCTTCGTTTGCCAGCAGTGCACTCCACAACACCATTTTAAGCTGTTCCTCGTTATCTATTTTTGCACGCTCTGCTTTATCCGCCGCCTCCAATTCTTCCGCCGTATAACTGCCCAATAATGTTTTTGGCATGGTAATCACTATATAGCCGTCCTCGTTTACCGGGGGCGTATATGTATTAGTCGACCTCCCTTTAGAGTTGGATGAGCCTGCCTCCGAGTTATTTCCACATCCTGACAAAGAACCAAAAACGAGAAGCAGAACTGTTGAAAAAACTATCAGCCTTTTTAGAAATGTCTTGCTCATGTCCAACCTCCGTGTTTTTCTTTTGCTTACTTTTCTTTTAGAAAAAAGAAAAGTAAGAGAAAAAACTATTTAACGTACTTTGCGCCCTCTTTCATAGCGTCCAGATTTACAGGAATAAGCTTTTCCTTTGAAGCACCCAGCACATGACGAAGCGCCTTTTCAGCTATATCCACAGAAAAAAGATTGGTCTTTTCAAGGTAAGCGCCAAGCATAACCATGTTCATAATTCTGGCATTTCCAAGCTTAATGGCAATATCGTTTGCAGGAATATAATAAGCGTTTACATCCTGCCTTTCTATCTTTCTTTCAACAATAGAACTGTTTACAAATATGTCTCCGCCTTTTCTAACGGTGTTTTCAAACTTATCTGTAGCAGGTCCGTTAAGAGTAATAAGGGCGGTTGCGCTTGTAACTATCGGTGAACCGATAGGGGCGTCGGAATACATAATATTGCAATTTGCCGTTCCGCCTCTCATTTCAGGGCCATAGCTAGGCAGCCAGGAAACTTCCTTGCCGTCTACCATTCCCGCATACGCAATAAGCTGACCAAGTCTTAAAACGCCCTGTCCGCCAAAGCCTGCAATAATTAATTCTTCCAGCATTAGTTATCACCATCCTTAAACACGCCAAGTGGAAATACCTCAATCATACTATCCTTAACCCATTGCAGGGATTCCACAGGAGTCATGCCCCAGTTAGTAGGACAGGTTGAAAGAATTTCTATCATTGAAAAGCCCTTGCCTGCCTTTTGAGCCTCAAAAGCCTTTCTAATTGCCTTTTTAGTCTTGTTAATGTTAGGCACGTCGTGTACGGACGTTCTCTCAATATAGTAAGCACCCTTTTGAGTTGCAAGCATCTCACTCATAGTAAGAGGATATCCGCAAAGCTCGGGCTTTCTGCCGTAAGGAGATGTGGTTGTCTTTTGACCTACAAGAGAGGTAGGAGCCATCTGTCCGCCGGTCATGCCGTAAATAGCGTTATTAATGAAGATAACAGTGATGTTTTCCCCTCTTCCCGCAGCGTTTACAATTTCCGCCGCACCAATAGAGGCTAGATCGCCGTCGCCTTGATAGGTAAATACAAGAGCGTCCTTGTGTACTCTTTTAATACCTGTAGCAACAGCTGGCGCACGTCCGTGAGCGGCTTGGTGACAATCAAAATTAAAATAGTCGTAGGCAAAAACAGCGCATCCAACAGGGGCAACGCCTATAACTCTTTCCGCCTGCATTTCCTCCAGCACTTCTGCAACCAGCCTGTGTATAATGCCGTGAGTACAGCCGGGACAGTAGTGCATAGTATCGTCAGTTAAATAGGACGTAACAGAAAAAACTTTTCCCATTTTATTTGTCCTCCTTTATCATTTCGATTATCTCGTCAGGTGTTGGAATAATACCGCCGAGCTTACCGATAAAATCAACCTTTACCGCGCCGTTTACAGCAAGCTTAACATCTTCCAGCATCTGACCATCGTTCATCTCTATGTCAATAAAGCGTTTAACACTGTCCTTATTTGCATATGAAGCCATTATCTTAGTAGGGAAAGGCCAAAGAGTAACCGGTCTTAAAAGACCAACCTTAAAGCCCATTTCTCTCGCCTGCTTAACGGCATTTTTAGCAATACGGGATACAGTGCCAAAGGCTGTGAGGATAATTTCAGCATCCTCAGTCATGTATTCCTCGCACATAGTCTCATTCTTTTCAACCTGCTCATATCTGCTCTTAAGCCTGTTTATAAGCTCCTCAAGCTGATATGTCTCTATGTATAAAGAATTTATAACTCTCCTGTCCTTACCCCTTTTGCCGGTAGTTGCAAAATCAGGAAATTCCGTTCTAACCTCCTGCATAGGCGGAAGCTCAACAGGCTCCATCATCTGACCAATCATGCCGTCGCCAAAAATAATAACGGGCATTCTGTATTTATCTGCCAAATCAAAAGCAAGGTGAACAAGGTCAACAGCTTCCTGAACAGTTGCAGGAGCAAGAACAATATGGCGATAGTCACCGTGTCCGCCGCCCCTTGTACTCTGGAAATAGTCACCCTGAGAAGGCTGAATACTGCCAAGACCTGGGCCGCCTCTAACCATGTTTACAATAACGCAAGGAATTTCCGCCGCAGCAATATAAGAAATACCCTCTTGTTTAAGGCTGATTCCCGGGCTGCTGCTGCTTGTCATAACCCTTGCGCCGCTGCCGCCTGCACCATAAACCATGTTTATAGCGGCAACTTCACTCTCTGCCTGCAAAAAGCATCCGTCAACTTCAGGCATTCGCTTGCTCATATATTCGGGAATTTGGTTTTGGGGAGTAATAGGATATCCAAAATAAAAGCGGCATCCGGCACGAACTGCCGCTTCGGAAATAGCCTCATTCCCTTTAAGTAACTGCTTTTCCATTTTAAAGACCTACCTTTCTACCTCTAGTACGCAATCAGGACAAATCTTAGCACAGGCAGCGCAGCCTATACAGTCCTCCATTGGAACAACTTCAATAGGCTGGTAGCCCTTGCTGTTTAAATTATCGCTAACCTTAATAATATTTTTCGGGCAAACGCTGGCACAAAGACCACACGCCTTGCAGCGTTCGCTGTCTACATGAACAAAAGCCATTTTCATTTTCCCTCTTTCTTAATAATATAATATAATAAAACAAAATGAAGGTAAACCTCCGGAATTAATAAATTAATGATAAAATTCAGACAATAATTCTCTATTATCCTGCAAATTTAATATATCATTAAAGCTTAATTTGTACTATTATAATACAAAATAGCTTCCAAGTCAAAAATCTTAACCAATTTTCGTACAAAGAAGCTATATTTTATATTAATATTCGTATTTTTTATTGCTATGTCTTTCTTACTTTTTCTTTTAAAAAAGAAAAAGTAACAAAAAGAAAACCGATTGCAAATTTACACATCTTTATAATCTGATATCTTTACTTATACATAACTTCATTATGTATTAAAAAAACAATAATTTTTAACTTACTCTAAGTTTAATTAATAAATAAAGAGCTTCATAAAAAATGCCCTTTACTTTCACGTGTAAATTTGTCCTAATACTTTTTAACCAGTTGTGAAATCAGTGCTCTGCAAGTATTCATTTGTATACACGCATAGAAATTTTCAGTTACTTCTTTTCCTTTCCCTACCGTTGTGGCATTATTTGCATCTTCTTCCGTTTCCCAAAGAACAAAATCAGTCCACACGTCGCCTTGCAAGTAATGTTCCCAAGAAATAAATCCTTTTGCCTTAGAAATAACTTCGTCGTGTAACTTTTTTGTTAGTTCAATAAATTGTTCATCACTGACATTTTTTTTGAGTTTATATGAAAAAATCCATGCTGTTTTCGTCATATAAGCTTCTCCTTTGCAAATTTTAGCATTATTAATTGTTATTTGCAACACATATCTATAATCGGTTATTTACATAAAATACAATTTATAAATATAAACTTTTATAATAACATATGGGCTTTTTAAAAAATATCTCTCCCCATTTTATAAAAAATAAGTCAACAAAAAATGTATGTTTTAACAATACTCTAATTTGAAAATAATATTTTAAATACTGCACTGACAGCAAAATTAAAGCTGCACATTTGCCAAAAACCACAGATTATATTTTTATCTCATCATATATATGTATAAATTATTTTGTTAAATCCATATAAAGGTTGCTTACACTGTTATTTCTGCCTGAATCCTTGCCTTCTCCGGAAACATCCAGGCTCTCCGGTGCAAACACATATATACTGCGGGATACCTTGTGAACGCTGCCGCACATCGCATACATAGCGCCGCTCATCATATCCAGTATCCTCTGTGCCTTCTCATGATCAATATTCTCAAAATTGGCAATCACCGGTCTGTTGCTTTTAAGGCTGTCAATCATATGAGATGAATCCTCGCAAGAAACAGGACGGAAAATTATTAAGTTGCTGCTGCCGTTATTTTTGTAAACATTTATCACTTTATTATCTCTGCTCTGGTTTCTTCTGCCGCCGCCTGAATGCTGCTCACTGCCATATTCTTCATAATTCATAGGCTGCGGTCTGGATGATTGCTGTCTTGTATAAGAGTAATCAGGCTGCTGTGCAGTCTCCTGCACATTTTCATATTCCTCATCCTCTTCTTCAAGACCAATAAATCCAAGTATCTTATTTAAAACCTTTGCCATATTACCACCCTTTAAATTTTATTTCCCTTTTTATAAAAACTTTAAACTATTAATCGTCAAAGTCTTGCGCCAAAAATGCTGCTTCCTACGCGCACCATGTTGCTTCCGCATTCAATGGCCGCTTCAAAATCTCCAGACATTCCCATTGACAGGTATTTCATGTTAATTCCCGGAATATTTTTTTCCTTTAAGCGCATAAATATATCATGCATCTTCAAAAAATATTCTCTTGGATTTTCATCCCTTGGAGGAATGCACATCAAACCCATTATTTTAATTGTACCAAAATTCTGATATTTTTCAACCTCTTTTTCAAAATATTTAATCAAAAAACCATTTTTGGTTTTTTCTTCACCAATATTTATTTGTAAAAGAACTGATACAGGGATATTTTTTGCATTGCCAATATTGTCTAAAAGCTCAAAAGAATCTATGGACTGTATCATTTTAATGGATTCATTTAGATACTTAATCTTGTTTTTCTGCAGCTTGCCTATAAAATGCCAGTCAATATTATAATCAGAGAGCCTTTCTTCCTTTTCCTTTAATTCCTGCATTTTGTTTTCACCAAAAATACGCTGTCCGGCTTCATAAGCAGCTATAATATCTTCGCAGCTTTTAGTTTTTGATACTGCAACCAAGGTCACGTCTTTCCCTTTTGCTGCATCGGCAATTTTATTTCTTACAACCTCAAGGTTGTGTGCTATCTCATTCATGTTATCCACTCTACTTATATATTTTAATTGGCTCGGCAACAGCTGTATCAGCAAATTCTATAACAGCTTGTCTACCGTTATCCACTATTACGTTTATTTTAAGAAATGTCTTTCCATAAGGCATTTCCACATAAACTCCTTTAATGCCGTTTTGCTCTTTAATCATACTGCTGTTTATTCTAAGTCCGCTATATGTTTTACCTATATTTACCTTTGAGCTTCTTATAGATATAAGGGGGCTTACATCCTCCTCAAACTCAAAAACATACATCATTGATCCTTCAAGTTTTTTAGCCATAACAAGTTTTCCGCTATAAGGCTTGTCATAAATGCCCTCAAAAGACACTTGATATTTCTGATCAATAATCATTTCCCTAATACCGTTTGACGGCCCCAAAACCGCTGCATACCATTTAAAATTATCAATAAGACGGTATACCTTTTTATTTCCATCTGTGTTGTTTGTCGTCGGTAGTTTTCCGTTTATTATGTCATCTAAAGTCTTTTTTGTCAAATTATCCAAATTATCATAGGTAAGAATATCTTCCGCACCGTCAAAGTAAAAGCTTACAACTCCGGCCTCTTCCGCTAAAATATCAGTCTTACTCTTATTTATACGTTCTAAAATCGTTTGTTCCTGCTGATACAAAGTTTTAAGCGTAGTGTTATTTGTCGTATCCAGATTTTTAATAAGGGTCTGCTCGCTGTTTTTTAAGTCTTTAAGCTGGTTTTCAAGCTGAAGCATATCATCGTTACTTTCACCTTTAGCAACTTTTTTTATCTCTTCCACTTTAGCCGATATATCTGAGCGTATCTTTTCCAAATCCTGATTTATAATGTTCTTTATTATGTTTTCTTCCTGCACCTGGCTTATCTGAGTTTGTATGGCTATTAACTCGTCTGTTATGCGATCTCCGTAATCCCATTCATATATCTCTGCAAGCTTTGTTCCTTTTGCAACTTGTTTGCCTTCTCCCACGCTCATAATTATCTTTCCAAAATTCTGTTCGTTATGAACAGTTTCCCTCCTAATTATAACAGCGTCAAAGGAATCTTTATAGGATATATCGCCGTTAGATACAGTAACATATCCCCTTGGCATAAAAAAATATATAAGTGCAGCACACAATAAAACCGTTATTGCCACAAACACATAAAATCTTTTTTTAAGTTTTCTTTTCCTTGGAATCTTAGTCATAGCTCTCCTAAAATCATATAATTATAACAATACTTCCGCTATTATAACCATCATTATAACAACCACGTCTGATAAAATCAACCTGTAGGATATTATACACTCTCCCCCACTCATAAAAAAGGGCTTCTACAATTTAAGAAAAATTATTCATACTTAAGTCAAGTAACTGACGTATATCTTTAAATATTGTTTAAAACCACTTTATCTGATATAATCACTATCAGCGATAAATAAGCTTGAAGGTGTATTTTAGTGATAAAAATTTCAGATGTTAATTCATCAGGAAAAGGCGTTGGCAGACAAAACGGAATGGTTGTTTTTGTGCCGGAAACTATAAGTGGAGAAACAGTTGAAGCAGAAATAATTTCAAATCAAAAAAACTATAAAAATGCACGTCTGGTAAATATACTGGAAAAAAGTCCCCACCGCCGCTCCCCTTTTTGCCCTCATTTTGGAACATGCGGAGGATGCACTTTAATGCACATGGACTACAGCGAGCAGCTGCGCACAAAAGAAAATATTGTTAAAAATGCCATAAGCCGCATAGGAAAGATAGACTGTAAAATAAATCCAATTATTGCCTCTGAAAATGAAACCGGTTACAGAAATAAAGCGTCTTTCCCTGTTAAAAATGGAAAAATAGGATATTACGAGCAGGGCTCTCATAATATAGTTGAAATAAAGCGTTGTCCCCTTGTTAAAGAGGAAATTAACAAAGTGCTTTTGGGAATTAAACCCTTCATTAAACAATACAGCAGCGATATTTGCCATTTAGTCGTTCGCAGCGCCGGCAGTCATACAATGGCAACAATAGTAACGGATAAAAAAAAGTTTGACCATAAAGATGCACTTATAGAAATTCTTTCCCCATTAAAAATAAATAGTATCAACATTAACTTTAACAATAGTCCCAAACGGATTTTAGGAGACAAAACCATCAATATATACGGCTCACCAACAATTCCATATAGTATACTTGGAAATATCTTTAATGTGTCTCCAACTGCGTTTTTACAGGTAAACGACACACAGACAGAAAAACTTTACATCACTGCCCTATCTTTAGTTAATCTTAATAACAAATCTGTAATAGACACTTACTGCGGTATTGGAACTATCAGTCTTGCTCTTTCAAAAAAAGCAAAAGAAGTAATTGGCATTGAACTAAATCCTGCTGCTATTGATAATGCAAAATCAGCAGCCTTACTTAATAAAACACGCAACGTTCAGTTCTTATGCGGAAAATGTGAAACCCTTATCCCCCAGATTTTGCGCAACAAAAGCAAAGATACTGTACTATTCGCAGATCCTCCAAGAGCAGGAATGGAAAACTCTTTTATTGAAGCAGTCGCTCTTTCCAAAATAGAAAAAATGGTTTACATATCCTGCGATCCGGCTTCCCTTGCAAGAGATATGCGTCGTCTTTCCAATCACGGTTTTACTCCTCTTTCAATCACCCCCGTGGATATGTTCCCAAACACCTCCCATGTCGAGACAGTTGTGATGCTGGAAAAATAAAGGAGAAAAATTATGCTTAAAAATTTAAAATCTCTTAAAATGATATGATGAATGATAAATGGACTATTATGGTTCCACAGCAAGATAAGAAATTATTTGAATGGCATAAACACAACATTTAATTTAACCCTTTCACTTTTCCTTTCAAAAAAAGTAAGGGGTTTTTATTTTCCCTATTGACTTTAACTCAGCGTAAAGGTTTATGATAAAAAATGTGGGAGGTATATCCATGGAATACACCATAAAACAATTAGCAAATATGGCAGGAATAAGCACAAGAACTCTTCGTTATTATGACAGCATAGGGCTTCTTTCCCCTTCTCGGATAACAGATTCAGGGTATCGCATATATAATGCAGAAAAAGTTAGTACACTCCAGCAAATTCTATTTTATAAAGAACTGGACTTTGAACTTTCTACCATAAAAAGCATTATTTACAATCCTGATTTTAACAAAGTGGAGGCTTTAAAAGAACAACTGCGCTTTTTGGAGCAAAAAAAGAGACGCATTGCTGCTATAATTGCAAATGTACAAGCAACAATTTTATCAGAAAAAGGAGATATAGTTATGAAAGATGCAGAGAAATTTGAAGGACTAAAACAAAATATAATTGATAAAAACGAACAAATATATGGTAATGAGATTCGCAGTAAATATGGTAACGAATTAATTAATAAAAGCAACGAAAGGTTTAAAAACATGTCCGAAGAAGAGTTTTTAAAAATGAATGAATTATCGGAAAAAATAAATAGTTTGCTTGAAGATGCAGTTAAAAATGGCAAAGACCCTATTAGTGAAGCTGGAAAAGCCATTGCTTTACTTCATAAAGAATGGTTGTCTTTTTACTGGGAGAATTACAGCGTTAAAGCTCATACATCTCTTGGAGAAATGTATACTGCCGATAAACGTTTTGCAGATTATTACGACAAAAATATCAATGGCTGTGCAGATTTTCTAAGCAAAGCAATAAGTGCCCATGCCATAAATCTTTAAAACTTTATAAGCATTTTAAATATTTGAACATATATTTATACTGAGTATAATTTATTTTATATATTAATGAAAAAACAGGAGAAAAAACAATGGCAGAAAATACCGTATGTTCAAATATTGTAGACTATTCAGAAGTTGCTGGAGACAGAATTTTACCCTTTCGTTTCGTTTTAAATTTAGAAGATTCTATTTTAAATCCCGAGGCAGGAGAAAATCAAAAATTTTGTTATGACGTTGAAGGAGTAGGCGAGGATTCCTCACTATACGCTGACCTTAGTCATTTCCTCCTTGGTATCTGTGCTGAAATAGAACCAAGTGATATAGAGGAAATAACCGTTACAATAAACGGTGTGCCTCAAAATGTTGTTTGGGGAGATAATGTGGAAATAAAAACCGCTGAAAATCCTGACAATCCAACAGGATGTATCGGCTTAAAATTTGATTTTCCGCTAAACAAGGTAAACGGATTTATGCAGGTATGTATAACTATGGCAAGTCCATATGCTATAGGTCCTGTCAACGTTTGTGTGTTTGGCGGAAACACCACTGTTTCGGGCATGTCAATATGCGGTCCTGCGTGTGGAGATGCTCCTTCCTGCACAAACACCTTTTATCAAAATGAAACAGTGTGCGTACCTGTAACCGTAACGCCTTTCGCAACCTCGGGTACAGCTCGCGCAACCTGCTGCGGTGAACCTGTTATCACTCCGGGCGGCGAATGCCCTGCTAATCAGGATTCCTGCACATTTACAGTTACTCAGAGCCTTTGTATCGAGATCCCAATTGAGTTTGGTGCGGTAATTGAAACAGGCAGCGCATCAGTTCAATGCGGCACAGTTTCAGAAACAGAATGTGATTGCAGTGCAGGAACTCAACCCATGATCAGCAATGAACATCACTCAAGAACAAGAAATGACTTACGAGAAAGACATTTTAGAAGATAATTATAAAGTCCTGAATCTTTAACATTGTTATCAACAAAATCCTGCGTTGTCAAGCAGGATTTTGTTGTTTTAATTTAAACTTTCTTCTTAACATTTGTTACTTCTCCAATTCTGGCGGGTCCTATATTGAATTATTTTTACTTAAAATATATAATATATATAATATCATTAACAAAAAAACAGGGAGATATATTTATGCCAAAGATAATTTGGGAAGGCAATCAGGACTGGAACAGGAATTTTAAAGACAAACAACTTCCCGCCCATGCCAACAAAATATCAAGACCGGATAATATTATAAAATCATCGCTTCCGTACGGCATATTGCCTATGCTTATATGCTTTTCAGCCGTAATTATTAAGAAAAACATAAGTAATGAATTTATTTTTAATTTGTGGTTTATGCCTTTAGGATTTATTATAGGTTTTATAATTGCCCTGCCAATGCATGAATATCTCCATGCAATTTTTTATCCTAAAAATGCAACTGTATTTGTTGGCGTTTGTTTAAAAAGAATTGCCGCATATGCTGTGTCCTTTTATCCCATCAGCAGAAAACGGTTTATTATCATGTCTCTTGCTCCAATGCTGCTTGGAGTAATACCTTTATTAATTTTTATTTTTTGTCCTGTACACCATAAGCCTTTACTCACTGTTTGTATCATCCCGTCTTTTATGGGATTAATATCACCTTCACCTGATTATATGGATGTTTTTGCAGTGCTAAGGCAAGTACCTAAAAATGCTAAAATACAGGCTTCTAACGAGGGACTTTTTTGGTATAATTAAATTTCTGACAGTCACATTGGCAATGCTACTAATAAATCAAATTTTATTATAACAAGTCACCTTTAACTTTCTTGTTTTTCAATCTTTTTTTTAATTCCCAAAAGCTGTTTTTTCCCCGGAAATACCGTTAAATTTTTTACCGAAAGAGTTGCAAAGGAAGTTACAGTCTGAAATACAAATCTTCTTGTCTCCGGCTCTATGCCTTTAAGAGCGTCTAAAATAGCCATTGCGTTTTTATAGCGTTCCCCTTCCAAATCCTGCACGCTTTTTGCTCCGCTGGAATTTATTACATGAAACAAAACATCTACAAACCTTTCTCTGCTTATATCGTCCACATTTTCCAGCCACTGGCTTATAGATTCATTTATAGCATATGCTTTGCTGCTTATATCTTTAGTATAAACAAAGTCTCCTTCTCCAACCTTCCAGGAAAAAGGATCGTGCTGCATAAGAAATTTTTCATCGCTTTCTACAACATTATAGTTACTTTGATGCTGAAGCAGCATTCCTATCATTGAAAACTCCGGAACCGTCTTTTTAACTTTTGGAAAGACTTCCTCAAATCCACTTGTTTGAACTACATCTTTTCTAAACCCAGGGCCATCATGGCTGTATATACAAGTAACTCTATCTTGCACATCTTTATGACATTTAGCGGCGGCATATATAGCAAGGTTTCCTCCCTTTGAATGCCCTCCTGTGATTAAGGGCATGTCCAATAACTGCGCCACTTTGTTTAACTGCTCTTTAGCGGATTTCTGGGAAGGCACGGTCTGCATAAAAGCCATGTTAAAATCCTCTTTCCAGCCAATAAGCGTAGTATCAGTACCTCTAAAAGCAACATAAGCTAAGCCAAAAGGCAACAAATAAGTAACGCTGGAAAACTGCTCCTCCGCTTTAGCATCTATACATTCTTCATAATAATTAACACGTATATCTCTAAAGCGGGGACTTGCTGCCATTGCAAACAATAAGTCCTTGCTTTTATCTCCGTTTAACACGCTGCTAAACATAGTTTCAAAGTACTCAGCCTTTAGCAGCTCCCCAATTGTCACAGGCTCATCCATATCATCTACAGACTTTATAAGACCGTTAAAATGAACATAGGATAACTGAGAAAGCACTAAGCTGTCCACGTCATTAAACTGCTTTTTATCAAAAGGACTCAGTTCCTGCCTAACATAGTCTATTATGTTTTTAACTGCTTTTTCCGCCATAACCTTACTCCTTTTTAATCATGGTTATTTATTTCAGATTAACAAACAATAACATTTTAATTTAAAATATTTATTATATATTATATAGCAAAAGAGCCTGTAAAAACAGACTCTTTTACTCTTCTCAAATATTTTTTCTTAAAATAACAATTTGTCACTTATAATCTGAAGTTTACATCTTCCTTCGTAAACTAACAGGTTTATCAAGTATTTCAGCAAAAATAATTCCTTTTTCTAATGATGATAATTCACCAGCTACAGTTTTTTCAATATATTCATTGGGTTCAAATTCATTATTTTCTTTATAAGGCACATCTTTTACGCTGTAAGTTTCTTCCGCCTTATATTCATCGTCTAAATTTTCTTCCGAAGCCACTAAATTCCTTTGCCGTTTCCATGTTAAAGGAATTTTGTGCAATCTTTATTTCACCGCCGACATTGTATTTGTTTTTAGGGCTTATATTTACAGAATTACCCCTAATACTTTTTCGTTTTTTAGCGGCATAAAGCAAAGCTATAACGATTATTACGCCTGTAACTGTTATTAATGCATCCATTTATTCTTTACCGCCAGTAGATTTGCCGGAAATGCTTTCTCTCATGCTTGTATCAGCCTGAACATTGCGAATATTATAGTAATCCATAACCCCAAGCTTTCCATTTCTAAAAGCATCTGCAATAGCAATAGGTACCTGTGCTTCTGCCTCTATAACCTTTGCACGCATTTCCTGAACAGCTGCTTTCATTTCCTGCTCCTGGGCTATTGCCATGGCGCGCTTTTCCTCAGCTTTTGCCTGGGCAATCCTCTTATCGGCTTCCGCCTGGTCAATTTGAAGCTGAGCACCTACATTGCGCCCAACATCCACATCAGCAATATCAATGGAAAGAATTTCAAAAGCTGTGCCTGAATCCAGTCCTTTATTCAGCACTGTCTTTGAAATAGCATCAGGATTTTCCAGCACATCCTTATGGGATATAGCAGAACCAACAGTGGTTACTATACCTTCGCCTACACGGGCAATAACCGTATTTTCTCCTGCTCCGCCTACGAGTCTGTCTATATTGGCACGCACAGTAACCCTCGCCTTTGCTTTAAGCTCAATACCATCTTTTGCTATTGCTGCAATAACAGGTGTTTCAATTACCTTTGGCTGAACGCTCATTTGCACCGCCTCAAGCACATTTCTTCCCGCCAGGTCAATAGCTGCAGCTCTTTCAAACTCCAAAGGTATTTCTGCCCTTTGGGCTGCAATTAAAGCATTTACCAATCTATCCACGTTACCGCCTGCCAAGTAGTGGGCTTCCAGCTTATTTATAGAAACCTTAAGCCCACCTTTTGTCGCCTTAATCATAGGATTTATAATAAGTGCAGGACGCACCTTCCTAAGTTTCATACCAACTAAATTAATAATGCTTATATTCACTCCTGCCGCTCTTGCTGCAATCCAAAGACGCACAGGAAAAATTGAAAAGAACATTATCAAAACTACAATTACAATAGACACGGGAACTATCATTGCATACATAAATTTATTCCTCCCTTTTTACCTTTACTTTTCCGGCGGCAATTGCTGCCACCTTTATTTTTTCACCCTTTAAAATATATTCTCCTTCGCTGATAACGCTTAATTTACTTCCTCCTATTCTCGCCAAACCACTTGGATGCAAATCAGTTTCCGCAACACCCGTTTTGCTGCTGATTCTCGGCGCAATATATCCGTTTTCAGGCTTTTCCTCGTCCTTTAAAACAAAAGAACTTTTTTTTGAAAAAATCAAAGTCGAAACAACAAATAATACAATTAATATGGCAGCAGCCACCGCCATTAAAAACAACGCCTGATTAACAGAATCAGCGTATACTATTATACTTGCCATAATCGAAATAATACCGCCAATTCCCGGTAATCCAAACCCCGGAATACAATTTCAATTCCTATTAAAACAATACCTGCTGCCAGTAAAATAAGAGCAACTGTATTCGACATATTAACCTCCTTTTATACACGTATATTCTACACCTGTTAAATAATAAATGCAATATATTACAACAAGTAAAATAAGCCTTCTCTGTATAACCTTTCTTAAAAATGCAGTACTTTTATCAGAATATTTTTCAAACAACACAAGCATATAAATTTTATTTGACACCGTGTATTTTTATAATTAAAATTATAATGTATAATTTTAAAATTATGCATTTTTATATGTCGTATTTTGGAGGTTTTGTAGGAAAAATGAAGAAATTAAAATCACTGCTGGCTTTGCTGGTTTTATTAGCGTCGCTGTTTATGTTTGGCGCACTTTCAAGTATGGCTGCGCCAAAATTTAACGCCAACCTTAATGTAAACATTTCCAGCATTAAAGCCGGCGAACTGGTAACAGCTAAAGCCGGTGTACAAAATGCTGACCCTAAGGAAAGCTATCAATATAAGTTTGTATGGAGCTGTAACAACTGGCAAAAGTGGGGCGTTATAAACGATTTCAGTTCCAAAAGCCAGGTAAGCCTAAGGCCTTACACCCCTGGCAACTACATAATACATGTAGATATTAAGGACAGTAAAGGAAACATCATAACTAAATCCGTACCTTTTAAAATGGACTTAGGCTGGGATGCTAAGCTTAGCACCTCCGTTCCAAAGAGGATAATCGGTGAAACAGTATCAGCAAAAGCAGGCGTTACAAATCCTTCTAACCGAATGAGCTACTCTTACAAATTTGTGTGGAGCTGCAATAACTGGCAAAGCTGGGGCGTTATAAGCGATTTCAGCTCCAAAAACAATGTGTCCTTTACGCCAAAGAAGCAAGGTAACTACGTGATATATGCAGATATAAAGGACAGCCTTGGTAACGTTGTTACAAAATCCAGTTCTTTTAAAATGGACTTAGGTTGGAACGCAAGCCTTAGCGCCTCTGTTCCAAGCAATAAAACCGGTTCAACAATAACCGCAAAAGCAAATGTTACAAGCTCTCTGGAAAACGGCAATTACAAGTATAAGTTTGTATGGAGTCGTAATAACTGGCAAAGCTGGGGCATTATAAGCGACTTCAGTTCCAAAAACAACGTGTCCTTTATCCCCAAAAACAGCGGTAAATATGAAATATATGCAGACGTAAAAGATAAAAACGGAAACATATTAACCAGGACAAGCTCTTTTAACATTGTAACTGACTGGACTGCTCATAATCCAACAGTCAATAGAACCGGCTCTGCACCTGGAAGCAAAGTTTCAATTACCGCCAATCCATCCAAGCAATTAAAAGGCGGTCAGTATAAATTTGTATACAGCTATAACGACTGGTCTGAATGGGGAGTTATACAAAACTTCAGTTCTAACCGCTATGCAAGCTTTACCCCCTCTAAGCCCGGAAAATACACTGTTTATACCGATATAAAGGATGCTTATGGAAATGTTAATTCTTCATACAATTCTTTTACTATAAAAGGTAAGCTTGTCGCCCTTACTTTTGACGATGGTCCCAGCAATTATACTGCATCTATATTAAATACTTTAAATAAATATAAAGTCAAAGGCACTTTCTTTGTACTTGGCTCAAATGTACCTTCACACAGCGCTGTTATAAAACAAATGCATTCACAAGGTCATGAAATAGCCAACCATACCTACAATCACAAAAATCTGACTTCTCTTAGCGCAAGTCAAATTAATGCCGAAATACAAAAGACACAAAATGCGGTTCATAAAATCACCGGTAAATATCCGGTTTATCTTCGCCCTCCTTACGGCGCTGTAAATGCCCGTGTACGGGCAAATATAAAAATGCCTGTTGTACTTTGGACTAAAGACACCCGTGACTGGCAGGTTAGAAACGCAGACCATGTATATAGACAGGCAATAAGCAATTTAAAAAACGGTGATATTATCCTTTTCCACGACACACATGCTTCTACCGCCAAAGCAATAGAAAGAATTGTGCCATACCTGCTTAAAAACGGTTATTACCCTGTTACCATAAGTGAACTTATGAGTCAAAAATAAATTTTCAAAAGCTGCCTTAAAAATAATATTTTTAAAGCAGCTTTTTTCACAAAAAAACATGTTTTACAACCTTTAGCTTGTTCAACATATATGTTATAATAATCTTACATAACGTATTTAAAATTAAAAATAAAGTTTTTACACAAAATGTAAATTGTATTTACACATGCAAAAAACTATGGGAGGAAAACATGAAAAAATCAAAATCACTGCTGGCTTTTCTGGTTTTATTAGCGTCGCTGTTTATGTTTGGCGCACTTTCAAGTATGGCTGCGCCAAAATTTAACGCCAACCTTAATGTAAACATTTCCAGCATTAAAGCCGGCGAACTGGTAACAGCTAAAGCCGGTGTACAAAATGCTGACCCTAAGGAAAGCTATCAATATAAGTTTGTATGGAGCTGTAACAACTGGCAAAAGTGGGGCGTTATAAACGATTTCAGTTCCAAAAGCCAGGTAAGCCTAAGGCCTTACACCCCTGGCAACTACATAATACATGTAGATATTAAGGACAGTAAAGGAAACATCATAACTAAATCCGTACCTTTTAAAATGGACTTAGGCTGGGATGCTAAGCTTAGCACCTCCGTTCCAAAGAGGATAATCGGTGAAACAGTATCAGCAAAAGCAGGCGTTACAAATCCTTCTAACCGAATGAGCTACTCTTACAAATTTGTGTGGAGCTGCAATAACTGGCAAAGCTGGGGCGTTATAAGCGATTTCAGCTCCAAAAACAATGTGTCCTTTACGCCAAAGAAGCAAGGTAACTACGTGATATATGCAGATATAAAGGACAGCCTTGGTAACGTTGTTACAAAATCCAGTTCTTTTAAAATGGACTTAGGTTGGAACGCAAGCCTTAGCGCCTCTGTTCCAAGCAATAAAACCGGTTCAACAATAACCGCAAAAGCAAATGTTACAAGCTCTCTGGAAAACGGCAATTACAAGTATAAGTTTGTATGGAGTCGTAATAACTGGCAAAGCTGGGGCATTATAAGCGACTTCAGTTCTAAAAATAACATGTCCTTTAGCCCAAAAAGCAATGGAAACTATGAAATATATGCAGACATTAAGGATAGTTTTGGCAATGTTATAACCAAAACAAAAAGCTTTAACATAGTATCCGACTGGCAGGCAAAACAACCTGGCATATCCATGAGTAACAACGTTCCTGGAAGCAAGGTTACAATAACTGCAAACACTTCCAAACCTGTATCCGGCGCTAAATATAAATTTGTATATAGTTACAATAACTGGTCTGAATGGGGTGTGATTTCCGATTTCAGCGGAAAACGTACTGTAGATTTTTATCCTAAAAAAACAGGCACATATGAAATTTATACAGATATAACTGATGCCGGTGGCAGCCTTAACACCTATAGCCGCTCTTTTAACATAAGGTCAGACAAATATAAACTTGTTGTTAATTTACGCACTCAGACTGTTTCCGCCCTTTCCCAAAATGCCGACGGCAGTTACGGTGCTTCTGTGCGCAACATGCCGTGCTCAACAGGTAAATCAAAGGGCTCTACCCCTTCAGGCACCTTTCCTTTAAAAACCAAATACCGCTGGCACGTTCTAAACGGCGGCGTGTGGGGGCAATGGTGTTCTAGGGTTGTTGGCGGCGTTCTTTTCCACTCTGTTCCATACAGATCGGCAAACAACAAAACTCTTATTACCAAATACTACAATCAACTTGGCTCCCCTGCTTCTGCCGGATGTATCCGCCTAAGAGCAGTTGACGCTAAATGGATATATGATAACTGTGCTGAGGGCACTCCTGTTCAAATAGGCAGTTTTAATTCCCCTAGCACTCCCGGTAAAGCAAACGCAAGACGAATAAAATCCTCCACAACCTGGGACCCTACAGACCCTTCCCTTAGCGGATCATATTATAATAAAGGCTGGTCATAAAACCATAACAAAAGTATTAATAAAAAAACAACCGACTAGGATAATTCGGTTGTTTTTTATTAGTACTATTTATTATGTATTTAAAATGTTGAGCATCTGCAAATATTTTTTATAATATATACTAAATATACTTTCCTACCTATGCAAAACCACATAAACTAAATCCCCAT
>CAJUEF010000012.1:9172-11264 GCA_910585035.1 uncultured Christensenellaceae bacterium | reverse complement strand
TTGCACTTATTTTGTATTACACGCAAATGCTCTAACACTTTAAACTTCTTAATTTTAAAATTTCATATATATTTATCTATCTCTCTTTTTATTATGATTATATAACAAAAATATATAAATTTTTCATTTTTAATACAACTGGTCTTATTTTCAGTATAAATGGTTATAACAGCCATTGTTAAATAGACACTTTTGTACTATAATTTATATAAAATAACATATTATGGGGAGAAAACACGTGCCATGAATATAGTAATTATTGATGATAATAAAATTTTTTTACAACATGAAGAAGATATAATAAGAAAAACAGCAAAAAGCCTTAACTTAAATGTTAATATTAAATCTTATACAGATGGTCATGATTTTATAGATGATAATAATGTATACCATCATGACATCATCTTTTTAGACATAGATATGCCTACAATCAATGGATTTGATGTAGCCGAACATATAAAAAGCAATTTTAAGGATTCATTTATTGTGTTTATATCTAATCACGAACATTTGGTTTACAATTCTTTTGAATATTTTCCTTTAACTTTTATTAGAAAATCGGAAGCAGAAAAAGAAATCAAACGTGTTCTTAACCACGTAATGAAGCTTAACACAAATAAAGAAAAGCACATTTGCATTAATAACAGCCAAATTGACATTGTGTGCCCTGTTAGAAACATTATATATGTTGAAAGCATTCGAACAAAAGTAATAGTGCACACGGTAGATGGAGAATACATAAATAATAAAAAAATTAGTGAAATGGTTATTGAACTTGAGCCTTTTAAATTTTTGCAGCCTCATAAATGCTATTTGGTGAATTTTGACCATATTAAATCAATGACCAGAGATGGTTTTACTTTAACACAAGATTTTTTTATTCCAATTAGCAAGCACAGAGCAAAAGAAATAAAGCAGGAATTTAGAGAATATGTGAGGAAAATGACATGATGGAGTTTTTTATTGAATCCTTTATTTCAGTTTTTGAATGTTTCATAAAGTTATTTTTTATGACCAAATTTTTAGACAGCAAGTTTGAAAAAAGAAAACAGTTTGTCCTTTTTGCTGTTTTCTTTTTAATCCACTCTGTTTTTTCCATTTATAGGGATAACTTTATTAGTGTAGAAAATGAAAATTTATTATCCTATGCATATGTTTTATATGATTTTATCTATGCATATTTTTGCCTAAAGGGCAGTATTAACAAAAAGGTGTTTGCCAGTATTCTTCCTTATTTAATAAATTCGCTGATTATTATAATAATTCCATCGACAGTCAGCTTTATTTCCGGCGTTCCACTTTATGACATGGTAAAAAACTTCACTCCATTAAGAGCGTTCACTTTATTTTTAAACAAAATTGCTTTAACTCTTCTTTTATTTCTTATACTTTATTTACAAAACAAATTAACGGAAGATTTCAGCAACTTTCAATATGGCGGTCTGTCTGTAATAATGATTTCCGGTTACATTCTTGAAGATTACATGATCGAGAATTCTAATTTTATGCCATCAAATCAGTTTGACCAGGTGCTTTATATCTCCACCTATGTTGGTATAGCACTTTGCATTATTTTGATTTATTATTTAATGATTCAAACTAACCTTTTAATTGCTCAAAAGGCTGAAAATATGATTTTAAAAAAACAGCAGGAATATGAAAAACAATATATTGATAATGCCATAAGCGTTTATAACCACACCAAAGCCTTAAAACACGATTTAAAACATCACCTCTCTTCAGTTGCTATTTTAATTGACAAAAACCAAAATGTAGAAGCGCTGCAATATATAAATTCTATTTTAAACGAAGAAATAAATAAACTTGTAATTATGGTTGACTGCGGCAATAACGCAATAAATGCCGTCATCAGCTCAAAAATAAACATATGCCATAAAGAGGGCAATAACTTTACCTATGAAATTTCCGCCGATTTAAAAAACGTTCCGACAATGGATATTTGCAATATAATTGCCAACACCTTGGATAATGCCATTGAAGCATGTGAAAAAGCGAAAGAAAAGAAAATTGAGCTTTATATTTTTAAAGTTAAAAATTATCTTTCCATTACCATAAAAAACACCATTGAAAA
>CAJUEF010000012.1:8326-9162 GCA_910585035.1 uncultured Christensenellaceae bacterium | reverse complement strand
TCCGGATTTGCAAAGCTCGAAAGCTGATTTATCTATTCACGGCATAGGCACAAAAAGCGTTAAAGCTGTTGCTAAAAAGCATGACGGGGTTGTGGAATATCATGAAGAAGGAAATATTTTCATATGTAATATTTTACTGTCTATTTTTTAATAAATTGCCAGTTATATAAAAAAATTGCCCAGTTGTTTAAATGATATGTTTTTATTTAAAAAATAATATATAATTCTAAAAAAAGGGATGAAGCTTTATGTTTAATCATATTTCGAATAATATTGCTGATTATTTTGTAAAACATAATGCTGTAAAAGAGGAAGACAGAGATGTTATAAGATATGGCGTTGAAATCTCCCTTTCCACCTTGATAAGCTTTATATTAGTCCTTATTATTGGTTTTTTAACAGGTTATTTTTTAGAAGGAATAGTGTTTTTATGTATGCTGATGTTAGTTAAAAAACATACCGGCGGCTACCACGCAAACACTTATTTAACCTGTAATCTTTTCACAATCAGCATTTTTATTTTAAATTTGCTGCTTTATAAAGCTTTTGAATTCATGCCTGCTGTTATTTGTTTCCTGGTAGGAACTATTTCCTGCATGCTCATAGCATTTTATGCCCCCTGTGAACATATAAATCATCCACTTACTCCTGCCAGGAAACAAAAATTAAAAAAAATCAGTATATGCGTTAGTATATTGGTTTTACTATTTGCATTTTTGTTGTTTATTCTAAAATTTAAAATATATATATTTATAATTTTAGTTTTAACAACTATATGCATAAACCTAATTGTTGGGCTAAAAGCTGAAAGTAGGAGGTATAAAAAATGATACTTG
>CAJUEF010000012.1:1372-8316 GCA_910585035.1 uncultured Christensenellaceae bacterium | reverse complement strand
TTGAATCTATTGCTAATTTAATTGAAGCTATTGCAAAAAACGGCGCTTCCGTAGCATCAAGAGAAGGATGGTATGAGCCAAAGGTTCCGGAAAAATTAATCAATAAAGATAAATAAGAATAACCTATAAAGCATCAATACTTATCACAAACATCCCTTAATGCGTAGAGCATTAAGGGGTGTTATGTTTTTTAAATCGCTATAAAGCCGGCCTTTTAACCTCAATTTCCAGCACTCTCCTGTAATCCGTTTTAGTAACTGTTATATTAAGGTCATCAAAAGTAAAACTGTCTCCTTCATTTGGTATTCTTCCCAGATGTTCCATTACCCAGCCACCTACAGTTGAACATTCTGTATCGTCATCCAAATCAAAAAAGCGATACATTTTTTCCAAATCCGTGGCGCAGGAAACCCTATATATGTTTTTATCTATTTGGTGAAAATCTTCCGTAACCTCATCGTGCTCATCCCATATTTCTCCTACCAGTTCTTCAAGTATATCCTCCATTGTCACTATGCCAAGAGTGCCGCCATATTCATCACTGACCACAGCAATATGGGCTTTGCTCTTTTGCAGCAGCTTTAAAAGGTCACTTATTTTTGTTGACTTTGTTATAAAAAGCGGCGTTGTCATAATTTCTTTAATTTCTTTATCCGCCGTGCCTATTCCATCATAAAAATCCTTTTGATGAATAACCCCCACTATGTTGTCAATGTTATCCTCATATACAAGCATGCGGGAATATCTGGACTTTGAAAAAACCTTTGCTATCTCATCCTTTGAAGCATTTATAGAAACTGCTTCAAGATCAACTCTATGGGTAAGTATATCCTCCGCCTCTCTGTCATTAAATTCAATAGCGCTGCGAAGCAGCTCACTACTGTCTTTATCTATAACCCCATCATGTTCTACTTCGTCTACAAAAACCAGCAGTTCATCTGCTGTCATTTTTCTATCTCCTTTAACCTTAAATATCTTTGAAAGCAGCTTTTGCCACATTGTAAAAAAATAATTAATCGGCGTCATTAAAACAATAAGGGTCTTAATTATTGGTGTTGAGAGCATTGCAAAGCTTTCAGGGCTATCCTTTGCCAGACTCTTTGGCGATATTTCACCGAAAATAAGCACAACAACTGTGACAACACATGTGGAAATTGTTGCTCCCACGTCCCCATAATACTTCACAAACATTGCGGTGCTAATAGACGCCATTGCAATATTAACTATATTATTTCCTATAAGAAGAGTGGAAAGCAGACGGTCGTATTTTTCTGATAATTCCAGCGTTCTTTCCGCTTTTTTATTGCCTTTATCAGCCATTGCTTTAAGTCTCACTCTGTTAAGAGATGAAAAAGCAGTTTCCGTTGCCGAAAAATATGCAGATGTTGCAACCAAAACCGTCATAGTAATCATTGTAATAACAATATCGCTGTTCATAAATACAAACTATCCTTTCAAGTTTTTGAAATATGTAATATAATTTGCTGTTTTATTGGTTTATATTAGAGACGAAGCTTCTTAAAAAACAAAAAGACACACCATTCCTGTAAGTAATAAGAATGGTATGCCAAATCATTTAAGTATAAACACTGTAAATTTCCGTTATGATCTTCGTCGTCTTCCATTTATAAATTAGCCACTGCCTTAATTATAATTTTTCCTAATTATATAACTAATATACCTTTATGTCAACGATAATTTTACTTTCAGAACAAAGCACAGAGATTTTTTATAATGCTTATATAAGCCCCAATAATAACTCTGATGCCGGCACTCCTCTAAGATAAGGAAGTTCCTTTTTACCGGTATACATTTCTTCTGTACTGATTCTCTCAAGTTCAAAAAGTCTTCTTCTAATGAGCATTTCTTCCATCATCTTTCTCTTTTTAGCCTGCATTGCCACATACTTTTCCCAAAAACTATCCTCTTCCTCTTTGTCACGCTTGCTCATATCCACATCCTTTACAAGACTGCTGTAATCCTTCATGTTATTATATGCTTCCAAAAGTTCCTGTGAAGTGTCGCTTACTTTTACTTCGCTGTTAATTTCATTATATTCCTTAAAAACCACGCTCATAAAACTGCACTGGGTTTTTATATAAATATTTTTATCATTAAGGAGCTGACGTGAGGCAGAAATACGATAAGCTTTCATTACATCGTTTGTATCCATAAAGCACCCTTCTTTCTGTCATATTATTTTCCTACACTATTAAATACGAAAGCTTTTAAAAAAACATTAGTATATTAACGCCGTTTCTTTGATTTTTTACGTATTAAAGGCTTTATATGAAAATTATCCTATTTATGCTTTTCTTTTTTCACATAGCAGTGCTCTTTTTTGGAACAAATAAGCGTGACATATCCACATCTTCCAGTTCCAACAGCTTAATTTTCTTGCCAATACCCCCTGCATAGCCTGTTAAACTTCCGTTTGTTCCAACCACTCTGTGGCAAGGAATAATAATGGAAATCGGGTTATTACTAACGGCTCCCCCAACCGCCTGAGCAGACATGGTTTCTCTGCCAAGTTCCGCCGCAGCTTTTCTTGCAATCTCTCCGTAAGTTGTCACCTGTCCGTAAGGAATTTCACATAAACACTTCCATACAAACTGACGAAAATTACTTCCTATTGGCTTTAGGGGCAATTCATAAGGAAATGGTTGTTCCTTTGCAAAATACTTGTCAAGCCATTTTTTACAGCTTTTAAAAACATCCAAATCATCTTTTTGAATTGGCTCTTTGTTAATTGTTCCCAAAAAATGTTTCTGTCCGTCTATCCAAAGTCCAATTATATTTTGCCCGTCGCTGGCTATTGTCAGAATCCCTATATCAGAATTATATTTTGTAAAATAAAACATAGCTTCCTCCAAAAAATCGGATATGCTATACCTTGTTATTCATGGAAATATTGCATATAAATTCTTTCATTAAATCCTTTATGTTTGCCGTTTTTTTCTTTCTCTCTTTTAAACTCTTTAAAACCAAACTTTGTATAGCACTTTATAGCATTAGAATTAACGTCCGTAACATCCAGAACAAAATTTTCATACTTGCTTTTTTCTATACTTTCTTTCAGTAAAACAGTCGCAACACCTTTTTGCCTGTAACCTTTGCCAACTGCTACAAATTCAATATATCCCGTAGTTGGCTGATACGAAAGTTCCTTTTCAAATTCTTCTTTAAGGACAATACAGCCTATAATTCCTTTAATAAAACCAAAATGCTTTTTTAAAGCCTTGCGATCAACTTTAGCGGCACGACCATGACAATCGGAAACGGCAAGCACACCTGCAATTTTTCCATCTGCTTCAGCAACATAAAAAGTATTTATTGCAAGTCCGCTTTCGATTGCTAAAGCCACCTTGTTAGTGTCTTTACAAAGAACAGAAAAGTCTTTTTCAAATCCCTCTGCAATGCAAAAAGCAATATTAAAACGATCATCCTCCACGGCATTTCTTACCTTTATATCCATACAGTTTTTCCCCTAAAATCTAAAATGATAATACATTTTCTTTGCCACAGTGCCGGATATATTATCTCCGCCCACTTAACCCATCAAAATATTGTGGCAAACTATATCAATAATACTTTGTTCTAACACTGTATATTGAAAAACAGCATTTGTAGCTATTTCTGAAAAGCTGCTCTTTATTTTTATTTCAGTTTTCTCTATTCCCCATTAATTAAACAATTATATTTCCATGTTCCGTATAACTTTAAAAACTTTGCCTTTTAATAAATTATATAGAGTTATTGTAACATATAAACAAATAAAATTTATACTTATTTATAAAAAATGCAAAGCAGCTATACTGCTCTGCATATAATACATAAAAGTATTTAATTTTTTACAATTTTAATTATTACTTTAATTAGACAAACCTAATCAGTTTTATCTAAGAATTGTTTTTTATAGTTTTCACATAAATATTTCTTCTCTTGTCAGAAAATAATGTTGTAAAAGCATTACTTTTCTATTTCACCTGCCAATTTAAAAGCAAATTTTGCAACAATAACGGCGATAACCTCATTAATAATTGCTGCTGCAACAATTGTTCCCGACACGATCGATGCAAGGAATGCATCAATGGCGGTAAGAGTGGCAACGGCAATACCTGTAAATACCAGCGACACTCCCGAATGGGGAAGCAATGTGAATCCAAGATATTTTGTAACAGTGGGTTCGGCCTTTGTTATTTTCCCTCCAAAATATGCACCGCCAATTTTTCCTGCTGCTCTTGAAAGAATATAGATTGCAGTAAACAATCCTGCTCCTGAAATCAATCGGTAGTCAAGCGGCATACCCAGGTTAACAATGACAATAACAAGAGAAAGATTCAGCAATGGATTATACAACTTCCATGCATCAGTGAGCTCCACCTCTGGTAAAATATTTACAACAGTTGCGCTGAACGACATGCCAACCAACAGATAATTCAAACGGAAAGAATGGAATATATATTGGTCAATAAGCAGACCGCATATTACCGATATGCAAAGGAAGAAAACCAGCAATATAAATCTCAAAATGCTATTCTTCGCCCACTTTATCAAAACCACAGCGCAAATTCCTGTGATGAACCCAATAATAAAAGGGAACAGAATTGTTCCGACAATCGCAATCGGTGAAACAGAAGCGCCGCCGCCAATTCCGCTTATAATTGAAATTATGGTAAAAAAAACAATAACACCAATAATATCATCAATTGCGGCAAGAGGAATTAAGGTTTTGGTCACCGGTCCTTTTGTGTGATATTCATTTACAATGGATAAATCAGGCGCAGGAGCAGTAGCAAGCGCAATTCCACCAAATATAAATGCCAAATAAATGGGAATATTTGTAATGAAAAACACAACGGCAAATACGGCAGAAACAACTAAAAATGTTCCGATTGACTGCACAAAGGTAATTCCAATAATTTGTTTTCCTGACTGAGCAATCTTTTTAAAAATAATTTCCCGGCCGATCATTACACCTGCAAAGCACTCAAAAAACTTAATACAGACATTATACCACAATGCGTTTGTAATGTCTAAGGTTACAACCTCAGCAAGATAGGGACCGAAAATAATCCCGGCAATAAGCCAACCGAGAATAGCTGGCAGCTTTACCTTGGATAAGATTTTTCCACAGGCAAAGGCAGCACATATTATCGCAAAAAAGCGGAGCAATCCAATTATCATAGCAAATTCACCAGCCTTTCTATTACTGCATCCGGCATTAGCCCTGTATTGCAAAGCTTTTCAAAAGAGCCGTCAATGATAATACGAAGTGTTTCTTTAGTTTTTTCCGATTCCTCATTATCAAATGACGCAGCTATAAGCTCCCACAAAGAGTTAATTTTATCTGCCACATAGGCATAAATTGTTTTGTTTAACTTATATTTGTTAAATATTTCTCTGCGTGTCATCCATTTGCAATCAAAATAAAGGTGCAGTAATTCTTTCTGAGCCGTTGCTTCACTTTGTTTTTTCAGTGCATTTGCTTTCTCAAAAGCATCGCAAAAAATCTTTTCATACAATGCAATTGCGAGTGATTCTTTATCCGGAAAATACTTGTAAATTGTTTTCTTTGAAATTTTCAAGCTATTCGCCAACGAATCAACAGAAAAACGCAGACCTTCTTTTTTTATGCTTTCAATAGATGCCTTAATAATTTTATCTTTCATATCGGAAACAAAATCTTTTAATTTTGTTTCCATTATACCGATTTATTTTCTTTTTGTCAACAACCCAAATATGAATTTAGCTGTTCAGCAGCCTTGTCAAATCTGCAACGGAAACGTCCATTTTTGCAGACACTTCCTCTATAGTCATACCAGCAGCAAGAAAACGATTTACAACCATTTTCATATCTTCACCAACTTCTACGATATGTCCGTCTAAATCGTAAAATCGAATGACACGTTGCCCCCAGCTATGCTCAATTACATCCCCCAAATATTGAATATTTGAATACTTTTTCAGTTTATTCAAAAAACTGTCAAAGTTTTGTTCTTCAAAACATATTTCCATATTGTTGGATTTTTTCAACACGCTATCTTTAGGCAGTCCAACAAGCCAATCAAAATCTTGCTGCAGAGCTAAACCGCAAGTAAAAACTATGTTTTTTCCATAATCCTGAAATACTTTCAGCCCGAATAAATCTTCATAAAACCTTCTTGCGGAGTTGATGTCAGTTACTGATATAACCGTACAAGAATATTTCATGTTAAAGCTTCCTTTCTGTATCTCTGCAGCAAAGAAATTACATCAGCAGATTTTAACACTTTGCCCATAGCAACAACCTTTTCATTAACAACAAGAGCAGGCATATTCATAACGCCGTATTCCATTACTTTCTTCATATCTGTAATGTATTCCACTTCTACAGAAAGTCCCGCAGCTTTTACTGCCTGCTTTGCATTCTCATACTGTTCGTGACAGGATTTACAACCCGCACCTAATACCTTTATACAGTAAATTTCTTCCTTTACTTGCGGACAACAATCATTTGTAATTTCCTCTACCTCGCTTGTCGGGCAGCCACAACTGCAAGCACAGGCGGGTGTTTTCTTTTCCTCTTCTTTTTTCTTCCCAAAATTAAATAATGCCATCGTAATAACCTCCTAAAGTTAAAAAATTAAATATTGTATTGCGTTAAATAAATAACCTACAATTATAATGCCTACTGTACATATTGCAATGAAAATTCCGAGCAGCCTTGGTTTTACTGCCTTGCGAAGCATGATCATTGAAGGGAGAGAAAGGGTAGTTACTCCCATCATAAAGGAAAGGACAACACCGAGCAAAGCTCCCTTTGCAAGCAAGGCTTCTGCAATCGGGATTGTGCCGAAAATATCCGCATACATCGGAACACCTACGATAGTAGCAAGCACAACACCCAACGGATTGTTATCCCCAAGTACCTTAACAATGAAATCTTCGGGTATCCAGTTATG
>CAJUEF010000012.1:0-1362 GCA_910585035.1 uncultured Christensenellaceae bacterium | reverse complement strand
AATAATTGCGCCGATACTGACTCCGATTAACACATAAGGCGCAACCTTTTTAGCTGTTGCAACCACTTGTTCGAGGGCATATTTAATGCGGTCTTTAAAACGCAGTTCTTCCTGCGGAACATCAATGGCATGACCGTTTCGGATATATTCTTCCACTTGATTTTCAAGGTGTAGTTTTTCAATTAGCGTACCACCAACAACAGCAATTACCAAACCAAGGACAACATACAAAACCGCAACTTTCCAACCGAAAATGCTCATTAGCAAAACAAGACTGCCAAGGTCAACCATTGGTGAAGAAATAAGGAATGAGAAAGTTACACCAAGGGGTAATCCTGAACTTGTAAAGCCAATAAACAACGGAATAGAGGAACAGGAACAAAACGGTGTCACTGTACCAAGCAAGGCTGCGATAATATTTGCCCATATTCCGTGAAACCTGCCAAGTATCTTTTTTGTTCTTTCGGGTGGGAAGTAACTTTGAATATACGAGATAATTAAAATTAACACTCCAAGCAGTAGCATAATTTTTATGGTATCGTAAATAAGGAACTGAATGCTGCCGCCACCTCTGCTTGTAGTGTCTAAACCACATGCATTCAATATGGTTGATATGAGCCTACTCAGCCACCCCATTCCGAGGACTTCATTTTGAAAAAAGCCCCACACTGATTTTAAAATTTCCATAAGCACAACCTCCTTTATATAGTCAAATTGAAATATATCTATGTATTGTGGGTTTTATAAGCCGTGCGGAAAAGTAATTTATAAACTTCCTTACTTTTCATATCACGGCTTGTTTTCACATTTAATATCAACGGTTGTCAACTGCTCAAAACATTCCTTTGCTTGATCAACACCTTTTTCGGAAATGGAATAGTGCGTCCATTTTCCCTCTTTGCGACCAACAACAATTCCAGCATCACAAAGTATTTTCATATGGTGGGAAAGAGTAGGTTGCGTCACATTAATTTCATCCAGCAACTTGCATGCACATTTTTCGCCCGAACGCAATAGCTTTATAATTCTAATACGGTTTTCATCACAAAATGCCTTAAAGATTGCCGCAGTTCTTCTTTCGTCCATCTCTCAAAATCACCTACCATAGATAACTGTCTATGTGTAATTATATGCACCCCATAGAAAATTGTCAATATGTTTTTATTAATAAAAATGGCAGCAAGAATTCCCCCACTGCCATTGCTCCGTTTACGCGTATATTAAATCTGTATTTATAACTTCCTTCGCACACGCCTGAATATTTCCCATCACTCCCATTCGACTTTTTCTAACTTGTTTTGTTTAGGGATTATTCTCTGTCGAGTATGTAAATCTTTTGATTATTTGATATATCCATATTAT
>CAJUEF010000011.1:39522-44191 GCA_910585035.1 uncultured Christensenellaceae bacterium | reverse complement strand
GGGAAATAGAAATAAAAACCCATTTTATTAAATGGGTTTTTATTCGTTATATGCATCTGTAAAAAATCAAAACTTGTAATGATAAAATAATGAAAAATGTTGATTTTTTCATTACGATTGCATATAATAATTATAAAAAAGGAGTTTTGAATATGTCACAAGCTGTAAACGTGAATTTTCGTATGGATGCGGATTTAAAAAAGAGCATGGAGCAGACATGTCAGGAATTGGGAATGTCAATGACAACAGCGTTTACTATTTTTGCAAAAAAGGTGAGCCGTGAAAAACGCATTCCTTTTGACGTGAGCGTTGACCCCTTTTATTCTGAAAGCAATATGCGTTATCTTGAAAAGATTGCCCGTGATGTTGCTCAGGGACAGGCGCACTTTGCAGAACATGAGTTGATGGAGACGGAAGAACAATGAGGCTGCTGTGGGAAGACAGGGCATGGGAAGACTATCTTTATTGGCAAAAGCAGGACAAAAAAACATTGAAACGTATAAATGCGCTAATAGGAGATATAAAAAGAAGCCCGTTTGAAGGTATTGGGAAACCCGAGCCGCTAAAGGGAAACTTAAGCGGGTATTGGAGCAGGCGTATTGATGAGATTAACCGAATTGTTTATTTTGAACAAGACGGAATTATATACGTTGTGTCATGCAAAGGGCATTATGACGATTGAATTTGCTTATGCAAAAATAAAAACCCATTTTATTAAATGGGTTTTTTGTATTGTCTTTACAATAGATATATTTAGGTGATTAATAACCATAACATAACATAGGTGCGAAAAAACAGTCGTCTTTATGCTGCAAGCGGCTTTAAAAGCCGGTTTGTTACCTTTATTAAATCAGAAACAACACAGTGGTTTTAATTGCTCAACACTTAATATAATATTGTCTATTGATTGAGAATGTTTATATAAAGTATATTATAAATGAATAGATTTATTATTATATTGCCAAGGAGACAAAAATTTATGGCATATATTGAGTTTAATCACATTGTTAAAGAATATGCGTCGGGCGAAACGTCTATTAGGGCGCTGAATAATGCTTCTTTTCATGTTGACAAAGGAGAGCTTGCGGTTATTCTCGGCAGCTCGGGAGCGGGAAAGACGACGGCGCTGAATATTTTAGGCGGAATGGACAGGGCGACTACAGGTCAGGTGCTGGTGGATGGGAATGATATAACAAAATATAACGACAAGCAGCTTGTGGGATACAGGCGAAACGACATAGGCTTTGTGTTTCAGTTTTATAATTTAGTTCCAAACCTCACTGCGCTGGAGAATGTTGAGCTGGCTGCACAGGTTTGCAAAAATTCTCTTGACGCCTCTGAAACCCTCGATAAAGTGGCACTTGGGAACAGAAAGAATAACTTTCCCGCGCAGCTTTCGGGAGGAGAGCAGCAAAGGGTTTCCATTGCCCGGGCAATTGCCAAAAACCCAAAGCTGCTTCTTTGCGACGAGCCTACAGGAGCGCTGGATTATGACACGGGCAAACAGATACTAAAGCTGCTGCAGGATACATGCAGAAAGGATAACATTACAGTGCTGCTTATTACTCATAATTCCGCTTTAGCGCCAATGGCAGACAGGCTCATAAGGTTTAAAAGCGGAAAGGTAACTGATGTTATCCGCAATGAAAACCCAATGCCTATTGAACAAATTGAGTGGTGACGAAAATGAAGGCGTATACTAAGGACGTTTTGCGTGCTGTAAGAAAAGGAAAAAAGCGTTTTTTCTCGATTATGCTTATTGCAGCTCTTGGCGTTACGACTATGACAGGGCTTAGAGCCTCCTGTGAGGATTTAAGATACACGGCGGACAGGTTCTATGACCAGCAGGGGCTTTTTGACATAAGCGTTGTTTCAACCTTGGGTCTGACAGATGACGACGTTCACGCTTTAAAAGAGCTTGATGGCATAAAGGACGCAGAGGGGGCTTACAGTGAAAAGGTCTATGTGGAGACGGACGGTAAGCGTCAAAGCGTGATGCTGAAAGGACTGAGCGAAAAGGGCATAAACGAGCCCTTTGTTGTGGAAGGCAAGCTGCCGCAGGGTGAAAAGGAAATTGCCGTTAATGAAAGATATGTAAGTAACACGGGAAAGACAATAGGTGACACCGTTGTTATAGAAGAGGAAATCGAAGAAAGCAAAAATGATGAGGGAGACGACGAATTTTTCACTGAAACAGAGGAAGAGGAAACAGCGAATTTTATCAATAATACCTTTACCATTACCGCCGTTGTTGTTGACCCTGCTGATGTGAATAAAGGGGAAGGGGCTTCGTCTTTCCGTTCGTCCTCAAATGCGGATTACACATTTTTTGTAACTCCAAAGGCTATAAACAGCGATATTTATACGGCGGTGTATCTAACTTTAACAGACACAGCAGGTATGCAGTGTTATTCAGCAGAATATGAGGAGCGGGTTAAACAGGTAACCGACGTGATTGAAGCGCAGATAAAAAGCAGTCGGGAGCAGGCGCGTTATAACCAGGTGACAGGCGAGGCTTATGAAAAGCTTTATGATGCGGAAACGGAAATGAACGACAGCTTTGCGAAGGCAGATGCGGAGTTTGCAAAGGCGTGGCGGGAAATAAAGGATGGCGCTGTCCGCATTGATAACGGGGAAAGGGAGTTAAAGGAAAAGGAAAGGGAAGCAAAGACACAGTTTGCTGCGGCGAGACAGGAAATTTCAAAGGGCTATGAAGATATTGAAAGAGGAAAAGACGAGCTTAAACAATCGGAAACCCGGGTTACAAGTGGTGAAGCCGAGCTGCAAAAAGCAAAGGATGAATTAAAGAGAACCCAGCAGGAAACCTATGATATGCTGTCGTCTTCAAAAAGCAAATTGGCTCATACGAAAGAAGACGCTGATACTGAATATAAAAAGCTTAATAAGCAATCGGAAGAAATATCCCTTATGTTTGGCTCAGCTTTTCCAAGTGACGGTTGGAAAAGACTTATTGCCGCTGCAAAAGATGCTTATTTGCCTGTTATAAAGGCGCAGGGACAAATATCAGCTTTAGGGCAGCAGCTTGCTCTTTTGGATAAAGCTTCGTCAGAATATAAAGAGCTTTCTTTAAAGCTGGAGAGAGAAAAAGCGTCTTTAAAGCAGGCGGAAAAACAGGCGGCTAAAACAGCTGCGGCAGCGGGGCAGACCTTTTCCCGTGAATTTTTACCGGTACTTGGCGCAGCAAAGCAGGGCATTGATAAACAAATAAGCGCTTTGGATAAAAATGCGGAGGATTATAATATACAGCTAAGTAAGCTTCAGGCAGAGAAAAAACAGCTGGAAGCCCTGGAGTTAAAAGCGCCGCAAATGGGGCTTGTAATTGGTCAGCTTGAGGCTTCAAGAGCGGTGCTGTCCTCCCAAATACAAGACGTTGACAAGCAAAGGTTAAATGCGGAGAATAGCTTTTCAAAGGCTAGGCAGGAAGTTGAAACCAATGAAATGCAGCTTAAAAGCGCAAGACAGGCAATTAGTGCAGGCACAGAGCAGCTGAGTGCGGGAAGCGTCCGTCTTAAAGCGGGAGAGAAAGAGCTGGAGGCAAAAGAGGTAAGCGCATACCGTCAGATTAATGACGGCAAAAGAGAGATAGAAAACGGCAGAATGGAGCTGGAAAAGGGAAAAAGAGAGCTTATTGATAAGGAATATGATTATAATGAAAAGCGGGAAACGGCAGAGCAAAAGCTTGCTGACGCTAAAAAGGAAATAGAGGATATTGACACGGCAAAATGGTATGTACAGGATAGAAGCTCTTTAGGCGGATATTCAAATGTTAAGAGTGATTCCTCGTCTATTGAAGCTCTTGGAAAGGTTTTCCCCGTTGTTTTCCTTGTTGTTGCAATCCTTATAAGCCTTACCACCATTACACGAATGGTGGAGGAAGAAAGAGGGCTTATAGGAACTTATAAGGCTCTTGGCTTTAGTGACAGGGAAATACGCAAAAAGTATTTGCTTTATGCCTTTGCCGCCAGCGCTGCAGGCGGAATTTTAGGCGATATCCTTGGCTTTGTGTTACTCCCCAAAATAATTTTTATGATTTTTGACACCATGTATGCACTGCCTGTATACCTTATAAAGTTTGATTTTGTATATGGCACAATTGGCATTTTGTTATTTATAGTTTGTATTACAGGAGCTACGGTAATTGCCTGCAGTGCGGAGCTTAGGCAAATGCCTGCAAAGCTTATGCGCCCTAAAGCACCGAAGCTTGGGTCTAGGGTGTTTTTGGAAAGGATTACATTTGTATGGAACAGCTTTTCCTTTTTAAATAAGGTGACGGCGAGAAACCTTTTCCGCTATAAAAAGCGTTTGTTTATGACTGTTGCAGGCATAATGGGATGCACTGCGCTTTTGGTATGCGGCTTTGCAATTAAGGATTCGGTAACAGAGCTTATACCAAAGCAGTATGAACAGCTTTACATGTATGACCTTATGGCGGTTGCAGATGCAAAGGATAATGATAAGCTGGTAAATACTCTTGATAATGATGAAAATATTGAAAGCTATATAAATGTGAGAATTGATTCTGTAGGTATTAAAAACAGCAGGGGTGATGAAGATACAATTCAGATGATAGTTATTCCAAAGGGAGTTTCCCTAAAGGGATACATCAATTTGGAGGATACGGCAGGTAAGTCTATAGTACCTGATGACA
>CAJUEF010000011.1:32558-39512 GCA_910585035.1 uncultured Christensenellaceae bacterium | reverse complement strand
TTACGTTACTCAAAATATTTCAAGGATACTTGGCATTGAAAAAGGAGACAGAATAGCTTTAAAAGATATGGAGCTGACGGAAGCGAGCGTAAGCGTAAACAGTATTGTAAATAATTACCTGGGAAATAAGGTGTATATAACTCAGAAGGCTTATGAAGATGCTTTTGGAAAGTATGAAGCAAACGGTGTATTTGCCCGTATGAGCGAGGTGTGTCTTGACCATGAAGCCTATGCGGCTCTACTTTCAGAGCAGGAGGGAGTGCTCTCTTCAATGAGTGTTGAGGGAATGAAGAAAGAATTTGAATCCTCTTTCTCTTTGGTTAACGTGGCTGTTTATATTATTATTACCCTTGCCGCTGGTCTTGCCTTTGTTGTGCTTTTCACTCTCTCCACAACAAATATTTCAGAAAGAACCAGGGAGCTGGCAACCATAAAGGTACTTGGTTTTTATAACCGCGAAGTACACTCATACGTTAATAAAGAAACTATAATTTTAACTTTTATAGGTATTTTACTTGGCTTGCCTCTTGGGCACGTTTTGGGCAATATGCTGACCAATGCCCTTAATATGCCGTCTATTCATTTTGCTGTGACTATTTTTCCTTTAAGCTATGGGATTTCGGCGGCTGCGGCTTTGGCGTTTGCCTTGATTGTGGAGCTGGTTACAAACCGTATGCTGGACAGGATAAACCCGGTTGAAGCTCTTAAAAGTGTTGAATAATGAAATATAAACATTGCTTAAAAAGAACTGCCCTTAGGGCGGTTCTTTTTTATTTAGACACATGGCATTGCAAAGTGTAACAAAACCTTGACTTTTTGTTACAATACTTTTGATGATATAAAAAAAGCAAAATATTATTAGTAAAACTATATATAACACTATATAGCTTGATTTTCACAAAAAAAATTATTATAATAGTTTTATATTCATTTTAGATAATTTGTTACAAAAAGTCAGAATTTTGGTACAGAATTATATTATTTAGAAAGGATAAAGAAATGAAAATTAAGGAAGTAGCAAGAAAAAAAGCAGCGGCTATTACGGCAGCGTTAGCGGCTGCAGCGGTTGTTTTTGGCGGCACCTTTGCATGGCAGTCTATTGACCAGAGAGCCTGGAACGAAGCTGATGGGTATGTTAATCCAGGTGGAAGGCTTCATGATGATTTTAACGGTGAAAATAAAGACGTATATGTGGAAAACTTTACTGATCCTGATGACAACGGCGTGCCTATTTTCGCAAGAATCCGTCTTGACGAATATATGGAAATAGGAGTGGGCGCAGGGAATATTAATGACCCGGACCGTAATGTTGAAGTAATAGGTAAAACTGATGCAAAAATAGACGATAAATCTACGTGGGCAACTCATATTCCGGGCAATGTAACAGGCGACGCACATACACCAATACATAAATACTGGACATGGGATATGGGCGGTAAAACAGTATATATGCCGACTTTCAATAAAGACCAGGAAAGCCTTGAGGCCGATATAAACGGCACTTTTGCAGGTCCTGACGGAATTAAAGGAATTGACGTTACAAGCGGAATTAACGATAAATACGAGGATTATAAGGAATATAACCTGGATGAGGAAAAGACGGATACAGCCGTTTACAGCGCAGCTAAACAGCAAGAGGAAACCCACAGGGCAAAGGAAACCTTGCAGGGCTCTGTAATTACTATGGCGGAATGGAAAGAAAAGGGAGCGCCAAAGGGGAGCTACTGGGTTTATGATACCGACGGCTGGGCATACTGGGCGGAGCCAATACAGCCGGGTGAGGCTACAGGTTTGTTTTTAAACGGAATTACCCCGTCAAGACAGCCTGATAAAGGATGGTATTACAGCATTAATGTTATAGGTCAGTTTGCCACAGCGGGAGACTGGGGAGATAAGGACGCAGGCACAGGCTTTTATGCGGACGGAATTACAGCTGACGGACTTTTTGTGCTTAACCAGGCGGCAGGCAGACTTCCGAAAATAATACACATACAGCCAAAGGGCGGCTACAAACAATATGTAAAAGCAGGAGATACTTTAAACCTTGAGGTGGATATGGATATTGAGTATCCTTCAGGGAAGCCTTCGGAAACCTATGTTACATGGACGGCAGAACCTGATACATCTTGCCTTAACGGAAATAAGTTTACTCCTACAGATAATATGGTAGAGCAGATTTATAAGCTTACAGTAACCAGCGCTTATGATCCCTCGGTTACTAATTTTATTGAGGTTTACGTTTATCCAAGAGAGGCAGTGGGCGTGGTAAACGGAGAAATGGATGGCAAGGTTTATGTGGACTATGGAGACAATACCTTTAAGGAAATTAAAGAAGACGGCAGTCTTGGAGAATTTGTTTGCGGAGGAAATGATGAAATAATAGGCAATGCCGATGACAAATTTAACGTTGTGGTAATCGATCCTATGGACCCTACTTTTGGCAGTAAGTTTATAGGACCTGACGTCTATGGATATTACTACGCTGTTGGCGCAGATAATAAGCTGGGAACAGATGATGATATTAAGGTTGTGGGAAATCCATGGCCGAATAACATTTCGTCTACCCTGGCAGACACAGTTACAGTTACTGCAAACAATAATCAAAATGAATTAAAATTTGGAAAACGTTTGCAGATAAAGGCCACAGTTACTTTAAACGGAAATCCAATTCCAGATCAAAATGTAACTTGGAGAATTGAAGGAAACAGGGATCCTGCTACAACAATTGATGCAAAGGGCATTTTAGTAGCGGGAAATAACGAGCCTGTTGGAACGGTTATAACTGTTTATGCAGAATCTGAAGTACAAAAAGGGCTGGAAGGCAGCACCGGCATTACAATTATAAATTTAGGTTATGAAGATTTGCCTGCTATGCCTGTGGGCACAACTGCAACTGTAACAATCGACGGCATTGACTGGTATGTGCTGGCTAAGGACGGTAATAAAGCTTTGCTTTGGGCAAAAAATCCTATTGGAGCAAATAGAATGTTTGGGGGCACAACAAATGTTTGGAAGGATAGCGGAATAAGGACTTATTTAAATGGAGAACTGCTTGAAACCTTGACTTTGTTAAAAACTAAAGTAGTAGAAACGGAAATCAGTACCCGTACTCAATATAATGCATCGACTTGGTATACAACAATAGATAAGTTGTTTTTCCTGAGTGAAGCCGATTTATTTGGTAAGCATAATAATGCATCTGTTACCAGCGATCAAAGAGATTACACTTATGGAAATTCCATTCTTGTTCCGGATGTTAATATGAGAGCGTCAAGTTACATTAGTTGGCTGCGCTCACCGTATGCCAGCAACACACGCATTGCTACTGTTCTAAATAACGGCACCTTTAATTCTACCGGAGGAAATATAACTGCGGGTGTATACGGTGTGCGTCCTGCGCTGTGGGTAACTATGCCGTAAAGCTTGTTGTTTATTTTAAACTTTGTTTTTTATTCAGACAGCCGTGATATTAACGGCTGTCTTTTTTTATTTAATTAGTCTTCGGAGCGCAGATTGTTTTTAAAGATATATTGGATTACAATTATTAAGTAAGAAAAAACTTAAAACAGTTTTTAAAAATACATCAACATAGGAATTTTAAAATAAGGAGAATTAAAAAATGATTAACAGTATTGTAATGACGGCAAAAGAATACAGCCGTATAGACGGGAAAAGGGCTTATAACTCGGATATTAAAAAACTTACTCTGGGAGCGCCTGTTTTTAATGAAAATAAGGATATGAAAATTGCGGCGCAAATATGGAAAGAAAATGAAAATGGAGAACAGGAAATAAGTGTTGAACTGCCGATACACCAGGTGTTTGACCTTATGATATTTCTCAGCCGCACGCTGTTATACTTTAAAGAAGCTTACAGAATGCCCCTTTTATATGACCCAAACAGCGAATATATAGACAGGGTTGGCTTGCAGGGAGATGCAATGGAGATTGCAGTTTGTAAAGAAAGTGACAGAATTAATGAAGACATACAAAAGTTTTTGCAGGCGCTCAGTGATTTAGGAGAGCTTACAGGAGAGAGAACCAGGGTTTTACTTGATATAATTAAAGAACTGTAGCGCCTTTACAAAATAATCGGAGGAATAATATGGATTGTGCAAAGACAGGAAAGCTCATTTTGCAACTGCGAAAGGAAAAAGGAATGACCCAGCGTCAGCTTGCTGATAAGCTTTGTATTAGCAATAAAACTGTTTCTAAGTGGGAGTGTGGTCTTGGCTGTCCTGATATTACTTTGTGGAACGGGCTTTCAGAAGTTTTGGGAGCGGATATATTGAAAATTTTACAAGGGGAGTTAAAACCAAACAGAGTTGACGTTGGTAAAATTGATAAGGTCAGGTTTTATGTTTGCCCTGTGTGCGGTAATATTCTTATGAGTACAGGCGACGCATCTATTTCCTGCTGCGGAAGAAAATTACATCCCTTAAAGGCTGATTTATGTAGCAAGGGGCATGAAATTAATGTTATAGAAACAGATATGGATTTATTTATTACAATTAAGCATGATATGGAAAAAGACCACTATATTTCCTTTTCTGCTTATGTTCATGACGACAGGGCTCTTATAAACAGGCTTTATCCCGAGCAGCCTGCCGAAATTAGGCTGCCTGTTATGAAAAGGGGAGGATATTTATATCTGTACTGTATTAGGCATGGGCTTATAAAATATCCTATTAATTTATAAACAAAGTACCGGTTTAAATATTAAACCGGTACTTTGTTTTAATAGTTCTAAATTGCTTTATAATTATTTGCTGCTGCTGTTTTTTAATATTTCTGTTGCCACTTCAATATTTTCTATGGTTTGCTTTGATAAGTAATGCTCTATAGATTCAATTTCATCTGCCGCATCTTCATTTCCATTTATAAGTGAGAAAAACTCTTTTAGCACTTCATGTCTTTGAGACAGGTAATTTCCAAATTCAATGCCGCTTTGCGTTGGCTTTATTACACCGTATTTTTCATATTCAACCAGCCCTTTTTTCTTTAAAGCAGCAACCATTTTAGAAGCAGCGGCAATATTAACTCCAAGCTTAAAAGAAAGGTTATTTATACGGATATAACCGTCTTTTTCAAAATGTTTGCAAATTACTTCCATGTAATCTTCTGTTGCATGGTTAATTGAATTTTTATTATATCCTTTCAATGGTTTAAATTGATTCATAAAATCACTCCCAAAAATCACTATCATGGTAAGACAAAAAATGGTTTAATGTAAAAAACTTTTTTACCTATATAAACATATTTAAAAAATTATGCAATTATGATAAAATCGTTGTTTATTTTAGAGATATATTCGTTAAATTGTCAATTTATTATCTGGAAGATGTTGCATTAAAAGTTATTTTATATTAAAATTTATAAAAATAAGAAAGTGGGCGTGTATCATGCACGGAGCAGTGTTATGAGAGGCGCAGCAAATTTTTGGGAAATAAACGGATGTAAAAAATTTTGTCATGAAAATATAGTGATAAGACAAAATGAGCTGCGGCACATATACAATATAAAAAATGCTGATATAAGTTGTATTAAAATGTGCACAAGTGAAATCTTTGCAAATAGATTGGTAAAATTTACCATAGCACTTACCGCTTTTAAAGTATATGCTATCTTTAATATTGAAGAAAATAAATTTAAACAGATGCTCTAACAATTATTGTTAGAGCATCTGTTTATTATTTTTTGCAAAGGAGATTTAGATGGTGAAAATTGTTTTTGTTTTATTGATATTTTTGGTTTTTTGTACAGGCTGTAAAAAGAAAGCAGTTCCCGTTGCGGTTTTTACGCCTGTAAGTTCATCTGAATTAAAGGCAATTCCTGTCTATACGGCTATTAATAAGACAGGTATAATCCACATGGATACATACTTTTATTATGATGTGCATATGTCCGCCGGGGAACCGATAAAGGAAAATGAAGCCCTTATACTAATAGGGGAAAGTGATATTGGGTATATTGTTTTATATGGAGACAAAAAAGGATATGTAAGAAAAGAATATGTGCTTATTATAGAACCTGATAATACTGAAAGTTCAAGCAGCGGGGCAAAAAATGTTGTAGTGGAAGAGCAGGTTGAAAAGCGGGTTGAAACATATATTGAAACCGGTAAAATAAATGAAGCTAATGAAGAAGATAATAACGGTATGGCAAATGCCGAGTCTCCGGAAACTTTATATAACACTAAAAAAGAGAATAAAACGGTTTATGCGGCAAGTTTGCTTGGCAATATAAATAAACAAAGGGTTTCTCAAAAAGTTTCGTCTTTTGTTTCTGACAAGGCGTTGGAGAAAGAAGCATCGTATTATTGTGATATTTTTGCTAAAAAGAACACAACCTATAGTATAAGCGGATACAGCGTACAAGCCTCTGGAAAGGTAAAAGGTGAGGAAAACTTTGAACAGGTAGGCAAAAGCTTGGTAAAAAACATTGAAGGGTTTGATAATGAAAAAGTAAATAAAATAGGCGTTGCAGTAATTGAGGATGACAGGGGATATTTATATTATGTAGTGCTGGCAAAATAAAAAATTTAAAATATGAATTTAAAGTATGGAAAATATGTAAAAAAACATGAAAAAATATTTTAAAATATATTGACATTTATATATAAACAGTGTATAGTAATAAATGTCGCTGAAAACAAATGCTGTTTTAGTCAGCAGTTAAACTTAGTGATAAAGCCAGGTTACGGGGTGTAGCGCAGTTGGTAGCGCACGTGCTTTGGGAGCATGGGGCCGGGAGTTCGAGTCTCTTCACCCCGACCATAAATGGCCCCTTGGTCAAGCGGTTAAGACATCGCCCTTTCACGGCGGTAACAGGGGTTCGATTCCCCTAGGGGTCACCATTTTAATGGGCCTTTAGCTCAGTTGGTTAGAGCAACCGGCTCATAACCGGTTGGTCCGGGGTTCAAGTCCCTGAAGGCCCACCACTATTGACAAATTAT
>CAJUEF010000011.1:13475-32548 GCA_910585035.1 uncultured Christensenellaceae bacterium | reverse complement strand
GTAGTTCAGCTGGTTAGAATGCCAGCCTGTCACGCTGGAGGTCGAGGGTTCGAGCCCCTTCCGGGTCGCCATTTTTTTGCCTCGGTAGCTCAGTCGGTAGAGCAAGGGACTGAAAATCCCTGTGTCGATGGTTCGATTCCATTCTGAGGCACCATATTGGATGCTGATGTAGCTCAATTGGCAGAGCAGCTGATTTGTAATCAGCAGGTTGCGGGTTCAAGTCCCATCATCAGCTCCATTTTTTTTGGAAGAGTTCCCGAGTGGCCAAAGGGAACAGACTGTAAATCTGTCGTCTTCGACTTCGGTGGTTCGAATCCACCCTCTTCCACCAATTTAATTTGTTTTTAGCGGTATTATAATGGCGTTTTAATGGGGGTAAGACGTCATTATAATACCGCTGATTTGTTTCTTACACATCTTAATCTTTAAGAGTTTAATATGTTTTTTTTGTTTTAGTATTTTATTGATTTTCAATGAAATAAATATGCTCGTGACCTTTTTATTATTAGCTAATAATATTTGTATCATAAACTTTTCATTTGTCTGTGCAGTTGACATTACTAGGCTTTTCTATAATTGCTTTAAAATATTTGTTGAATACATAGCAATTAAAAATGAGACGACACTTGTGACAATTATGATAGCTGCTATATGAGCGCTTAACAGTTCAAAAAGCAATCCATAAAGTAGCTGTCCTATTGGCTGTGAACACATAATAAGAGTTATAATGCAAGCAACAACTTTACCTACCAGGTGCAAAGGTGTTCCTGTTTGCACGACAGCCAACATCTGTATGCTGAAAATTGTGGAAGAAGTCGTTATTGCCATTCCCATTATTGACAGCACCATGTAGTTAAACATATGTATGTTCTGTAGCAACATTCCAAATCCCATAATACATGTAAAAGCTGCACACAAATAAAGGAAGACCGATGCTTTACATGGATTTAATTTTTTTTCAAACAATACGGTCAACAAGCCGCCTATAATGCCGCCGGCTGCGAGAAACCCCTGCGCAATACCAAGCATTTGGTCTGTCATTAAAAGGTTATCAACAATGATTACTGGAATACCAATAGTTATCATTGAAGAAAGAAACAGATTTAGCCCGGCGATTACGATGCACAATTTAATAAAAACCGGTTTTTCTGATTTTAAAAAATACAGGCTTTCCATTAAATCATTTTTCACTATCTGAAAAATTTTGTTATTTCCCGTTTGTTTTTTAAAAGGGATGACAATAAATATTTCCATGACGGCAGATAAAAAGAAACTTATGCCGCTCACTATAAGTATGATATTTATGCCATAGATACCATAAAGCATTCCTCCGATAATCGGTCCGATGAAATTTGCAAGAGAACCAATTTGATTGACTATAGCGCTTGCAAAAAGCACTTTTTCCTTTGGAACAAGCGCCGGTATACTTGCTTGCACTGCAGGCTGATATGTACCTGAAATGCCATACAATAGCATTAACGTGACGATAAATAAAGGCACAATAGGAGCAATACTCCTAAGGGAATAAAATGCTGTAATAACTATTGTTGTTAAAAAGTCTAATCCAACCATGATGTTTCGTTTATTTATTCTATCAGCCAGGACGCCGCCCAAAAGAGACAATACTATCATGGGAAGCAATGAACAGGCTGTTACAATACCAAATAAAGCTGATGATCCTGTTTCCCTCAATAAATAAAGCGGCAAAGCGAAACGCAAAATTGCATTGCCAAACAGTGATATTATTTGCCCAACTACCACAAGAGTAAAGTCTTTACCATATTTATTTCTTTCTTTTTGCATTGCACCCATCTCCTTACTGGTATTAGTATAAGCTTGGTGGAAGCACCCAAGTCAATAGAAAAATCATTTCATTTTAACGGCAGCCATATCTCGTAATAATTTTTATCTATCTGTTCCCTTAGCGTTACAAAACGAATAAAAATATATACTATACCGCGTAACGACACATTATGCTCTTTAGCCCATTTATGACATAGAGAAAACATTTTTTCTATGACTGTATTATCGTTATTATCGGCTATAAGTGTGGTGTAAAGGCATTTTCCACCCTTAATAAATAAATTTTCTTTACTGCCGGAAGGAAGCTGCATTACAATATACATTCCTGAACCTTTGCATCCTGTTTCATCAAAAGTAATGGCGCGTACCATATTTGATAAAATATCTTCATTATCTAAATTCAGGTATTTCAATACTTTTTCTCTATATTCAGAAAAAGATGCTACAGAACTTATGGATTCTTGTACATAATAAGAAGGCATTGTTTTAATTTCAAATTCACCAATTTTGTCTGTTGCATAATCGTAAAAATCTTTTGCTTTTTCCAGCCTGTTTAACATTTCCTGTAAATGGTCAATGTCATTTTTTAAAGTATCCATTTGCTCTTGCAATATTGTTTTGTATTCCTGTGATTTTGCCGCTTTTAACAATTTTTTGATTTGAATAGGCGTAAAGCCTCTTTTTTTATAAAAATCAATTGCCATAAGATGGGACATGTCATAAAAACCAAACTCTCTGTACTGGCTGTATTTTTCTCTTTTGGGACTAATTAAACCGATTTCCTCATAATACCTTAAAGTTTCTCTTGAAAATCCAAGATGATTATACACTTCACCGGTGTGATAAATAGCATCTGTTTTTTCAATTTCATTTATAGCCTTTGGTTTTATTATGCTGTTATCCCCAGTATTTATCTTTTTCTTTGAACATCGCCTGTCGGCAGGTTTTTCTGAATGGGCGGGGACAAACCAAGTTTTTCCTTTTTTTACAGCTCCCTCAATACGACCGTTTTCACAATAATAGGCAACCATTCGGCTTGATATATTCCACTTTTTTGAAAGTTCCGACGAAGTTAAATATTCCATGTGTTTCTGCCTCCCTGATTTATATATTTCTGTTATCTGAAATATAATTTTTATTATAAATCAGAAAGTGAGCAGCATCAACATAAGTTTTTATATTTTTGAATTTAATTATAAGTGTTTTTTCAATGAATATTTTAGTATTATTGTTGAGTGAATGTTCATATGTCGTATTGCTGTATGGGTTGAAATGTTGTTTAAAATAATAAAAAAATTAAATTAATACAGTTATTTAATGGAATAATAAAAGCGGCTGAATATATAAAAAATATTTTTATTATGAATGCAATAGTTTTTGAGGTGAATAATGAATAAAAAAGTATATGAGTTTAAAGCGTTAATAAAAAAGGTTCCTGATATTGACGGCGCTTATGTTGAGTTTCCCTATGACGTTAAAAAAGAGTTTGGCAAGGGGAGGGTGAAGGTTTATGCAGAGTTTGATGGAGAGGCATATGAAGGCAGCCTTGTACGCATGGGTACGCCCTGTCATATCATTGGGCTGAGAAAGGATATTAGGGCGAAAATAAACAAACAGCCGGGAGATGAAGTAAATGTTATAATAAGAGAAAGAGAATAAAATATTATAATATGCTAAATAATGTTGAGAATTGAATTATTTGGGTGTATAATGTTTTCATTAAAATTAGGATAAAATGTTTTATTAATAATGTGGAGGTTAATATGATTTTATTTAAAAATGCCAATCTGCTTACAATGGAAAACGAAAAGCCATATGTGGGAGATATACTAATAGACGGGGATAGAATAGTAAAGGTTGGAGAACATGTAAACAGTCATGCTGTGCTGCGCTATTTGGAAAGCAAAAATTCTGCAGAGCTTACCATGGGTAATGTGGATGGTGAAGATGACCGCATAATTGATGCGACAGGCATGTATATTATGCCGGGAATGATTGATGCCCATTGTCATATAGGGTTATATGAAGACGGGCTTAATGAGGAAGAAGGAGACGGTAATGAAATGAGCGATCCCGTTACTCCTCAGTTAAGGGCTATAGACGGTGTTAATCCTTTTGACAATGCGTTTAAGGAAGCAAGGGAAAACGGAGTTACCGTGGTTGTTACAGGTCCGGGCAGCGCTAATGTCCTTGGCGGTCAGTTTATTGCAATAAAAACAGTTGGAAAATGTATAGACGAGATGGTTGTTAAAAATCCTGTTGCTGTTAAGGCTGCTTTTGGCGAAAACCCAAAACGGGTGTATTCTGAAAAGGATAAAGCACCGGAAACCCGCATGGCTATTGCTTCTACGCTTAGAGAGGCACTTTATGAAGCACAGGATTATAAAGAAAAGCTGGAAAAGGACGGCGACGATAAGCCTGATAAGGACTTAAAGCTGGATGCTCTTGTTATGGTTTTGGAAAAGAAAATTCCTCTTAAAATTCACGCTCACAGAGCCGACGATATTATGACGGCTATTCGTATTGCCAAGGAATTTGATATTGATTATACTATTGACCACTGTACCCAAGGTCACTTAATTTCGGAATATTTAACTGATAAAAAGGTGATTTTAGGACCTCTTACTGTTGATAGATGTAAAACAGAGCTTAGACATTTATCAATAGAGGCTCCAAGAATTTTAAAAGAAAGCGGCGTGGAATTTGCAATTGCTACAGATCACCCTGTAATACCAATTCAGTATCTCCCTATAAGCGCAGCTTTGGCGGCAAGAGAGGGCCTTGATGAATATGAAGCTCTTAAGGCGATTACCATAAATCCTGCAAAGATAATCGGCGTGGATAATGAAATGGGAAGCCTTAAAGACGGCAAGATAGCAAATATTGCTGTTTTTGATAAGCATCCTTTGGATATTATGGCAAAGACAAAATACGTGTTAATTGATGGTGAAATCGTATTTGAAAGATAATTGCAGTTGCAATTATGTAATAAATATCATATAATTAAACTAATAAAATCTTCAGGGCAGGGTGCAAGTCCCTACCGGCGGTAAAGAGATGTTAAAATCTGGAGCCCGCGAGCCATGTTATGGCAGAATTGGTGTGATTCCAATGCCGACGGTTATAGTCCGGATGAAAGAAGAAAAGCAAGTTGTCTTTTAACAGTCCCCGAATATTTTTGGGGGCTGTTTTTTGCTTGGATTTCTGCTTTGTAAGGAGAATGGAGGAAAATAATGAATGTAAAAGACAAAAAGACACAGTTTATTGTTAAGGTTGCGCTTCTTGGCGTAATAGGGTTTTTGCTTATGGCACTGGAATTTCCAATTCCTTTTGTTCCGCCATGGATGAAAATTGATATAAGTGATACTGCTGTTATTGTTGCAGGATATGGCATGGGTCCAGTGGCGGCAACGGGCGTTGCTTTTATAAAAAGCCTGCTGCATTTTTTGCTGAAAAGTAACGATGGCACAATTGTCGGCGATGTTGCCGCATTTATTATCAGCGTTTCCATTTCAGTGCCTGCATGTATTATATACAGAAGAAACAAATCAAAAAAATCAATGATTACAGGTCTTTTAACCGGCAGCATTATAATGATAATTGTTGGCGCGGTGTTAAACGCATATGTACTTATTCCTGCTTATTCGGTAGTATTTGGAATGCCTATTGACGGACTTGTTGCCATTGCTACAAAGGTAAACCCTATGATTAAGGACGTGAAAACTCTTATTTTTATGGGGGTAATACCTTTTAATGTATTAAAATGTATTATACTAGCTATTTTTACACTTCTGGTGTATAATAGAATAGAAAAAGTTATATCAATAGAATAGGTGCGTTTATGGAAATAATTACTTATAGTAATAAAGATACGCAAAGACTTGGCATGCTGCTTGGAAAGCGTGCTTTTCCATCTATGATAATTGCGCTTAGTGGAGAAGTGGGCGCCGGTAAGACAGAGTTTGCAAAAGGATTTACAGTTGGGGCTAATAGCGATGTTGCTACTAGCCCTACATTTGCTATTATGAATGTATATCAGGGAGAAAAAATTCCTGTTTATCATTTCGATTTTTACAGATGCGGCGGAGAATATGAGGAGTTTGAAGAATATATTTTCGGTGAAGGCGCATCTTTAATAGAATGGAGCGAATATTTGGATTTACCAAAAGATATTTTGAGCATAAATATTGAGAAGCTGGATAACAACAGCAGAAAGTTTATATGTACAGCAGGAAATAAAGTATATGAGGATATTTTAAAGGAGGTTTTCCGTGAATTTACTGGCGGTTGATACAAGCTCAAAGGCTGCAAGCGTTGTTTTGTATAAAGATTCTCTTTTAATGGGAGAATGTCTTTATAACCATGGCAAAAATCACTCTGTTTATATTGCTCCAATGATAGAGAAAATGCTGGAGGCGTGCGACTTGTCTTTTAACCAGATTGATTATTTTGCTTGCGGAGTTGGTCCCGGGTCGTTTACCGGAGTTAGAATAGGCGTTGCTATGATAAAAACCTTTGGCATGGTTGAAGATAAGCCATGCGTTGGCGTTGACAGCCTTTATGCTCTTGCAGCGGCAAAAGCGGCGGGAGAAGAGAAACTGGTTATAGCCATTGAGGATGCGAGAAGAAACCGTGTGTTTGCCTGCGGGGTGAAATGTGAAACAACAGTTATAGAAACGGGAGTGTTCCCGTTAGAAGAATTATACGGGCTGTTATGCGCATATAATAAAGATGATGTGCTGTTTGTTGGGGGAGGAACAAGGATTTACAAAGATGATATTTTAAGCCACGGGTATTCCTTAGATATGAATGCGCTTATTACAGGACGCGCCATAGCCCTTGCAGCAATGGAATATATAAAAGAAGGAAAGACTTGTGATTGCTGCAGTTTGTTACCAAAGTATCTTTTAAAGAGTCAGGCGGAGCAATCAAAGAAATGACGGCTATTTTACTAAATGATGAAAGATACTTAAATGAAGTTTTGGAAATTGAACAAAGCTGCTTTTCTATTCCCTGGACTCGCGGCATGTTTATAGATGAGTTTACAAAGCCCATAGCCTGCTATATTGGAATGGAAAAAGAAGGACGGCTTATTGGATACGGCGGATTTTGGAAAATTTTTGACGAAGGGCATATTACAAATATTGCAGTTTCTCCGGAATACAGGAGGCAGGGAACAGGCAAAATTATAATGGAAAAGCTAACGGAAAAGTGTGCGGAACAGGGAATAAGCAAGATGACCCTTGAGGTAAGAGTTTCCAACAAGGCTGCAATTTCGCTGTATAAAAAAATGGGGTTTATTGCTGAAGGTCTTAGAAAAGGTTATTATGAAGACAATAAAGAAGACGCATTAATAATGTGGAAAACTATTTAAGACATTATATTACAATAAAGGTAATTTTGCTTGTAAATAAACGATTTTTAAATTATAATGCATTATGGTCAATGATGTCTGAAAGCTTTCGGGTTATCGCTATTGATTTTCCGGGGCATGGCAAATCACCAGAGCCAAAAAAGGCTTTTACCGTTGATGATTTTACCGATATAACCATTGGCTTTTTTGAAAAGCTTGGTATAGAAAAAGCCAATATAGTGTGTCACTCTTTTGGAGGAAGAGTAAGCATAAAAATGGCTGATAAAAGACCTGATTTAATAAATAAAATGGTTTTTACGGACGCTGCGGGAATACTTCCAAAAAGAGGGATTAAATATTACTATAAAGTATATAAATATAAATTTGGGAAAAGGCTTTATAAATGGGAAGCGTCGAGAAAAATTTTAAAAGCGGCAGGAATTGATTTGGAGAAAAAGATTAACTCCGCAGGTTCAAGCGATTATAAACAGCTTTCAAGCAGCATGAAGAAAACGTTTATTAATGTTGTTAATGAGGATTTAACGCCGCTGCTTAAAAATATAAAGAGTTCTACTTTGCTTGTGTGGGGTGAACTGGATACTGATACGCCAATGTATATGGCAAAGATAATGGAAAGGGAAATAAAGGATTCGGGTCTTGTGGTGTTTGAAGGCAGCGGGCATTTTTCATATCTTGATAATATTCCAAGATATGTTAAAATAATAAAAGTGTTTTTTGGAGGTTAATTGTGTTTGACGTTTTCTTTACATATATTTTTGGAGTGCTGTTCATATTTTTTGCAAGCATAAGATTTGTACATATCCTCCAATTGGAAAGCTACCAAAATAAAATGTTTGGCAAATGGATAATAGCAAATAGCATGAAAGGCGATTTGCTTATTGTAAACTGCGTTTCACTTCTTTTGTCCCTGCTGACAGCCATAGGATTTTACGGTTTTGGCTTTTACGGAATAGGGAGCATAAGCGGTGCAGCCTGCGGTGTAGTTGCTTTTTACAGCTTTTTTTCATATTATTTGGCTCCAAAGAAAAAGCCTCTTGTAATTACGGAAAGAATCAAGCGTTTATTTGTATCTCTCGCTGTCCTTTCTGCATTTTTATTGTTTTTATTCAGTTATATTTTTGACAGTCTTTTTATAGTCGTATTTATATTTTTAATATTTGCGCCTTACCTTGTAATGATGGCAAATATTTTGGTTTATCCTTTAGAGGCGCTGATTAAAAGGAGTTTGCTGGGCGAAGCCAAGGATATAATAAACAGAAGAAGCGATCTTATTAAAATTGGTATTACAGGCAGCTTTGGTAAGACCAGCACTAAGTTTATTTTAAATTCAATACTTTCAGAAAAGTATAATTCACTATGTTCCCCGGCAAGCTATAACACTCCGATGGGGCTTACAAGAGTTATACGTGAAATGCTAAGAGACGACCATGAGGTGTTTATTGCGGAAATGGGAGCCAGATACACCAAGGATATAAAGGAGCTTTGTAACTTGGTAAAGCCAAAATACGGGCTTATATCATCCATAGGCAAGCAGCATCTGGAGACCTTTAAAACTTTGGAAAATATTATTGAAACCAAATATGATTTAATAAGAAGCTTGCCAAAGGACGGTATTGGATATTTGCCAAACGACGGCGGAATATGCACAGAGCTGTCAAAGAGAGACGATGATATAAACAAAAAGGTTTATTCTATTAATGAAATCACAAAGGCTTGTGTTTTTGCCAAAGATATAGCGATTGATGAAAAAGGAAGCTCTTTTGACATTGTAAACAGCAAAGGAGAAAGTATTCGCGTTAATACCTGTCTTTTGGGAGAACACAACATTCAGAATATTCTTGGGTGCGTTGCCGTTGCTTTGGATTTAGGTCTTACCATGGAACAAGTAAAGGATGGTATTGCAAACATTAAACCCATTGAACACCGTTTGCAGCTTATTGATTCCCAGGGCGGCGTCATAGTAATTGACGATGCTTTTAATGCTAACCCTACAGGAACTAAAATGGCTCTTAATGTATTAAAGGCATTTAAAGGTAAAAAGATAATAGTAACTCCCGGGCTTGTTGAGCTTGGGGATGAAACACAGGCGCTCAATAGTGAATTCGGTCAGGACATTGCCAAGGTTTGCGATGTGGTTGTTCTTATTGGCAAGACCTATACCAAATATATAAAGGAAGGTCTTAAAAAGGCTGGATTTGATGAAGGAGCCATAGTGGAATACGATACTCTTGATGAGGTTACGCCGTTTATTGGCGCTTACGCAAAGCCGGGCGATGTGGTTTTATTTGAAAATGATTTACCGGATAATTATTTATAAAATTTAAAAAGGGAGTAATGTGAATGATTAGACTTGGAGTTATATTTGGCGGCAGAAGCTGTGAGCATGACGTATCAATAATTACAGGTCAGCAGCTTATTCAAAACGTGGATAAAAGCAAATATCAGGTGGTTCCCATATATATAAGCCGTGAGGGCAGATGGTATACAGGAGAAAAGCTCTTAGATACTGAGTTTATGAGCAAATTTAACCCTGATAGTGTAAATGAGGTTTATATGAGCGCTACAAGCGGTGAAAAGTGCCTGTATGCGGAAAAGCAGCAGAAAAAAGGATTTTTTTCATCGGAAACCGTGCAGGAAAAAATTCCTGTTGATGTTGCGATACTTTCCCTCCACGGGCTTCATGGTGAGGACGGAACGGTTCAGGGGCTTCTTGAATTAAACGGCATACCATATGGAGGAACGGGAGTTATGGGATGCAGCGTTGGAATGGATAAGATTGCCATGAAAGCTGTTTTTAGGGGATATGGATTTCCTGTTCTTGATGATATTTACGCTGAACGAAATGAATATAAAAATAATCAGGACGCTGTTTTAAATGAGGCTGAGGAAAAAATCGGATATCCCATGTTTGTTAAGCCGGCAAATCTTGGTTCGAGCATAGGTATTAGCAAGGCAAAAGACAGACAAGGATTGAAGCAAGCTCTTGAAATTGCCTTTAGCTATGACAGGAGAGTGCTCATTGAAAAGGGCGTTGTTAATTTAGATGAAGTTAACTGCAGCTGTCTTGGATACAGCAACGACGTTACAGCTTCAGTTTGTGAAATGCCTGTTACTTTTGAAGATATGATGCTTTCTTTCGATGATAAATACATGAGGGGAGGCAAGGGTAAGGGAATGCAGGCCCTTACAAGAAAAATTCCTGCGCCTATAAGTGAAGAAAAGACCAAAGAAATTCAGGAACTCAGCGTTAAAATATTTAAAGCTCTGGACTGCAAAGGAGTTGTGCGCATAGATTATTTGCTGGATAAGGATTTAGATAAGGTTTTTGTTGGTGAAATAAACATTATTCCCGGTTCATTTTCTTTTTACCTATGGGAGCCTACAGGATTAAAATACAGCGAGCTTATAGATAAATTGGTTGATTATGCCTTTAAAGCTAAGGAAGAAAGTGAAAGTAATAATTACGCATATGACAGCGAGATCCTTACCAAAGTATCAATAAAGGGAACTAAAGGCAGTAAAATGCACGGAACAAAAGCTTAAGAGCTTTATAATAAACAAGAACGGATTAAAATTTTGGAGGTAAATTAAAATGGATAAGATTAAAATGCCAGTTCCACTGGTCGAGATGGACGGAGATGAAATGACCAGAATCATCTGGAAGATGATTAAAGACATTCTTATTACTCCTTATGTTGAGCTTAACACGGAATATTATGATCTGGGATTAACTCACAGAGACGAAACGGGAGACAAGGTTACTGTTGACGCTGCAAATGCAATTAAAAAATATGGCGTTGGCGTTAAATGCGCTACTATAACTCCAAATGCTCAAAGGGTGGAGGAATATAACCTAAAGAGCATGTGGAAAAGCCCTAACGGAACAATAAGAGCAATTTTAGACGGAACTGTTTTCCGCGCCCCTATTACTCTTTCAACTGTTAAGCCTGTTGTAAGCAACTGGAATAAGCCTATTACCATTGCCCGTCACGCCTATGGAGACGTGTATAAAAATACTGAGTTTTTAGTGGATGAAAAGGGAACTGCGGAACTGGTATTTACCAACGAAGCAGGTCAGGAAAAACGCCAGACAATTTTTAATTTTGAAGGCGGAGGAATAATTCAGGGACAATATAACGTGGATTCCTCAATATCCAGCTTTGCAAGAGCATGTTTTAACTATGCTTTGGATACAAAGCAGGATTTATGGTTTGCAACAAAAGATACCATTAGCAAAAAATATGATCATAGATTTAAAGATATATTTGCCGAAATATTTGAGAATGAATATAAAGAAGCTTTTGAGGCTGCAGGTATTGAATATTTCTATACTCTTATTGACGATGCTGTTGCAAGAGTTATACGCAGCGAGGGCGGCTTTATATGGGCATGTAAAAATTATGACGGAGACGTTATGTCGGACATGATTGCTACTGCTTTTGGCAGCCTTGCAATGATGACTTCTGTGCTTGTTTCACCGGATGGATATTATGAATATGAAGCAGCCCACGGAACGGTTACCCGTCATTATTACAGGCATATGGAAGGGGAAGAAACCAGCACAAACTCTGTTGCAACTATCTTTGCATGGACGGGCGCTCTTAGAAAGCGTGGAGAACTTGATGACAGCAGCGAGCTTATTTGTTTTGCAAATAATATTGAAAGAGCTGTAATAGAAACTATTGAATCAGGAAAGATGACAAAAGATCTCGCAGGTCTTTCAGCTACGGCTAATAAAGAAATTTTAAATACAGAGGATTTTATTAAAGCTGTTAGAGACACCTATGAAAAGATAAAATAGCACTTAAGAAAAGGAGAAAGAATAATGTCGTTATTTACGGATTGGACTGCCCTTGCAGAACAGGATAGGGGAGAGGCAGGAAATAAAAAGTTCTGGACAAACTATTATGAAATTGAAAAGGATGCTTATGCAAAAATTCTTGAAGAGAAAATAACAAAGCTTGAAGGCACAATCGGTGATTTGGCTAAGAAACTTGGATATGATGACGAGCTGTTATTTGCAGGTTTTATTGATGGCATTAATACCAGCCTTGCTGAGCCTTTTTCTGATGACGAGCTTAATGCCATTGAAAGTGATACTTCAATAAATAAAACCATTGACTATGAAAAGCTTTACTATAACATGCTTGATGCTAAGGCGCAATGGCTTTATGAGCTTCCGCAGTGGGAGGACAACCTTACAATTGAAAAGCGTAAAGAAATAACCAAGGCTTACAGGGTATCCGGCATTGTTGTAAATGAAAACAAAGTTGGAAGGAACGATCCTTGCCCTTGCGGCAGCGGAAAAAAATATAAAAAATGCTGTGGAAGTAAATAATGCTTGGGATTTCAACATCAAGCTTTTATGGCAGGCTGACAACTGAAGAAGCAATTGACGCAATTGCCAAAATGGGAGTGGGCTGTGCTGAGGTGTTTTTAAATACCTTTAGCGAATATACATATGAATATATAATGATGGTTTCAGACCGTTTGAAAAAAAACGGTCTGGTTTTTGGTACCGTTCATACATTGCCAACCCAATTTGAGCCGCAGCTGTTTGCTTTAACAAACAGGCAGAGAGATGATGCAAAGAGGTTTTTTAAAGAAATACTCAAAGGCGCTGCAGACGGCGGATGCACTACCTATGTAATGCATGGAAAACCCTTTTTTAAAAAAAATGTAAACAGTTTTAAGATTGATATTCAAAATATTGCAGATAATATGAATAAGCTATGTGATATTGCAGGGAAATATGGCGTTAAAATTGCGCTGGAAAACGTACACTGGGCAATGTGCAATAATATTGATTTTATTAATGAAATAAATTTTAAGGTTCCGATGCTAAGATATACTCTTGATATTAAACAGGCCCATTTAAGCGGCACACACTGGCAAGAGTATATTTCCGCATTTGGAAGCAGACTTGCCAATGTTCATATTTGTGATTATATTGGAAAGAACACTTGTTTGCCCGGACGTGGGGAAGTAGATTTTACAAAGCTGAAAGCGAGTCTTGACGATATAGGTTATAGTGGAAATGAGATTGTTGAAGTCTATGAGCGTGATTATAAAGACTTTGAGGATTTAAAGAAAAGTGTTGATTTTTGTAAAGGATTTTTTAGAGGTTAATTATTATGGAAAAAATAGTTATCGATTATACGAATATGATGTCAGAATCAATAGGTGTGCACGGAATAAATGATGATGATTTCATTTCTGTAAAAGGAGATATTGAAAGAGCTGTAAAACGTATTACCGATAAGCAGCTTATGTTTAGAAGGCTCCCGTATGAAAATATTGATAAAATAGTTGAATACGGGAAATATATAAGAAGCAATTTTAAGAATTTTCTTGTGCTTGGTATTGGCGGCTCTGCTCTTGGACCTAAGGCAATATTTAAGTCTACCTGCGGAAGATATCATAACGAATATAAAATTGATAAAGTTCCTTTACCAAAGTTTTATTTTGAGGACAACGTGGATCCCGACAGGATATATGACCTTATAAACACAATTGATTTGGAAAACACTTGCATAAATATTATTTCAAAATCGGGAAAGACAATTGAAACCCTTTCTCAAATGATGATATTTATTGATGCGCTTCAAAAGCTAAAACCCGATTCATGGACGGATAATTTGGTTTTTACTACAGATAAAGATAACAGCGTGCTTCTTGACATAGGCAAAAAATATGGTATTAAAATGTTTTATATTCCTCAGGAAATAGGAGGAAGGTACAGCATTTTTACCCCTGTGGGAATACTTACAGCAGCAGTTTGCGGATGTGATATTCACAGTATGCTTAAGGGAGCAAGGGATATGAATGAGCTGTGCAATAATGAGGACTACACAAAAAATCCTGCATTTATGTATGCTGTGCTTCAGTATATTTCTATGAAACGGGGAAAGAATATAAGTATAATGATGCCTTATACAGACAGTTTAAAGTTTGTTACAGACTGGTTTTCCCAGCTTTGGGCAGAATCTCTTGGCAAGAAATATGATATAGATGGAAATGTTGTAAACGCTGGGCAAACCCCTGTGAGAGCTCTTGGCTCAGTAGACCAGCACAGCCAGCTCCAGCTTTATATGGAGGGACCTTTTGACAAGGTTGTTACTCTTATAAAAGTGGACAAGCATAGATATAAAATGCCTATTCCTACTATATTTGAAGATTCTTCGGAACTTAAATTTCTTTGCAATAGCTCATTAAATAAGCTTATTAACAGTGAACTGGAGGCTATCATTTATGCTCTTACTCAAAATGGACGTCCAAATATAGTTATAAACTTGCCGTCTCTTGATGAGTATTATCTTGGTCAAATGTTTATAATGCTGGAAATTGGAACGGCTTTTGCCGGTTATATGCTTAATATAAATCCTTTTGATCAGCCGGGAGTGGAGCATGGAAAAATATCCACTTATGCTCTCATGGGTAAAGAAGGTTTTGAAGAAAGAAGAAAGAGTCTTGAAATAACAAATAAAATTAAATTTTTGGTGTAAAAGCGATGAGCCACTTTTTTGCATATATTTCAAAATTAAAGTATATAAACAGATGGGGCATTATGCGCAATACCGCATATGAGAATGACATGGAACACTCTATGATGGTAACTATGGTAACTCATAGCCTTTGTGAAATTGCGCAGAGAGTTTTTAAAAAAGATGTGGATACAGGTAAAGCAGTGCTTATGGCAATGTATCACGAAACGGGAGAAGTAATAACGGGAGATCTTCCAACACCTATTAAATACTATAATAAAGAGATTTTTAAGTCATTTAAAGATATAGAATGCATTGCCACGAAAACCATATATGACATGCTTCCAGAAGAGCTTAAGAGCGGTTACAGCTTTATGCTTGATAACAGTGACTGCATTGAGCGAAGGGCTGTAAAAGCTGCTGATAAAATATGCGCTTATTTAAAATGTGTGGAAGAAATGAAGCTTGGGAATATGGAATTTTCAAAAGCAAAAGACCGTATTAAAGAGCAGATAGACGCCTTAAAAATGCCGGAAGCAGATTACTGGATGAAGGTATTTTCCAAGAGTTTTGAACTGACTATTGACGAATTAAATTAGAGCATGTTAAAATATATCTAAATACTAGGTAATTAAATATTTAGATAACAATTATCTGTATTAATTCATTTTTTAAGGAGGTAACATATGATTACGTTTGTTGCTGCCCTGTTGTTATTATTTATAGGTTATTTTGTTTATGGAAAGTTTGTTTCAAACATTTTTAAACCAGATGACCGGACGACGCCTGCTATTTCACGTAATGATGGAGTGGATTACGTTCCAATGAAAACATGGCGTGTGTTTCTTATACAGCTTTTAAATATTGCGGGCACAGGACCAATTTTTGGAGCCCTTATGGGAGCTGTGTTTGGCCCTACAGTATTTTTATGGATTGTATTCGGTTCTATCCTTGGGGGAGCTGTTCATGATTACCTCACCGGTATGGTATCTTTGCGTATGGATGGCGCTTCAATTGTGGAGATTACAGGTAAATATCTTGGTAAAAATATGCGAAGAATAATGCTGGCGTTTTCAATAGTGCTTCTTATACTGGTTGGAACGGTGTTTGTAACCAGCCCTGCAGCACTTCTTGCAATGCTTACTCCAGGCAGTTTTAATACAGGTTTTTGGGTTATTGTTATTTTGATTTATTATATTCTTGCTACTCTTTTGCCTGTTGATAAGATTATAGGAAAAATGTATCCTATATTTGGTGTTACTTTGATTATAATGGCTGTTGGCATTATTGGCGGAATAATTTTTAAAGGATATTCAATTCCTGAAATGCAGCTTGCAAATCTGCATCCAAAGGATTTACCTATATGGCCGTTTATGTTTGTAACTGTGGCATGCGGCGCTGTTTCCGGTTTCCATGCAACCCAGTCTCCTATGATGGCTCGTTGTATAAAAACAGAAAAGGAAGGACAGGTTGTATTTTACGGTGCCATGATTGCCGAAGCCGTTATTGCTCTTGTATGGGCTGCTGCCGGTGCTGCGTTTTATGGAAGCACTGAAAGCCTTTCAGGAGCGCTTACGTCATTTGGACAGTCCGGAGTGGTTTATAATATTTCCCAGGGACTTCTTGGTCCTGTTGGCGGAGTGCTTGCGGTAGTTGGTGTTATTGCATGCCCGATTACATCAGGCGACACGGCATTTAGAAGTGCAAGGCTTATTATTGCAGACAGATTTAATATTAGCCAAAAAGAACTGTCAAAACGTTTGTGGATTACAATACCCCTTCTTGCTATTGGCGCTGTTTTGACACAACTGGATTTTAACGTGCTTTGGCGTTATTTCTCATGGAGTAACCAAACTCTTGCTATGATTGCTCTATGGGCTTGCGCAGTATATTTATGTAAGCACCTGGATAAAAAGATGTATTCTCTTGCAGCTGCATTGCCTGCGGCATTTATGTCTGCTGTAAGCGCAACTTATATATTAATGGCTGATGAGGGATTTAAGTTAAGCTCTTCTATTGCATATCCTATTGGTGTGGCTTTTGCATTGGTATGTTTTGGAGTGTTTATAATTAAGGGCGTTAACAACAAGGGAACAGTTGAAGAAGTTTCAAATGAAGGCTAAAAGATAATTTTATAAAGTAAGGTGTGCTGAAATTTATCAGCACACCTTTTTATATTGTATTACTAAAAGAAATTACTAATATACATAATAAGGATTTGGATGGGAAAGAATTATAATTATGTCTACTATCCATCCTATACCGCACAATCCGCAAGTGAGAAGATAAATAACTCCCATTGTTATTTTGCCCTCGTAAAACTTATGAGCGCCAAAATAACCAAAAAACAGGCAAATAATAAATGCAGCCCATTTGTTTCTCGGTCTGTTCATATACGCCATTCCTGCTGCATTAAAATTTGTGTTACTGTTACGATTACTGTTAAGATTAGTATTATTGTTAGTGTTACTATTAGTATTGCTTACATTAAGCACTACATTCGGCGTTTGAAATTCGCCGTTAATCTTGCCGACTTGTTTCCCACAGGAACTGCAAACCACTGTGTCATCAGATACAGCATTTCCACAGTGCTGGCAGAATTTGGTTTTTGTGTTTGTTTCAGATACATTTTCCATTAAGTTACCCCCTTTAATAAATGTATTTTAACATAAAAACCATAATTTTGCATTTCCAATTTTTGCTATTTATTTTTTGTAAGCAGCTGATAATCAATTTTATCTTTTTCACAAAGATTGCATACAAAAAGTCCCCGTGGATAGCCTCTATCATGTTTTATGCTTTCAATATAAAACCCACATTTATAATAAAACATAACCAGTGAAGATATTTTTGTGCTGGTATGTAAGCACAGTGCGTCTGCACTGACTAAGTCCTTTGCTTTATCTAGGAGCATTGCTCCCACATTTATATTCTTGTTATTTTCAGACGCACACAGACGGCTTATATAAACTATATTTTCTATATGCTCGAGGCGTATAGCGCCAATTAGTTCATTGTCATCTATTGCCAAAAGCACATATTTATTTTCTATGTCATAAAGAATATCATCAAAAGTTTCACTTACCCCCTTAACCCTTTGCCCAACCTCTCTTTCATACCTTAAAAATGCAGTGTGGGTGAGGGTAATAAGGTCTTTCGCATCTTCTTGAGTAGCTTTTCTAAATATCATAAATCTTTGTTTTATCTCCCATCAGTAATGCCATTATTGCCTTTTGAGCATGTAATCTGTTTTCTGCTTCATCGAATACTCGGGAGCAAGGTCCGTCAATTATATCTGCTGTTACCTCTTCACCACGATGAGCCGGTAAGCAATGTAGAAAAATTGCCTTTTCTTTAGCTTTACTAAAAGCAGCTTTGTTTATTTGGTATGGCATGAAAATATCGTTGTTTTTTGCATCCTGCCCCATTGAACACCAAACGTCAGCATATATAATGTCAGCATCTTTAACGGCTTCTGCAGGGTCGTCGGTAACAACAACTTTGCTGCCGCTGCTTTTAGCTGCTTCTTGTGCCTGTTCTACAATCTTAGGGTCAGGCATATAGTCCTTTGGACATGCGGCAAAAAAGTCTATGCCCATTTTTGCACAGCCAATCATAAGGGAATGAGTCATGTTGTTGCCGTCACCCATGTATGTAAGTTTAAGGTTATCAAAGGTTCCGAAATTCTCATAAATGGTCATTAAATCTGCCACAACCTGACAAGGGTGATAATCGTCTGTTAGGCCGTTAATAACAGGAATGCTTCCTTCTTTTGCAAGAATATTTAAATGTTCCTGCTCAAAGGTGCGAATCATAATTCCGTCAACCATACGGGAAAGCACCTTAGCCGTATCTCCGACAGTTTCGCCTCTGCCAAGCTGGGTTTGATCGCTGGAAAGCACAACAGGATGTCCGCCAAGTTCAAAAAATCCCACCTCAAAGCTTACTCTTGTACGAGTGGATGATTTGGAAAAAATCATTGCCAGGCTTTTTCCTTCAAGCACATGACGGTATTTTTCTTTGTTTTCTTTCATTCTAAGAGCAAGGCTGATTATTTGCAGTATTTCGTCCTTGGTATAATCGTTTAAAGTAAGCATGTGTTTATTAGATATAATTTGCTGTGGTTTATAATTTTTTAAATCCATTTTATTGTTCCTCCAATTCTTTTATTGCTTCAAATAAAATTTCAATGCCCTTATCAACTTCCTGTTTTTCAATAACCAGAGGCGGCACAATTCTAACTGTATTAAAACCGGCAGTTAAAACCAAAAGGCCTTTTTCCAGGCATTTTTGCACGATGTCAATGTTATTTATCTTATCTATTGTAAAACCAATTAACAGTCCCTTGCCCCTGGGATTTAATGGAGCTAATTTTTCAAAAAAGTATTTGCTTATGTTTTTAACGTGTTCCA
>CAJUEF010000011.1:11130-13465 GCA_910585035.1 uncultured Christensenellaceae bacterium | reverse complement strand
GCATGTTATTATCCATAACATTTAAAATATAGTTTGCGGCGCTGCAGCAAAGGGCATTTCCTCCAAAGGTTGTTCCGTGGTCTCCTTTAGAAAAGCTGATATGCTCTTTTGCAAGGCATGCGCCTATTGAAATTCCTCCGCCAAGACCTTTTGCAAGGGTGACAATATCAGGGGAAAGATCGTAATCCTCAAAGGCAAACATGGTGCCTGTTCTTCCTATACCTGTTTGAATTTCATCAATTATAAGAAGCAAGTTTTTTTCTTTGCAAATGCTTTCAATATTTTTAACAAAGGTTTTAGCAAGGGGATTAACTCCGCCTTCTCCCTGGATAAGCTCTAAAATTATTGCGCCTGTTTTATCGTCTATTTTTTGCTTTAATTCTTCAATGGTTGAGAAAAAATCAAACTCAGGACAAAGAGGAACAAAATCTTTATGAAACTTATCCTGGCCTGTCGCGGAAAGGGTTGCCATGGTTCTGCCGTGAAAGCTGTTGCGCAGCCCAAGAATTTTGTATTTTCCCTCATCTTTAAAATACTTTCTGACAAGCTTGATTGCACATTCGTTTGCTTCCGCTCCGCTGTTGCATATAAATGCCTTGTAAGGCTCATTAAAATATGAGCAAAGTTTTTCTGCAAGAAGAGCCTGAGGTTCATTATAATACAGGTTGGAGAAGTGGCATATTTTATCAATTTGAGCTTTTAAATGTTCATTATATCCTTTATTTCCATAGCCAAGGGTGTTAGTGGCAATTCCTGCAACAAAATCTATGTATTTTTTTCCGCTGGAATCAAATATATAGCATCCGTTTCCGTGGTCGATGGCAATGGGAAACCTGTTACCGTAAACGGGCATGTAATATTTTTTATCATTTTCAACGATTTCATCATACAGCATAATCTTCGTCACCGCCTTTTACTACCATGGTTCCAATTCCCTTGTTCGTGAATATTTCAAGCAAAAGAGGATGGGGAATTGTTCCGTCCAAAATATGGGTTCTGTGCACTCCTGCTTCAATGCTGTTAATGCAGGCTCTGACCTTTGGAATCATGCCGCCTTCTATTATGCCTTCATCTATGTATTGCTGAATTGTTTTAATGTCAATGACGGGAACAAGAGTTTTAGGGTCGGATGGATTAGTTCTTATGCCTTCTATATCAGTAAGAAACATAAGCTTTTCAGCCTGCAATGCTGCTGCAACTTCTCCCGCAACCGTATCTGCATTTATGTTGTAGCTTTTTCCCGTGTCATCAATGCCGATTGGCGCAATTACGGGAATATATTCATCCTGGCAAAGGTGGCTCAGCAAAGAAGCGTTTATATTTTTTACTTCGCCTACATAGCCTAAATCAACACCGTGAACAGGGGGCTTTTTAGTTACGGAAATAAGGTTTCCGTCAATACCGGAAACTCCGATGGCTTTGGCTCCAAGGCTGCCAAGCATTGCAACTATCTGTTTATTGACCTTTCCGATAAGGGCAACCTGAACAACCTCCATTGTTGCTTCGTCTGTTATTCTAAGGCCTTCTTCCCATTTTGTTTCTATACCAAAAACTTTAGAATAATTATTAATTTCCGGTCCGCCGCCATGAACAATAATTGGATTTAAACCTACGTATTTTAAAAGGGTTACATCCTGTAATATTGTTTTTGTAAGCTCCGGTGATTTTATGGCGTTGCCGCCGTATTTAACTACAATGGTTTTACCGTTAAGCCTTTGTATATAAGGCAGCGCCTCAATAAGAATATTAGCCTTTTCTATTAACTGCTGCTGAATGTTTGGGTTCATTATAAGTCTCCTTTACAAATACCATCCCGGGAAATTTAAGCCGGTTTCTTCATCCTGTCCAAATAAAATATTTAGGTTTTGAACAGCCTGACCGCTTGCGCCTTTAATCAAATTATCAATACATGAAACAACTATTGCCCTGCCTGTTCTGTTATCTGCTACTGCGCCTATGTAACAATTATTTGAGCCTACAACATAATTTAGCTGCGGCAACATGCCTTCCTCCAAAACTTTTATAAATCTTTCGCCTTTATAAAAGTCTTTAATAATATTAATAAGCTCGCTGCTTGATATGCTTTTCTTTAAATTAGCATAACATGTGGCAATTATACCCCTATTTACAGGGAGGAGGTGAGGTGTAAAATTAACTGTAAGCTTTTCTCCCGCAAGAAGGGATAACTGTTCTTCAATTTCAGATGTATGTCTGTGACTTGCAACGCTGTAAGCCTTAACATTTTCATTTACTTCACAAAAATGGCTGCCCTGGGACAGTTTTTTGCCGGCGCCGGTTGCTCCTGATTTTGCGTCTATTATTATGCTGCCATTAT
>CAJUEF010000011.1:4317-11120 GCA_910585035.1 uncultured Christensenellaceae bacterium | reverse complement strand
GCTACCAGAGGAGACATGGCAAGTATGCTGCAGGTTGTATAACAGCCGGGATTGCCCACAAGCCTTGCTTTTGCAATCCTGTCCCTGTTAAGCTCGCAAAGACCGTATACACTGGGCAAATCTTTAGCTGTATGTTTAAGCCCGTACCACTCTTCATAAAGAGAAATATCACTATAACGGAAATCTGCACCAAGATCCACAATGGGCTTTTTTGTTGCAAAGTGAAGCTTTGCTATTATCTCCATTGATTTCCCGTGGGGAAGAGCTGTTACATATGCGTCTGTATCACTATCAATTTTTTCTATATCAAGCTCTTCCAAATTTATATCCGTTGTTTCAAGCATACTAGGATATAGCTTTGAAAAGCTTTCTGTGCCTGAAGATGAAATCAAATGCTTTACAGAAAAATAAGGGTGATTATAGAGCAGCCTTACAAGTTCGGCTCCTGTATAACCGCTTGCACCTATGATTGTTATATTTTTCAATCCATATCAATCCTTTCGTTTTATAATTATAAATTAAATATTATAAATATGCAATAGTGTTATTAAAAATTTCTTGAAATCTTTGCGTATTTTAGGTATACTAGTGTATAAGTTTATTAAATTGCTCACAATAACACAATTTGGCTATAAAATGGTTAGCATAAATAGCCGCATAGGAGAGGAACATTATGAATAAAGTCATCACTATGGATGAAGCGTTTAAGTATATAACGCCCGATAAAAAGTTTTTAATTGGCGGTTTTCTTGGTCTTGGCGGACCTAACCTTATTATAGAAGAAATGATTAAAAAATCAATGCACGACCTGCATATTGTTACGGCGGATACAGCCTTTTCCAATAAAGGAATAGGCAAGCTTATTGCCAATAAAATGTGCAGCAAGCTTCAGGTGACCCATATTGGCACAAACGAGTGCACCGTGAGCCAGGTTATAAATAATGAAATAGATGTGGAATTTGTAGCCCAGGGAACTTTTATCCGCAGAATAAGATGCGGCGGCAGCGGCATTGGAGGATTTTTGACAAAAGTTGGTATAGGCACTCTTATGGAAGAAGGCAAGGAAAAAATAGCTGTTGACGGTGAAGAGTATCTGCTGGAAAAACCAATACGAGGTGATGTTACCATAATTGGCGCACATACTGTTGACAAAGCAGGAAACGTGCTTTTAAAAGGCGCTGAAAAGAATTATAATATCGCAATGGCAATGGCGAGCGACGTTGTTATCGTGGAAGCTACTAACATTGTTGAATGCGGTGAAATTGATATGGAAAGTATTCATATTCCATTTATATATGTGGATTATATAGTGCAGGGAGAAAAGGAAAATGGACAGTAAAAATATTATTGCAAAAAGAGTTGCAAGGGAGCTTAAAGACGGAGATGTTATAAACTTAGGAATAGGAATACCGAATTTGGTTCCAAGGTATACGGATAAAGAGGTTTTTTTTCAAAGTGATAACGGAGTGCTTGGGATAGATGGTATTAACGGCGAAGATAAATATGCCTGCAATGCGGGAGGGCATCAGGTGGAGCTTACGGATTACGGATGTTTTTTTGATTCCGTAATGGCTTTTGATATGATTGGCGGCGGACATATTGACGTTACGGTACTTGGGGCTTTGCAGGTTGATGAAAAGGGAAATCTTGCAAATTGGATGATACCGGGCAAGCTTGTTCCCGGCATGGGAGGAGCCATGGATTTGGTTTGCGGCGCAAAAAAGGTTATTGTGGCTATGGAGCATACAAGTAAGGGAAATATTAAAATCGTTAAGGAATGTACATTGCCTCTTACTGCGAAAAAATGTGTAAATCTTATTATTACTGAGCTGTGCGTTTTGGAAGTAATAAAAGAAGGTCTTTTACTTAAAGAAATCAGAGAAGGCGTTACAATTGGCGATGTTAAAGAAAAAACATTGGCAGATTTAATAATACCTGATGTAATACCAAGATTTGGCTGATATTTTAAAGGTAACTTCTATTTATTTGTTTCATATAATAAATATTAATAGAAGAGGTGTAATTTTCATGAGTTTAATGACGTGCTGGCAGCGCAAACAGGTTATAAATGTATGTGACGGCAGATGCCTTGGAAACATTAAAGATTTGGAGATAGACCCTAACACGGGTCAGGTGATTTCCATTATAGTTCCAAATAAAAGCGGATTTTTAGGCTTTCTTGGATGCAATAAGGATTTTGTTGTACCATGGTGTGAAATCAGAAAAATAGGCGATGATGTCATAATGGTGGATATAAGAGAAGGCAATATAGTTTAATATAATTTTATTTTAGTTAAAACACTTAAGATAAAGGAGAGGTATTAAGTTGAAATGTATTTTTTGCGGTCAGCCGGGAAGCAGGGTTAACGAAACAAGAATGTGCGAAAACGGTTTTGCTATAAGGAGAAGAAGAGAATGTCCTCATTGCGGAAAGAGATTTACCACTTATGAAAAGATGGACAGTCTGCAAATTTACATTGTTAAAAAAGATGGAAGAAGAGAGCTTTTCGATTTGGACAAGATTAAAAACGGAATTATAAAATCTTGTGAGAAACGTCCGGTGCCTTTGCGTAAGGTTGATGAATGCGTTGAACGCATTTGGCAGTCTGTATTGCAAAAGGGAAGCAGGGAAATTGCCAGTGAAGAAGTTGGGAAATACGTTATGGAGGAGCTAAAACAGTTGGATTTAGTTGCATACGTTCGGTTTGCTTCCGTTTATATGCGCTTCCAGGATATTGAATCCTTTAAGTCTGAGGTTGATAAGCTTATGAGTGAAAAGCCTAAAACCAAGTAGTTTAATAAGAGGAAGAAAAAATGGACTATTTAAAGGGAATAAATATTGGTTTTAATAAACGGATTAAAGACGGAATTACATATTATACAGTTCCGTCTTTTGAGCCATATGTTAATTTTGCCTTTTGTGGGGACGTTTCCAACAATATGGCATTTAAGGCTATAAGGGGAGCAGATATTAAAGACGTTCAAATGAGCTTTAAGAAACTTTGCAGCGTTTTAGATATGCCTTATAATTCATGTGTGATGACTAATATAGTTCATGGTGATAACATAATAAAAATTGAGGATGTACATAAAGGACATGGGGTTTCATCGACTGTAAAGCTGTCTCCGTGTGACGGGCTTATAACCGATAAAGCGGAAATTCCAATTGCTTCCACTCACGCAGATTGCATGCCTATAGCATTTTTTGATAAAGAAAATAAGGTTGGATGCGTTGTTCATGCAGGATGGCGGGGAATACTGGCAGGTATTCAAAGCAGAGCAATAGAAATGCTTATAAAAGAATATAACGCAGATTCCCAAAATATTTTGGTGGCAATAGGTCCAACTATAAATAAATGCTGTTTTGTTGTGGATAAAGATGTTACAAAGTCATTTACAGACGCTTATTTCAGAGATGATTTTGTAATTAATTACGGAGAAAAGGACAAACTGGATTTAATGAAAATTGTTATTTCGTCTATCCTAAATTTTGGTATTCCGGCTTCTAATATTACTGTAGACGGCAGATGTACAGCGTGTCAAAACAGCAAGCTGGCATCATTCAGGCGTGACAAAGAAAAAGCAGGGACAATGGTGCAGATAATGTGCATTTAATAGCTCTTAATGTTTAGCAACAAAATATCAGCAAAACTTTTTCACCTTTCTTTTCCACCTTTCTTTTCCACCTTTCTTTAAGAAAAGAAAGGTGGAGCCAAAGAAACTTAAATATAATCAGCTGGTAGATGGCTAATGTTTAATGATAAATGATTTTCTTTTGCATGGTTTTCTTTTTTCTAAAAGAGAAATGGTGAAATGAATAAACGGGCAAGAGAAACATAATTATAATCAGCTGGTAGATGGCTAATGTTTAATTATAAAAGGTTTTCTTTTGCATGGTTTTCTTTTTTCTAAAAGAGAAATAGTGAAATGAATAAACGGGCAAGAGAAACATAATTATAATCAGCTGGTAGATGGCTAATGTTTAATTATAAAAGGTTTTCTTTTGCATACTTTTCTTTTTTCCAAAAGAAAAGTATGAAGAAAAAGTAAATAAAGTATATTATAATTTAATAAAATTCTAATTAAATTTTTTTATTCGGACATAATACTTTTGAGGTGAATTAATTATGTTCGAATATTTTTTTATTTTGGGGACTATGTTTCTGATTATGTCAGGGTCTTTAGATGAATTTCGGATAAATAAATTTTTAAGCTGCAGTGTGCTTGCAATTATATTTATATTATCCATGCTGCCTGATGTGGGGATAAAATACACTGTATATTTTAGCTGGGCAGGCGCTTTTATAATGTCGGTTACCTTATTTATGTTTTTAATTATGCCTACAGAGCATATGGCTTCTTTATTATATGCAACAACTCTTGGACTTCTTGTTTGGGCGATAATTACTTTGGCGCCTAATTTTAACGTCTGGTATTTTAAAGCTGTAATGTTCAGTATAATTGGAGCTATGCTTTCCGCCACCTATTTTCAAGGAGCGGTTATATCAGCTTTTGCCTGCCTTATCTGCGATATTTTCACAATGCTTCTTACGACGGATATGGAGCTTATGACGTTGTTTTTCTTTGTGGGAGACACAAAAACGACTGTTATTATTTCGCTTATCCTGCCTGTAGTAATAATGGCCCTGGCAGGAAAGAAAAAAAGGGAAATTACTTTGGAGGGCATAAATGGAGCTTCTCAGTAAATCTATTTTAATAGGATTTGTTATGGGGCTGTTTGCCCGTATAGTTACTCTTAAAAGTGATTATAGGAGATACCCTAGCTACCCTCAGGGTTATGCAGTGCATGTGGTTTTAGGAGCTGTTGCAGCTTTAATTGGCGCACTGGTTATTCCTTCGGTTATGGATGGGGAATACACAGCCGTATCTTTTTTCACTCTTGCGGTGCAGCAGTTTAGGGAAGTTAAAAATGCAGAGCGAGACACTTTAACAAACTTAGAAGATGATGAAATTGTAAAGCGGGGCAGCGCTTACATTGAAGATATTGCCAGGAAATTTGAGGTTAGAAATTATTTGGCTATGATAACTGCATTTTTAGTAAGTATTACAGTATTATGGCTTAAAAATATTTATCTTGGCATTGGAGTTGGTGTTATTTTATTTATGTTGATTATGCGTTTTATAAGAGAAAAATATATTCATGACATAGGTGAGATAAAATATGAGGAGCTGTATTTTGACAAAATGTATCTCATGGTTGGAGATGTGGCAATTACAAATATTGCAACGAATGAAGTAAAAAAGGTGTGGCTTGACAGGGGAAAAGCAATAAGAATTATTCCAAGAAATGAAGATGCGCGAATGACTTTGGCTAATTTAGGTCAGCAGCAGGCCATAGTTCATGACGTTATTGCACAGCTTGGAACCATTAATGATGCGGATGAGCCGTGGCTTACTCCTTTTGCCAAGATGGATATAAACGACGGCAGTATTATAATTGCTGTCGTAACCTATGAAAACGATCAAAAACAAATTGAAACGGCGGTGTCAAATTGTCCGGTAATCGAGTCAGCTCGCAAGGAGCCAAAAAAGAGCAAAGCTTACAAAGCAGGAGGAAACAGCTAATGAATAACCCTAATTTAATAGCTGTATTTACGCTGGATCAGGATAAACTTTACGGCGGCGGAGTTCCTTTTATCATATGCAAGAATAGAAAACAAATGGAAAAGGACGTTATGGATATGTGCCGTATTATTGGCGCAACTTCTCATGAAATAGGAGACCATGTTTTTGTAATTAAAAGATAATTAAAATATTTTATAAAACCTTTCACAATTTTGATTTTAACGCGTATTATACAGTGAGCCTTAAAAAAAGGTAAAATTAAAGGAGGAATTGTTTTATGAACGGTTGCTTTGGCGGAAATAATTGTATTTGAATTATATATATTTAAAAATTCAATGGAAGCATGACCAAGCAAATATTGTGCTGCTTTAATATCCACTCCGGCATAAAAAAGATTGGTTGCATAAGTATGACGCAAAAAATGAGGGGTAATGTCGCCTGTTTTTATACCGCCGGCATTAACCTCCCTGCCGCCTAGATTTTCTATAACTTTATTGATAATACTATTCCACATTTTGTTAAAATCCCCGCCGGAAAAGGGTTTGCCATTATGTAAAAACAATTGTATACTGTCGTTTTCAACTGCAAGCTTTTGTGCATATTCAATTGTTTTTTTAGACACAGGCACCTTTCTGTTGCCGCTTTCCGACTTTGGTGTGGGCAATATAATACGTTTTGTTATATCATAGGTTTTATGTATATCTACAATTTCATTTTTAATGTCAAAGTCATTTAAGCTTAGGGCAAGAATTTCTCCTTTTCTAAGACCGCAATCTAAAGCTAAGGATATAAAAACACGTTTTTGCAAATCAAAATCAGCATTTCTAAAAACATTTTGTTCTTTGGAACTTAATGTTCGTTTTTCTTTAACTGAATATTTTGGCACCTCAACGTCTTTAGCGACATTTTTAATTACTAAGTTGTTTTTAATTGCCCCGTCAAAAATATTTACAAGCATACTGTAGACCTTTTGTGCTTTTGACGGTGATTTATCAAATACGTCATTAATAATTTGCTGTAAGTGACGGGTACGAATTTTATCTATGGGAATATTGGCAATGCCGGAAGAAGTAATATGTTTTAAATCACTTTCTTTGCTGCGAAGGGATGTACTTTTTAGTCCTTTTGTTCCGTATATTTTAAACCACTTTTCTGACCAGGATAAAAGGGTATAATTATTTGCATCTAACAAAATACCCTGCTCAAAAAGAGAACGG
>CAJUEF010000011.1:0-4307 GCA_910585035.1 uncultured Christensenellaceae bacterium | reverse complement strand
TTTTTTATCCAGTTCCAATATTGTTTTGCCGTATAAAGTTTTTATTTTGCGCTTGCCATCGTCTGTATATCCAATAAGTATTTGAGAGGCGTAGCGCCCGTCGCTTCTCTTTTTATATTTTGACATTTATTTCACCTGATTTTATATTTGTAGCATTTTAATATGGGGGATTATAAAACAAATACGAAAATTGTTTATGGCATATTAAATTTGTATACATATTCTTACAATTAAATATACATATGCAGAGGTGATTTTATGAAAAAACAGATGAAGCTTACAAATTTCTGTATGGAGTTTGACATTCCCAAAAGCACTGCAATAAGACTTATACATTCTAAAGATTTTCCTGCATATAAAATAGGAAAGTGCTGGTATATAGATATTGATAAATATTATAAATGGAGGGAGACCGAGCATCAAAGGAACTATAAATGGGGTTAAATATTTTTACATATAGTACTGGTAATTGTATGGTAAAATAAGGGATTTTTTTATGTTCAAAAGCTTTTTTAATTACTTGAATATTGTCGAAATGTATTATATACTAATTATATATTAATATTATTGTGCTATACAATTATCTTTATTGAAAACCTTATTTTGTCGTCTGTATTGCACTTTTAATAAAAAAATTGTTATAAAACAGACGTTTATTGGTTTTTACTTTTGATGTGAAATAAATATAAGCAATATTGAAGGGGGTATAGCTGTGTGGGGAAAATCTAAAGAACAATTTGAAAATAAAAAACACAATATTAAAAATAAAAGCACACTAAAAGAGCAAGAAAATAAAAATACTCATAAAAGCGTATCAGATGATATTATGGCAGAGCTTAATGAAATAAAATCGGCAAAAGGAGAAGTGATGCCAAAAGTGAGTAATCCTCAAGATAAAGATTTAAAACACAATGAAGAGATTAAAGCTAATAGTGAAAAGCAAGAGGATAAAAGTATACATAAAAGCGTATCAGATGATATTATGGCAGAGCTTAATGAGATTAAATCTGCAAAAGGAGAAATGGCGCCAAAAGCAAGTAATCCTCAGGATAAAGATTTAGGACATAATGAAGAGATTAAAGCTAATAGTGAAAAGCAAGAGGATAAAAATATACATAAAAGTGTAACAGATGACATTATGGCAGAGCTGCAAGAAATTAAATCATGCCATAAAGAGGAAGTTACTTCTGCCCCTAATAAATCTCATTTTATTTCTAAAGACGTAAAACAAGGAAAAGAGAAGTCAAAAGATAAAAGTGATGAGAAAGAGGAAAAAAGCTACAAAGGGTGTATTGGTGAAATTGTTTTTTATTTGTTTTTAATTGCAGCTGTGTTTGGTATTTTTACTTTAAAAGGAAACGGCGCTCCAAATTCCATTGCCGGATTTTCTGCGTTTACTGTCCTTTCCAGTTCAATGGAAAGTGAGATTCCAAAGGGTTCACTGGTAATTACGAAGCGTATTGATCCAAATGAACTAAAAGTTGGCGACGATATTACTTATATGAACAGTCCAACAACAACTATTACCCACAGAATTGTTGATGTCATTGAAGAATATGATGAATTTGGAGACAGGGCATTTAAGACAAAGGGAATAATGAACGATTCCCCGGACAAGCTTCCTGTGCCCGCTGCAAATGTTGTTGGAAAGGTTATTTTCCACAATTATGAACTGGGACAGGTTGTAGAATTTGTAAGCCAGTACTGGTATATAATAATTATTTTCTTTATACTGTTCTTTGGTTTTTATGCTTTAATAAAAAAATTGTTTTTAAAGCCTGAGAAAAGGGAAGAATGAGCCTTTATTTAATATGAACATTTTTTAATTTGATGTTTTTATTAAGCGCCTTTTTTAAAAATAGGAGATTAAGAAATTAAGTTGATGTTTTAATCAAATATGTGTTATTATAACTATTATTTATATTTTACATGGGCAATATTTTATTTAAAAAACAACTTTAAAGGAGAGAGTTATGAAAACAAAAGGAATGTCAAACAAAACCCGAAAAACAGTTGCAGCTATAATAGCAGCAACGCTTGCAGCAATTGTTATTTTGTCCGGCACATTTGCGTGGCAGTCTATTAATCAAGAGGCAAAAAATGAAACAGCCGCCGCAACAAAGAATATGGGCGGACGTCTCCATGATGATTTTGACGGAAATAATAAGGATGTCTATGTAGAGAATTTTACCAGTCCTACTGAAAATGGAGTGCCTATATTTGCAAGAATTCGTCTTGATGAATATATGGAGCTTGGGGCAGATGCAGGAACTAATAAAGACGCTGCACATAGAAATGCAACTTCACTGGTTGCAGGGGCAAAAATTAATGATGTTTCAACGTGGACAACGCATATTCCAAAGGCCACAGGACAAGAGGGAACGTGCGACAACGGAAATCCAAATACTTTCCATGATTACTGGACATGGAAAATGGGTGGAGAAACTGTTTTTATGCCTACCTTTAATAAGAATAAGGACAGTCTTAAGGCAGATATTAACGGAACTTATGCCGGATTAAACGGTAATCCTTATGATGATTATGTTGCATATACTGAAGGTGAGACCAAAAAGGATAATGCAATTTATGATAATGATGATAATGATATAGACGATGACAATGTAATAACGAAAGAGGAAACACATACGGCAAAGAAAACACAAAGTGCGACAGTTATTACAATGGAAGACTGGAAAAACGCAGGCAGAAAGAGCGGAAAGTTTTGGGTTTATGACGTTGACGGATGGGCATACTGGGCAGAAGCTATTCAGCCTGGGGAAGCTACAGGTCTCTTAATAGACAGCATTACACAAGACATTGAGCCTATTGAGGATTGGTACTATGCTATAAATGTTGTAGCACAGTTTGCTACTGCAGGCGACTGGGGAGAAGATGATAATACAGGCTTTTTTGACACTACAAAAGGTGTGAATCCAACAAAAGACGCTATGTTCCTGCTTAATCAGGCTGCCGGCGAAGCTCCAAAGGTTACAATTTCGGAGCAGAATGGAAATAACTCTGTTAACAGAGGAAACACACTTAACTTTAATGCAACTTTAACTCTTGTTGACGTCCAAATAAATAATCAAAAGGTTACCTGGTCTGTGGAAGGAGCTTCAAGCGCTGATACCAATATAAATACAGACGGTCTTTTAACCATTGGTATGGATGAACAGGCTTCGGAAATTGTTGTAAAGGCAGTATCTGAAGAAAACAACAAAGGAATTGGCACTTATAAAGTTACTGTTACAGACCCTGTTACTCCATAAATAAAAGGATGATCAAAAAGAGAGATATTACGAGGGGTGTTATATGGAAATAAACAAAAGTGTAATTCGTAAAAGCGCCGCTTTGGTTATATCTGGTTTAATAGCAGGTGCAGCTATTTTTGGAGGAACTTTTGCGTGGCAGTCTATTAGCCAGAGATATAAGAATGAGGCGGATGGATATGTAAATCCGGGAGGAAGATTGCACGATGATTTTAACGGGGAAAATAAAGATGTATATGTAGAAAATTTCACAGATCCGAATGATAACGGAGTGCCTATTTATGCGAGAATCCGTATGGAGGAATACATGGAAATAGGTGCCGGGGCAGGAGACCCTGCTGCGGCAAACCGCGATGCTAATATTACAGTAGTAGGTAAAGCAGATGCGGATATAAACGATACTTCAACGTGGCTTATCCATGTTCCCGGGAATTTGCCTGATAGTGACGATAATAAGATACACAAATACTGGAAATGGGAAACAGGCGGACAGACAGTTTTTATGCCAACCTTTAATAAAGACCACAGCAATCGTGATGTAGACGTTAACGGTACTTTTGCAGGTCCTGACGGGATTAAAGGAACTGATGCTGCAAGCGGAATTGATGATAAATATCAGGATTACAAGGAATATACAATAGGAGAAGAAAAGACGGGGACGGCCACATACGCGCAGGGCTTTACCGTCGAAGAAACCCACCAGGCAAAAGAAACAAAAAGCGCTCAGGTTTTAACTATGAGTGACTGGAAAGCAATGGGAGCGCCTGTAGGCAAGTTCTGGGTTTATGATGTTGACGGATGGGCATACTGGGCGGACGCAATTCAGCCCGGAGAAGCAACAGGTTTGCTTATTAGCGGAATTGTTCCTGTAAAAACTCCTGATGAACAATGGTATTACAGTATCAATGTTGTGGGTCAGTTTGCCACAGCAGGGGACTGGGGAGAAAAGGATGCAGGCACAGGCTTTTATGAGGACGGCATTACAGATGACGGACTTTTTGTACTTAATCAGGCAGCAGGCAGACTGCCAAGTATAGT
>CAJUEF010000010.1:51235-54396 GCA_910585035.1 uncultured Christensenellaceae bacterium | reverse complement strand
TTTAAGGAGGAAAAGAAAGAGATGGCAAAGGCAAAATTTGAGAGAACGAAACCACATGTAAATATAGGAACAATCGGACACGTAGACCATGGAAAGACAACACTTACAGCAGCAATCACAATGGTGCTGAGCCAAAAGGGTGGAGCAACAGCAACAAAGTATGATGAGATAGATAAGGCACCTGAGGAGAAGGAAAGAGGAATTACCATCAACACATCACACGTAGAGTATGAGACAGATACAAAGCACTATGCACACGTAGACTGTCCAGGACATGCCGACTATGTAAAGAACATGATAACAGGCGCTGCACAGATGGACGGAGCAATTCTTGTAGTATCCAGTGCTGACGGACCAATGCCACAGACAAGAGAGCATATATTGCTTGCAAGACAGGTAGGCGTGCCATACATTGTAGTGTTCATGAACAAAGTTGATATGGTAGACGACGAGGAGCTGTTAGAGCTTGTAGAGATGGAAATAAGAGACCTTCTCAGCACATATGAGTTCCCTGGTGACGATATTCCTGTAGTAAAGGGATCAGCGCTTAAAGCTCTTGAAGCAGTACAGAGCGGAGCAGACATCAACAGCGATGACTGGTGCAAGAAGATATTAGAGCTTATGGATGCGGTAGACAGCTACATTCCAACACCGGAGAGAGACGTAGATAAGCCATTCCTGATGCCTGTAGAGGATGTATTCTCCATAACAGGACGTGGAACAGTTGCAACAGGAAGAATAGAGAGAGGAACCATCAAGATTTCCGACAACGTAGAGATAGTAGGAATGAAAGATGAAATCAGCTCAACAGTTGTAACAGGTGTAGAGATGTTCAGAAAGCAGATGGATGACGCACAGGCAGGAGACAATGTTGGTTTGCTTTTAAGAGGTGTGCAGAGAACAGATATTGAAAGAGGACAGGTACTTGCAAAGCCTGGTTCAATAAAGCCACATACACACTTTAACGGAGAGGTATACGTGCTTAAGAAGGAAGAGGGAGGAAGACACACTCCATTCTTTAACGGATACAGACCACAGTTTTATTTCAGAACAACAGACGTAACAGGCGTAATCAAGCTTCAGGAAGGCGTTGAGATGGTAATGCCTGGAGATAACGTGCAGATGGAGATAGAGCTTATTACTCCGATTGCGATTGAAGAGGGACTTCGTTTTGCTATACGTGAAGGCGGCAGAACTGTTGGCGCCGGAGTTGTTACCAGCATTATTGAGTAATTAATGGCGCAGGGAAAAGAGCTGCTGTAAAGCAGCTCTGTACCTGCTTTATAGTAATAATTGGCAGTTGTGCTTTTATTAAATAAGGCGCAATGCTTGGAGGTGTAATGAATGCGTGTAAAAATCACATTGGCTTGTACCGAGTGCAAACAACGTAATTATGATACAACAAAGGACAAGAATAATACTCCGGACAGAATAGAGCTAAGTAAATATTGCCGCTTTTGCAGAAAGCATACTATACACAAGGAAACTAAGTAGGTGTAAGAATGGCTAAAAATTATGTCGTTGACAAAAAAAAGGACAATTCAGCTAAAAAGGATTCCTTTTTTAAAAGAACAGGTAAATTTTTCAAAGACATAAAAAGTGAATTGAAGATGGTTACCTGGCCTACAAAGGAGCAGACAATTAAGCTCACAGGGGCTGTTATCGCCTTTGTAATTATCTTTGGTGCAATTACCGGCGGCTTTGATTATGTTATTTCAAGCATTATTAAGCTGGTTCTGTAGCTTTTACAGTTTAGGAGGAATTTAAAAGCCTTGAGCGCTTTTAACATTTTATTATGTCTGAAGAAGTAAAGGATAGAATTGAGGATGTTAGGTGGTATGTTATACACACCTACTCCGGATATGAAAACAAGGTTAAATCTGATCTGGAAAAAACCGTTGAAGCCAGAGGCATGGGAGACAGAATTTTTGAAATTAAGGTTCCCATGGAACAGACAATTGAGATAAAAAATGGCAAAAGAAAGGTTGTTTCCAGAAAAGTTTTTCCGGGATATGTTTTTGTAAAAATGTTAGTTGATGATGAAACCTGGTATGTAGTTCGCAACACCCGTGGGGTTACAAGCTTTGTTGGGCCGGGCTCAAAACCAATTCCCCTTACAGATGAAGAGGTTTGTTCTATGGGAGTTGAAAGTGTGCCTATTGTGCTTGATATTGAAGTGGGGCAATCGGTCAAGGTAGTTAGCGGTCCTTTAGAGGGCTTTGTGGGCGATGTTATCGAAATGAGCCCAGAGAAGCAGAAAATGAAGGTAAACGTTTCTATGTTTGGCAGAGAAACTCCTGTTGAGCTGGATTTTTATCAGGTCAAATCAATCGATTAGAGCTTTACTCGCTTAGTGTGGGAGAGTAAAAAGCTCGCTATTACCACCATTTATGTATTAGGGAGGTCATGAAATCATGGCAAAAAAAATAAGCGGTTACATTAAACTGCAGATTGAAGCAGGAAAGGCTTCGCCTGCTCCACCAGTTGGTCCTGCCCTGGGTCAGCATGGTGTAAATATTATGGGCTTTTGTAAGGAGTTTAACGAGCGTACAAGCAAGAGCGCAGGACTTATTATTCCTGTAGTTATCACTGTTTATGCTGACCGTTCTTTCTCATTTGTAACTAAAACTCCGCCTGCTGCCGTTCTTATTAAAAAAGCATGTGGAATTGCTAAAGCAAGCGGTGTTCCAAATAAGGAAAAGGTTGCTACAATTACAAAGGCACAGGTTAAAGAAATTGCAGAAACTAAAATGCCTGACTTAAATGCGGCAAGTATTGAAGCTGCAATGAGCATGATTGAAGGCACAGCACGTTCTATGGGCGTTACTGTAGCTGAATAAATAAACCTGTATTACTAAGCTAAAATGAATTTTTAAAGCAAAGCCCGTTAAGGCTTTTATAAAAATTCTGTAAATAAGGCGCAAATAGGCGCCGTGGGAGAAGGTTTACCTTCGAGATTACCACTTTAGGAGGAAAGTTTAATGAAACGTGGAAAAAATTATTTAGAGAGCGTAAAGCTTATTGATTCTTCCAAGCTATATGAACCTGCTGAGGCTATTGACTTAGTTAAGCAAACTGCCAAGGCGAAATTTGATGAAACCATTGAGGCATCTATTAGACTTGGTGTTGACCCAAGACATGCAGACCAACAGGTTCGTGGT
>CAJUEF010000010.1:27067-51225 GCA_910585035.1 uncultured Christensenellaceae bacterium | reverse complement strand
TGTGCTGCCTCACGGTACTGGTAAAAAGGTTCGTATTCTTGTTATTGCTGCTGCTGATAAGGCTAAAGAGGCTGAAGCTGCCGGAGCTGATTATATTGGTGAAGAATACATTGAGAAAATTCAAAAGGAAAACTGGTTTGACTTTGACGTGTGTATTGCAACTCCGGATATGATGGCTAAAATAGGTAAGATTGCAAGGATACTCGGACCAAAGGGTCTTATGCCTAACCCAAAGAGTGGAACAGTTACAATGGATATTACAAAGGCTGTATCCGATGTTAAGGCAGGTAAAGTAGAATACCGTGTTGACAAGACATCTATTTGTCACGTTCCTCTTGGTAAAGCTTCTTTTGATAAGGAAAAGCTTGAAGAAAACTATAAAGTGCTTATTGAGGCTATTGTTAAGGCAAAGCCGGCCGCTGCAAAGGGCACTTATCTTAAGAGTATCGTTATTTCTTCCACTATGGGTCCGGGTATTAAGATTAACGCTGCCAAGTACTAATATTGACAAGTGCGGAGTTTTGTGTTAACATAAACTCTATAAAATATAGTTTGTTTACCAGAGACAGTCGGTGCGTACGCTTAATTTCCGACCGAGGTTGATTTAGGCTTAATGTCCTTACCTTGTGCTGTCCTGGTAAGGACTTTTTGTTTGGAGGTGAAAAAATGTCTGCTAATTTGAATGAGAAAAAACAGGTGGTTGAAGAGATTAAAGACCGTTTTGACCGTGCTGTAAGCGCAGTGCTTATTGACTATAGAGGTCTTACTGTTGCTGAAGTTACTGAGCTTAGAAACAAGTACAGAGAAGCGGGAATTGATTACAAAGTACTTAAAAATACTCTTATTAACAGAGCTATTGAAGGCAAGGGTATTGATGAGATAAAAGAGTTTTTAGAGGGTCCTACCGCTGTTGCTTTCAGTTATGAAGATGAGGTTGCTCCTGCTAAGATTACTTATGATTTTATTAAGTCTGTAAATAAGATGGAAATAAAATGCGGTATTTTTAATAACGAGTTTACTGCTAAGGATGACGTTATAGTGCTTGCTTCCCTGCCTTCAAGAGAAGAACTGCTGGCAAAGGCTGTTGGTTCTATCAAGTCTCCTATTATGAACCTGGTTTATACGCTTAATGCTATAAAGGAGCAAAAGGAAAAGGAAGAAGCATAAAATCTTTTTTCTAACATATGAGAATGCTGCTAAAGGTTTTAAAACGCCTATGCAGAAAATTAAAAGAACATTTAAAAATTAATGGAGGATAATAAAATGGCTGATTTTGCAAAGATTATTGAAGAAATAAAAGGTCTTACAGTTGTTGAGCTTAATGACCTTGTTAAAGCTATGGAAGAGGAATTTGGCGTTAGCGCTGCTGCTCCTGTAATGGTTGCAGGCGGGGCTGCTGCTGGCGGAGCTGCTGCTGAAGAAAAGACTGATTTTGAGGTTGTTCTTAAAGAAGCAGGCGCTGAGAAAATTAAGGTTATTAAGGTTGTTCGTGAGATTACCGGTCTTGGCCTTAAAGAAGCTAAGGAGCTTGTTGACGGCGCTCCTAAGACAATTAAGGAGAGCGCTCCTAAGGAAGAAGCTGAGAAAATTCAAGAGCAGCTTAAAGAGGTTGGCGCAACAGTTGAGCTTAAATAAGTTTTGCTTAATATTTAAAAGACTGTCCTATTCGGGCAGTCTTTTTTGTTTTTTAAACAATTATAAAAAGCTATTTTTTATCTGTTAATTCGAGAATATAATCAGAACTGACTTTATAAACTTTTGTAAGTGCAATTAATACTTCAAGAGGCACTGCGTTAGTGCCGTTTTCATAGGCTGAATAATTAGACCTGTTTATATGAATTAAATCGGCAATGTATTGCTGGGTAAAATCGTTATCTTCGCGAAGCTCTTTAATTCTTTTTAACTTTTTTATTTTCTTTAGTTTTTCCATAAATAATATCACCCAGGTAATAATAACATGATATAAATTATAGGGATTTTAAAGGATTATAATTAAAGTAATAAATAGAATAAATAACAAATAAATCCCATTTATATAAATGGGATTTATTTGTTTGCTTTTTGCTTTTCTACAGTTTCAACACCAATGCGAATTAATGCTTCCGTTGCGGCAGAACGGCTGGTATATCGGTTTTCAAAACGGAAATCTTCTACTTTATCGAGTAATTCTTTATCAACTATAACAGTATATCTTATTTTGTCTGTTTCCATTGCTTTACACCTCATAAATTATACTAACATAAACTATTTATTGCCGTCAAGATAAATTTAGTAATTTAAGGTATTGACAATTTCATATTATATGATTTAAAATATATTCATATAATTAATATAATATGAAGAAAAATAATATGAAAAACATTTTAAAACAATTATATAATGGGGAAATATCTCCACAAGAACAAATGAAGCCAATACTTGATGAATATAAAGAAAAAATAAAAAAGCTTGCTCTTAAGGAGTGTTTAATACCGGAAAAGCTTGACTTTAAAATGCAGGATGAACTTGATGAATTTATATCAGAATGCTATAATTTAATGCCGGATGAAATAGCTGAAGTGTTTGCAGAGGGTTTTTCTTATGGGGCACGTTTTATGATTGAAGTACTTTATATACATCAATAAAAAGCCACTCAAAATATCTACTGGTGCACTGTAAACAAAGCCATACTAAAAAGCGCAAGCTTATTTTCTAATTGCGCACAGGAACAGAGATAAATTTATTATTTTTAATAGTGTAACGCAGGAGGTAATCCTTTGCTTCTCCTGCATAGTCAATATTAATGCGTTTAGAGGCGATAATATTCTCAGGATGTAAAGAAGGCGCGTCATCAATATAAAGCTGATCCCCGCATAAGTCCATACCGTAGCAGGTTTTATCTATTGCCATTGCCATACATAGCTTGCCGGGACCGCTGCAAAGATTTTTAAGCTTATCTGTATTTCTACGCTGCATCATAAGTGGAATACCCTCTAAAGGTTCGAGAGCCCGAAGAAGCACTACTTCAGGTACGTTTTCTTCTTGTGTTACAATATTCATACAGTAGTACATGCCGTAAATAAGATATACGTAGGCAAAGCCGCCAATACCGTATTGAATATTGGTACGTCCTTCTCTTTTGCTTTTGTAGGAATGGGCTGCGGCATCTTTAGGACCTAAATAAGCTTCGGTCTCTACAATTATTCCTTTTGTAACTCCGTTGTCAGATTTGTGGACTATGACTTTTCCAAGTAAATCCTTTGCGACGGTAATAGTATCCCTTATATAAAAATCACGAGGTAGCTTAGACATAACTGCTCCTTTAAATTAAAATTCATAAGGCTGCTTTGAAATCATGCGGAAGAGCCTACGCTTTGATGAAATATTCAGCTTTGAATACAGGTTTTTATGAAGTGTTTTTTCCACGTCAATGGGAATACACATATTCTTAGCTATGGAACGCTTTGTATGTCCCTCTAAAAGCAATTTGGCTACCATAAGCTCTTGAGGAGAAAGGATGTCGAAGGGATGAGGATTTCTTGAGCTTTGGACTTTATGAGGGAGAGAAAATGGATGTCCTACCAGCTTAATATTTGAGCCTAAGGTTTTGCTTTCCCAGGAATATGTAAAGTAAGGTTCCAAATAAAAGTAGAGCAGGCAAAGGAAGATGGAAGCTGACATATAAATTATGGAAAAAACAGGTGAAGCGCCACCGACAGCGTTTAGCAGCCAGTTATGAAATAACGGAATTAAAGCGCTTATAGCTGTTCCTGCAATAGCAATATATCTGGTGGGATACATGGAAAATGCTGTGGAAAGAAAGAAAATCCACAGGTTTGAAAAAATAACTGTAAAGCTCATAAGAACGCAGCACACTAAATATAACTGAGATATGCTTTGTGCAAAATAAGTAAGTATCAGTCCTGCCGGAACGAGCAAGAAACAAGCGTTGTATATTTTTAAGCAACGGCTTCGAAAAGTTCTGCGGATAAGCTGTATAAGCGCAGCAAAAACAGCAGCAGCTAAATAAAGGGTACTCATACCGTGGACTGCTTTTTGGGAAAAAGATATTGCAAATGCCATAAGGAGGTTTGAGAGCGTTATTATAAGTAAAATCCCCACAAACACAATAGATGGAAATTTTACCTGGTCGCTTCTTTTTGCAAAAGGAACTGCCGTTTTTCCCGGAATAAGATATAAAAAAACCGTAAGCATTGCAAGAAAAATAAGGGAGCAAAAGGTTAAAAAGGTAAAATCAGGTTTATAAAAGCTATTTTTTAAAAGAGCTATTATAATGCCGCTAAACCCTGTTGCTATAATACCGTCTGTCCATGTTGTTGAGACGGTGAACAAATGGCAAGCAAGGGAAGCTGTTACAGCAATGGAAAATACACAGATAAATGTATTTATATACAGAAAAATTGCAATAGTATCTTCCGGGAAAGGGAAAAGGGTAAGCAAAGTTAAAATAAAGGCTGTGGGTATTAAAATACGCTCTATCCAAGCTGTTATTTTTGTGAATACGGAAACTGCTCCAAAGGATATTAAATATGCAGCTATAATTATAAAGGTTATATAATTTTGAGAAACGGGAATAGGGTTTCTTCCAAAAAAAGAAATTGGACCTGAAAAGCCAAGGAGAGCTGTTTGCCAAAGAATAAAAGGAGCAGAAAATAAAAAAAGAAAGCTGCTCTTAATTTTTATTTGGTCATCTTTCCATATGTAAGGCTTTTCGGTCATTAAAATCATCCCCAAATTTATGTTCTATATTTCTTTTCGAAATAACAGGCGTTTACTTTAAGTAAAAATTTTACTTACTTTAAAAAAAGTTGTATTTTTTTATTTTTAATTAGTAATTATAACGAAAAAAGTAAAGCGGTTTTTGTTAAATAGCATAAAAGATTATTTAGATAACTATTTTTGAAAACGGTATAATCAAAAATGATTATACCGTTTTTAAATAAGGCGCCGCTATTTTTAATATGTTAGCCGGTTTTTAAAATAAAACATGCTTTTAATCAATTGCTTTTATAATTTTGATATAGGACGAATGCAGTTAAAAGAATGCCGGCAATTACTGAAACAATTCCAATTGTAAAGAGTACATTTGGAGCAATTTTTGAAGCGATAATAAATGCTATTCCAAGAATCAGCAAAATTGTAATTGCGATAACCATTGATTTATTCATTAGTGTTTACCTCCTTTACAGACTATTTTATGAAAAGTTCTTTGTTTTAATTTGGTTAATGAAAGCTTATTTTGTAAATGGATTTTTATTTTTATAAAATAAAAGACTATTTGCTTGCCAGATTGTATATATTTAGTACATCTTTCCAATTAAGAATCTTTATACCGCCAAGGCTGCGCAAAAATTCAGTGCCTTCTCTAGTTGACTTTTTTGCCATATATTCGTAGTCGCTTTGGTTTGCACCTAGCTCCTGCATTGATGTAGGAAGCCCAAGCTCTTTATAAAACTGTTTTAAACAGTTTATTCCCCGGTTTATTACTTCGTCGCTGTTTTTAAGATTTATTGTGATGCCAAATACATTTACTGCAAACTGAACAAACATTTCTTTATTTTCATTTTTGACGTATTCCATCCATGCCGGAGTCATAACGCTTAGGGTGGAGCCGTGGGCAACATCATACATTCCGCTGAGCTCATGACCCATGCCGTGACACGCCCAGTCTTCATTCCTGCCAAGGCCAAGAATACCATTATGGGCTATTGTTCCACAAAGACCAATTTGCTCTAAAGCATTGTAATTGCCAGGGTCTTTTGCTAAAATGCGTCCGTTTTTAATAATGGTTTTCAAAACCCCTTCACACATGGAATCTGTAATATCCGTATTTTCCGTGTTTGTGAAGTAACGTTCCATAATATGACTCATCATATCCGAAATGCCGTTGGCAATTTGGTCCTTTGGAAGGGATGTGAATATTTCAGGATTTATTATACTGAATACAGGATATAAAAGTTTGGAGCCATAACCTATTTTATCCTTATGCACCTCGTCGGTTATAACTGTGTTTGGGCTGGCTTCACTGCCTGCCGCCGGAATGGTTAAAACAGTTGCGACTTTAAGGGCGGAAGTTATACGCATTTTTTTGCGGAAGATATCCCATATATCTTCATTATTTGCTGCGCCTATTGCTATTGCTTTAGCAGAGTCGATAACGGAGCCGCCGCCTACGGCAAGAATTAAATCAACACTGCTTCTGCGACAAATATCTATGCCCCGACGCACCATGGACAAATGTGGGTTTGGAGCTACTCCTCCAAGTTCAATGTAATTAATTTCTGCTGATGTTAAAGACGAAGTTACTCTATCATATACACCGTTTTTCTTAATAGAGCCGCCGCCATAATGAAGCAGGACTTTGTTTACTCCCATATCCTTTAATATGTTTCCCACTTCGCTATCCCTGTTTTTTCCGAAAATAAGAAATGTGGGATTGTAATAATCAAATGAATTCATTTATCCTTCCTCCACTTTTTATAATAATCAAATCATATAAAACTGATACAAAGTTGATAGACAATAAAGAGTGTTTATTTGCTAATATAGAAACTGGAAAGGGAAGAGTTAAGCGCCGGCAATCGTTCCTAAGAGCAGTTCTATTGCGGCAAGCACTTCCAGCTGCTTTGATTTTGGAAGCCTGTTTATGGAAGCAAGCACTCTTGCTTTTGAGGAGGTTAAATCAGTTTCAAAATGATTATCATCCTGAGAATCATATTTGTAAACTGTGTTGCTTGCCGCAGGGACATTATCATCTGCAGGAGTGAAATCATACTCTTTAATCGGATTATTATTGAGGCCAAGGAGATAATCTACACTGACATTATAATAAGCCGCAAGCTGAATAAGAACCTCATTTTTAGGTGTTCTTTTTCCGTTCTCATATTGAGAAAGGGCGCTGAAGGTCATACCCAAATCATCTGCAACCTGTTTTTGAGTGTAACGATTTTTAAAGCGCAGCTCTTTTAAACGCTCGCCAAACTTTTGCATAATAGTACCTTTCCGTATTTTTACAAATAATACTTTACATTTTGTTTTTAACATTATACTACAAAATTTGCATAAATTCAAATAAATTAATTGACAATATGTATAAGTACAAGCTATTATTATATTAAAATTAACAAATTGTTAAATCAAGGAGGATAAAAATGGATATTTTAACTTCACCGACAGATTATGTGGAGTACTTGCTGAAAAACTATCACAGTATTTTAAATGATTTACAGCAGATGAAAATTGAACTGGAGCATCATGAAATAGAAACTATTGACGAGACTATTGAGGGTATGAGCCTTGGTATGGCGGGCACGCCCCCAGGGGGAAAGAGTGGATTGAGAGACGATACTGCAAGGGTGGCCATGGTTTTTAGAAATGTGAATAAGCGCATAAACACAGAAAACAAAAAACGGCTGGAAAAACAAATTGCATCGGGAGAGATTGAATTGAAAAAGCTGCATACAGCTATTGATTGTTTGCCTGAAGATACCAAAAACGTAATACAGGATTTATACATAAAAAGATTAAAGTGGGACCAGATAGCAATGAGACGTTATATCAGCAATAACACTATTAACAGACATAGAAAAAAGGGGATTGAGGAAATTGCAAGAGGCTTTTTCTTTGGCGAAATAGTGGCGTGAATGTTTTAAATTTTCAGTATGAGCCTACGGAAAAGCAAAGGCAGTTTCATAAGAGCAAAGCAAATGAGGTGCTTTTTGGCGGCGCTGCCGGAGGGGGAAAGACATATGCCATTGTTATGGACGCTATGGACTTATGTTTAAGACACGGTGGAATTAAAGCGTACATATTCCGGCGCAGTTATAAGGAGCTGGAGGACAATTTAATACCCATAGCAAGAGAAAAGCTTACAGATGAAATTGGAATGTATCGTGCTGCATCCCATGAAATAATGTTTAAAAACGGGTCTTTACTAAGATTTAGGCAGCTTAGAAACATGGAGGACAGGTTTAAATATCAGGGGGCGGAAATTAACGCTCTTTATATAGACGAGCTAACTCATTTTACAAAGGAGGAATACGACTTTTTAAAGAGCAGGCTAAGGGTAAATAAAGCTCTTGGATTTGAACCTGTTGTCAGATGCACGTCCAATCCCGGAGGCAGGGGACACGGTTTTGTAAAAAGCTATTTTGTAGATATAGCACCTTATAATACGGAATATGAAACGTCTGTATTCAGCAAGGTGCTTGGACGGGAGAGGATTAGGACAAGGCTTTACATACCTGCTCTTGTAACGGATAATCCATATATTGGCGAGGATTATATTTTCGAGCTGGAAAACAAACCAAAGGCAATAAGAGACGCTTATCTTCTTGGCAAATGGGATGCTTTTGAAGGACAGGTGTTTTCCGAGTGGACAGATGACCCTGCCCATTACGAGGACAGGCTTTTTACACATGTTATTAAGCCTTTTGAGCTGCCGGATCATTATATTAAATTCCGGTCTTTTGATTTTGGGTATTCCCGCCCTTTCAGCGTGCTGTGGTGGGCGGTTGGCGAAAGGGATGAGGTTTACCTATATAAGGAATGGTATGGAGCAAGCGCACCTAATGTGGGTGTGAGACTATCGCCAAGAGAAATTGCAAAGGGAATTATAAACAGGGACAAAGGCGATATTATAAAGGCTTCTTATGCCGACCCAAGCATATGGGATAGTTCCAGAGGAGAAAGCGTTGCATTGCAGATGGAAAAGGAAGGTATTTACTTTTTGCCGGGAGAAAATGCAAGAATATCCGGCAAGATGGCCGTTCATGACAGGCTTAAATTTGACGGTGAGGGCAGGTGCGGTTTATATGTTTTTGAAACGTGCAGGGATTTTATAAGGACTGTTCCTGCTCTGGAATATGACCAGTATAGGCCGGAGGATATAAACACAGAGGGAGAGGACCACATTTACGATGCAATGAGGTACTTTTTAATGAACAGAATAAGGGGGAAAAAGGCACTTCAAAGAAAACCAAAGGTGTTTAACCCTCTTGAAGAAAATGAAATAAGGAATAATGATTTTTTGTAGTATAAGTAAAAATACGGGGGTGAAGATAAATAGCGGGATTAAGCGACAGGCAAAAGAAGTTTTGCCTTTTTTATTTACAGGATTTTAATGCAAGACGTGCTGCCAAAAGGGCAGGATACAAAGATAAATATGGATATGAGCTTCTTAAAAATAAAGAAGTGAAAAAGGAAATTGACAGGCTTCGGGAAGAGATGATGGGCGAACTGTTTGTAAATGGGCGAGATGTGCTGGAACTTTACATTCGTATTGCTTTTGCTGATATAACGGATTATGTGGAGTTTGGTAATTACACTAAGGACGGTAAAAAGGGCAGTTATGTTTATTTAAAAGACTGTGACCAGGTGGACGGGCAGCTTATTGAAGAAGTGAGCGTTTCAGCTTCCGGAGGAAAAATAAAGCTGCTGGACAAGACAAAGGCTCTTGAAAAGCTGGAAAAATTCTTTGATTTGTTTGGTATTGATGCTTGGAAACGGTTTGTTGAAGAACAGAAATTAAACGTTAGAGAAAATGGAGCTAACCGGGTTATAAATGTTATAACGGGAATTGTGAGGGAGGATGAGGATGAAATTTGACGAGCAATGGGTAAACAGCGTGTATACGCTGTTTGACACATTTTATAATGATACGCGGGAATATAAAGACAAATGCAGGAGCAATGAAAATTTTTGGCAGGCCCAGCACTGGAAAGGAATAAAAAAACAGGAAACAGGTGAACCCCAGCCGGTTACGCCTGTTATTTTTTCCACTTTGGAAAATATGCTGGCGGATATTATGGACAACTATCCGTCGCCTATTATTCTTGGTGAGGAAAGGGGAGATGAGAATATTGCTGAAAGGCTTGGCAGATACATTGAATACATATTAAAGCGCAGAGGCTACAAACGGGTGTATCGCGATAAGTGCAGAGAGATGCTTAAAAAGGGCATGAGCATACAGGAGATATACTGGGACACCAGCCTTTACGGCGGGCTTGGGGATGTAAACATAAAAAATGTGGACATTGACAGCTTTTTATGGGATGACAGCGTTAGTAACATTCAGCTTGGACGGGCTTGTTTTAAATATTACTTTTATCCTAAGCAGTGGTTTGAGGACAGATATCCAAAGGAGACGCCGAAATTTAAAACGGAAGCATATGTGCGCGAGGGGAAAAGGGGATTGCATGATGAAGAATATATGCTTATTGAATACTGGTATAAAACCTATGACAAAACACTTGGCAGGGAATGTGTTCATATGGCGAGGCTGGCGGGACACACCTTGCTTGAGGCAAGCGAAAGGGAATTTCCAAAAGGCATTTATGCTCATGGCAGATACCCTTTTATTGTTGAGAGGCTGTATCCTATTGGCGGAAAGATTACGGGACTTTCTATAATAGATATATTTAAAAATTTACAGATATACGCAGATAAGCTTGACCAGATAATTGTCAAAAATGCGCTTATGTCCGGTAAGGTTAAGCTGCTGGTAAACAGAAATGCAGATGTGGATGAAGCTGCTCTTTGCGACTGGAATACCGAGGTTGTAAGAGGTGAACGTATTGATGATTCCAGTGTGCGCTGGTTTCAGCCAAGCCCTTTAAACCCAGCTGTTATGGCTCATTATAACAACAAGCTTTCCGCAATTAAAGAGGAGAGCGGACAAAACATGTTCAGCAGGGGAGAGAGCGGAAACGGCATTACTGCTGCAAGCGCCATTATGGCGTTGCAGGAAGCGGGCAGTAAACGCTCGAGGCTTATAATTGACGACTTATATGACGGTTTTGAAGAGCTGGTCCGCATGGTTATTGATGTGATATGTGAAAACTACACGGAAAGCCGTATGTTCAGACTGGATGGCAAGGATGATTATTTAAGCGGAAATATGCTTTTAAAAGAGCAGTATGGCGGCGGCGTCAGGGCCATTGATTTTGACGTTAGCGTGCATGTGCAAAAACAGACCCCTTACCGCACTCTTTATCAAAATGAGCTTGCTTTGGAATTGCTTAGAAACGGCATTTTGCAACCAATTGAGGCTCTTGAAATGATGGAATTTGAAGGCAGGGAAAGAGCGATGGAATGGGTGAGAGCAAGAACGGAGCAAATGGAGAGTAAGTTGGAAGACAATGTAGAAAGGTAAAGTGATAAGATTTTATGTAGGCAGGTAAAGCCGCTATCGGTTTACTTAAAAAGTTTAAGGAGAAAAGAAAATGAATTTAAAAAAGAATGATAAAAAGGAAAATCTTCAGGCTGCAAGTGAAATGGAGGAATTAAGCAGAGTAACTGCAAAGGGCATTCAGGAAGCGGACAAAGATGCTGTTCCGAAAATTGACGAGGAGTTTCTAGCAGAAATTAAGGTTCAGGAGGAAGAACTGAAAAAGCTTATTCCCGAATTTGATTTAGCTGCAGAAATAGAGAAAAACCCTATGTTTGCAGTTATGCTTAGTTTTAAGGAGCCTATGGGAAAGGTTTATGAATATTTCAATCCTGAGTATTTATACCGTGAGATTGAAAAGGAGATACTTGATCGAATTAAATCCCGCAATTTACGTCCTGAGCATGTGGAGCAAAGGGGTAAAAGCGGAGGCTATGACGTAAGCAGTCTTAGCGCTAAAGATATTGAAGAAATTGATAAAAGAGTTCGCAGAGGCGAACGTATTGAATTATAAGGAGAATAAACAATGAATACATCTACTACTATATCACAAAGTATACAGACTTATTATGACAGAAAGGTGCTGCTTAACGCTAAACCGAATTTGGTATTTTACGAATACGGTCAAAAGGTGGTTGTGCCTAAGAACAACGGAAAGGTTGTTCAGTTTAGAAAATGGACGCCTTTTGAAGCTGTTGAGGACGCTTTAACAGAGGGGGTTATTCCTGACGGGCAATCCCTTGCCATGACAGAGGTAACTGCTGCCTTAAAGCAATACGGCGGGTATGTGGCTGTTTCCGACGTGCTTGACCTTACTGCAATAGATCCGGTTATTAATGACAGTGTGGAGCTTATGGGCGACCAGGGCGGACTTACTATTGACACCCTTATAAGAGATGAGCTTCTTAGTGGCGACAAGGTGCAGTATGCCGGTAAAAAAAGCGCCAGAAACCTGGTGGCGGCAAGCGATGTGCTGACTGTTGAGGAAATACGCAAAGCTGTCCGCACACTTAAAAACAATAAAGCTCCTCAATTTGTAAGAGACGGCAAAGGTTATTATGTGGCTGTTGTGGGACCTAATACAACCTTTGATTTGCAAAGCGACCCTGTTTGGCAGGATGTGAGCAAATACGCTAATGCCGAGCAGCTTTTTACCGGTGAAATTGGGAAGCTCTTTGGCGTTATTTTTGTGGAGAGTACTCAGGCTGCCGTTGTTGCCGGGGGCGGTGCATCCTCCTGCGATATTGGACAGACGCTTGTTTTTGGCAAAAATGCTTACGGTGTTATTGAGCTTGAGGGAGGAAATTTAAAATCTATTATAAAGCCAAGAGGCAGTGCGGGCACGTCTGACCCTCTTGACCAGATAAGTACAGTCGGATGGAAGGTTGACGGATTTGCAGCGAAAATACTTCAGCCTATGTGGATGATTAGAATTGAGCACGGTATAAGCGCATAAGAAAATAAATTAAAACAGGGAGGCGGGAGGGAAAACATAAATTGCGGAGGTGAAGCGGATGAATGTTATCGGTCTTATAAAGGCTGTGCTTAGAAATATGAATGAAAAAGACGAAACTCAGACTGTTTTTGAACTTGGTGGTGAAATATTATCGTATATTAACGAAGGATACATAAATGCGGTTGTGACAAAATTAAAACCTGTAAAGACGGTGACTTGTGAAAGTGTTAATAGCCGCATAGCATTAAAGGATATTGCCAGTGATTTTTATGAAATAAGCAGAGTGATTGATAAATACGGAATTGAAATGAGATACTCACGCAACAGTGAGTATCTTTTTATTAACGATGGAATTTATGACGTGGAGTATATATTTATTCCAGGCGAGCTTAAATGTGAAACGGATGAGCCTATAATCAGCTGCGCTTTTCACTATATACTCAGTGACTATGCCACTTACCGTATGTTTTTAAAGGGGAGCAAAGCAAGGCAGGCACGTGGAGAAGCATTTTTATCCAGCTATTTAAATGGCTTAAATAAACTAATGGAAGCAAAGAGAATGAAAATCAAAAATAAATTTGGAAGTGATAAAAATGTCTGAAATTAAAATGAGCTTATCCCCTTTTATGGGATTGGATTTATATTCTTATCCTAATTTAATGAAAGACGGATATTCTCCTGACTGTTTTAATGTGGAAACAGATGCGGGAATATTACGATCCTGCAAAGGGTTTAAGAGAATAAACGATTCCGCTGGATGCAGGCATTATTTTAACCACTATAAAAGCGACGGGAAAATGGTGAAGCTTGTTTTTCGCAATGGAAACATTGAGAATATGGAAACAGGCACGGTTTTAAAAAGTGGCTATTATACGGACAAGGATACCCTTTCAATGGTGAACTATCAAATGAACAGCACTTATATTACCGTTATATGCAACGGCAGAAATGTGCCGGTAAAGTTTAACGGAAGCACTGTTAGCGCCCTTGGGGGAGGACCTCCCGTTGCTGCATTTACAGAATTGCATAATGAAAGGGTGTTTATGGCAGGGAGCGCTGCAAATCCTGACAGGGTTTATTACTCTGCCAGCTTTGCGCCGGAGAGCTGGAATGTGGATATTGAAAGCGGTTATATTGATTTACCAAGCTGGGACGGGGGACGGATAAGGGAAATAAAATCTTTGTTTGGAGACCTTGTTGTATTTAAGGATTTTGGCTTATACAGGATATACGGCACTTATCCCGGAGAGTTTGGCGTTGAAAAGATCAATTCAAATGTGGGCTGTATTAACAAACATACTATTGCGTTTAACGGTGAAACCTGCTTTTTTTTAAATCATCTTGGGCTGTGTGCCTATAACGGAATGAGTGCAAAACTAATAGAGGACAAGCGTTTAAAGGCTGTGTTTGACAGAGTTGATTTTAACAGGATAAATGAAGCAAGGCTGCACGACTATTACGGCAAGCTTTATATGTTTTTGCCTATGGATGAGGACTGTGTAATTGAATATGACTATACAAGCGGCGTTATATTGAGGAAAAAAGGATTTAAAGTAAAGCAGTTTTTTTCTGATAAGGATGGCATGTACATAATTGACGGGGACGGGTATGTTTGCAAATACAATTCAGGCGTGTTTTTTGGCGATAAGGGGATAAGCTGTTACTGGAAAAGCAGAGACTATGATCTTGGTGGAAAAGGCGAAGTGAAAAATGTGATGTATCTTTGCATGACGGCAAGAGGCAGCGGGAGAGTTAGGGTCTGTATTAATACGGATAAGGGCTCTTTTACCGACGATGTACTACTGTCCAATAAGTATACTTATTGCAAGATACCCATAAGAGCAAGGGGGCGCAGGTTCACTGTAGAAATAGTCGGTGATAACGGCAGCTGTTTTGAGCTTGACAGCCCTGATTTATACATGGACGTAGAGGAGGAATAGCAAATGGGTAATGGGTTTAAACGGTTTATTGATTTTTCACCTTTATCTGTTAAGAGCTTAAACGATCAGCTGGAGCAGTTATGGTTAAAGGTTATGGGCGGAATTGGCTATAGAGATTTGGATAAGAATGCTCAAAACATCATTCAGAGCAAGATGGACGAGGATGAAGTGATGTCTATTATTGAACAGAGCAGCAATGAGTTGATTTTAGCTGTGGGCAAAGGCGGAGGAGACAATCTTGTTAAAAACGGTAACTGGAATTTTGGACTTGACAGCTGGCTGTACTCGGCGGCAACGATAGAAAGCGGATGTGTGCGTGTAAATAACGGTTATGTTTTGCAGCAGAGTATTCGCATTGAAGAGGGTAAAAAATATACTATTGGTTTTGAAGGATATGGCAATGTTGACGTTTATGTTGGAGTTTTTGGACAGTATTCAGGTCAGTCGTCTGATACAGGTGGAGTTCAGATGCTTTTTCGCACACTGGAGCCAAGCAGGACATGGAAACAGTATAAAGCGGATTTTGCAGTTCCTTCCGGCGTTGTGTCCTGCTATATTAAATTACAGGCAAAAGGTGAGTTTAGATTTCGCAAAATTTATCTCAGAGAAGGCGAGGGTGTTTCAAGCTATACCTCAAACCCTAATGAAATTGACGGAAGCGGAGTAAGCATAAGCGAGAATGCGGTTAATATATCCGCTTCTTCTTTTAATTTGGATATAAGGGACAGCAACGGAAACGTCACAAGTGTGTTGAGTACAGACGGCAGTGGGTTTGACAACTTATTATGCTCCAATATGACTATTGCAGAAAGAAACTTTTATGGAGACGGAACAGTTAACATATATATAAATTCCAGCTCAGGCAAGGATTCCAATTCGGGACTAAGCACGTATGCGCCTTTTAAAACCATAGCAAGAGCGCTAAAAGCCGTGCCTTTACATATAAAAGGGTCATATATTTTACATTTTTCCGGCGGAATATATCATGAGGATATAGACTTAAATTATGGCGGAAGCGGAAGGCTTAGTATTCTCGGGGAAAGTGCCACCCTTTATGGGCATATCTATATGTGTGGAAGCGGATATAACCTTCTTGTTAGAGGACTTAATATTTATACCAGAGATTCTTATTGTATAAAGGGAATTGGCCCGTCATGTTATCTTACTCTTACAAGCTGTGTTTTGGACAGCAATAATGCTCAATCGTCTTATGGAGTGAACATATCTGATGCATTTAGGATGTATATGAACCTTTGTGAAATAAACAACTGTCAAATAGCAATTAACTGCACAAAAGGCAGCTTTTTGGATCTTGTAGACTGTAAAGGAAAAGGGAATGAAGCTGCGGTTATTGCGAATGACATGGCTGTTATAAATGCCAGCGGGACTGTTCCTGTTGGTAATGTTATAAGCAAAGAAACTAATGGCGGCAGAATTGACGGGTATATTATTGGAGGAACTGTTGGCACAAACTACCAGCAGCCAAGAGACGCAATTAAAACAGCCGTATTTAATGCCAGTGCAAAATTTACATACACGGGAAGCAAAATGATAAACGGAAGGATAATACAGGGAAAAGGAAGCGGCGGTTTTCTTGCTTTTAATACTGCGTCGGTAAAAACCACTCTTAGCGGAAAGGTAATAAAATCGGTTAAAGTAACGGTTAAAAGGCGGGGAGATGACCAGCTGGCTTATGACGGAGTGCTCAGGGCGTTTGTGCACAATGTTGCATCCAGCGCAGGCGCATTTTCATATGTGGAAGAATACGGTGATGTTTGCACTGTAAAGCGTGGAGAAACTGTAAACATAGTGCTGCCTTTGACGATTATATCCAAAATGATTGCCGGCACGGCGAAAGGCATACTTTTTTATGACAACACAGGAGAAAAAAATCATTATTTTGAACTAGACAGCACTTTTGCATCCAGATTGGAGGTGCTTTATGTTTGATGAATATAACTGCGCCGATTGGATAGATGATGAAATAAAAAATATTATTGAAAATGAAATTGTCTTTAATGATGACATTGAAGATATTCTTTATGATGAGGATTGGGAACTGTTTATAAAAAGTGAATTTACCGGAGGTGAAAAAAATGGCTAAAATGAAAATTGCAAGCAGCAGGTCGAGTTATTCTTCGTCTAAAACGGTGAAGGAAGAATATAAGACTGTTGCCGGTCCTAAAGTGGACTATTCCAAATATTTTATGAGTGCGCCAAAGGAGCCAGAATACTATAAACCAAGTGTTAAGACTGACGGAGAAATATTAAAAGAGGCTCAAAACAGGTTTAACGGACTGTATGATACATATATAAATAACAGCGCAAAGGAAAGGGATTTTAATATTGCGGCTATTAACAGCAGTATATCTGCTCTTAATCCTGTTTACGGGCAGAGGATAAACACTCTTAAAGAAAGCTATTTGGATAATGAAAAGCAGCTTATGAACAGCGCTATGAGTAAAGGTATGGGAAGAAGCAGTTATCTTATTGACAGTAAAAAAGAAAACAATTTAAAAATGACAAGGGATATAAATTATGTCAATGAGGAAAAACAGCGAAAGACAGACCAGTTAAAGCAGGGGATAAAGGAGGAATATATAAAATTTGAAAATTCTAAGGATAAATACAATGCCCAGCGTAATTTTGAAATAGCAAAGCTTACATCGCAAATGGAGAAAGAAAGAGATAAAACCCTTTTTGATGCGCAGAAATATAACGATGGGCTTTATCAAAATTACAGTAAGCTGCTTTTGGACAGGCAAAAGCATAATTTAAATGTTCAAAAATATATTGATTCTTTAAATACCAAAAAAGTAACTGTAACCACTACTACAAAGACAACAAAGAGTACGACTTATAAGCCGGAAACAGGGGTGGACAGGGAAGCTGTTGAGGCTCTTTGGGGACAGATGAGCGGAGGACAAAAGATAAAATATGTTCAGCAAAACCGTAACGCCTTAAAGACAGGCGCACCGGACCTTTTAAGCAGATATTCAACTGAAGCGGCACAATACGGCGTTAACTATGCCATTAACAAGCTGAAAAATTTATTTACATAATAAATTTTTAAAGGCTAAAGATTTATTGTATAAAATGGTATTGCAGCTTAATATTTTTATTACAGGCTGTTTAAAAGTTCTTTTATTCGCTAAACTTTTTGTGCATTTTGAACAAGGCTGCTTATAATAAGGGTTTTCTAATTTTATAAAAAGTGCTATACTATTAAAAAGGAAGCTGTGAGGATTTGGTTTTTGGAAAAAATATTAAGGCTGTCCCTTGAATTAAATAAACCTGTGGTTATTATGTATATGGGCAAAAACGGAATCTCCAGACGTAAGGTGAAGGTAGTGCGGCTGGAGAATGACCGTATTTATGCCTATTGTTTTTTAAGAGAGAGATACAGATATTTTATTATTGAAAATATTTTGTCCGCACAGTTTTTGCAATAGGTAAACAGAGGTAGATATATGGAAATCATATCTTCGGTATTTCTCAATTTTTTTCAGGCGTTAAAGCAATTTGGCATTCGAGATATCGTTGACATATTAATAATTGCAGTTTGCATATACAAGCTGCTCCAGGCAATTCGTGAGACCCGCGCCGTTCAGGTTTTTAAAGGAATAGGCGTGGTGCTTATTGCAGCGATACTTGCAGACTTTTTTAAACTTTCTGCAGTTAGCTGGATATTAAGCACTCTTTTGCAATCGGGAGTAATTTTGGCTTTAATCCTTTTTCAGCCCGAGCTTAGAAAGGCCCTTGAAGGTATAGGCAGAGGAAGTGTTTTTAACAAAATAAATGTGGAAACAGAGGCTCAAAGGATAATAGGACAGTTGACTACGGCTCTTTTGGAGCTTTCTAAAAGGAAAATAGGCGCTTTAATTGTTATACAGCAAAGAAGTTCTCTTTCTGATATTATAAATACCGGTACTGTTATAAATGCTGATATATGCACTCCGCTTATACTTAATATATTTGAGCCCAATACACCTCTTCATGACGGAGCTGTTATTATTAGTGAGGACAGAATAGTTGCAGCCGGATGCATTCTTCCTCTTAGCGATAATATGACAATATCAAAGGAGCTGGGCACCCGTCACCGTGCGGGCCTTGGGATTTCAGAGCATTCAGACAGTATCACTTTTATTGTATCTGAGGAGACAGGAGTTATTTCAAGCGCTCAGGAGGGAAAGCTAATCCGTTATTTAGATAAAAAGGCGATAAATGACGCCCTTTTAAAACTTTACGGTACGGAAGAAGAGAAAAAAAAGCTGGCTTCCCTGTCCTTTATCAGGAGAAAGAAAAACAATGAAGATAGATTTTAAAAACAAGGGCTTTACAATTTTAATATCCGTTTTTTTTGCATTTATATTTTGGGCTTTTGTTATGGCAGACAGCAATACCACAAGAGTTGCGGATATACGGAATGTGCCTGTAACATTTAGAGGAACGGAAAATGTTATAGAAAGAGGACTGGTTATTACTGAAAAATCCAAGGAATCAGGGACAGTCCGTATTGAAGGCGCCGTTAATATTGTTGATTATATAAGCGTAAATAATTTAAATGCTTATGTGGATTTAAACAGTATTACCGAGCCGGGAGAATATGAATTTGTTGTTAATACTTTTTCTAACAATGGTTCTGTTGTTGTTAAATCCTTTTCGCCTTCTAAAATTAAAGTAACTGTTGAAGAATATGTTGAAAAACAGGTGCCTGTGGAAATTCTTTATGATACGGATATACCTGATAACTATTGGATTAGCGAAGCAAAAGCCCAAAGCGACAGAGTGACCATTACCGGCGGTCAAAGTAACGTGCAAAAGGTTTCAAGAGCAATACTGAATATAAATACAAACAGGATTATACAGGCTTATGAGGAAAACCCTAACCACGTTTACGAATCAAGCATTCCTCTAGTATATGTAGATGAAAACAACAATGAGGTAACCGGTCTTAACGCCCAGTCATCCATTGTATCTATAGATGTGTTTAGCAAAAAGACTGTAAGTGTGGATGTTCAGGGGGCTATTGAGGGAAGTCCTGCATCGGGATACTCAGTGAGCAATATTGAACAAAGTGTTTATGAAATTGATATTGTAGGTAAACGTGATGTACTTAATAAGATTAACTCCCTTAGTGTAGAAGGAATAAGCATTGCAGGGACGAAAACAAACATAGTTTCAGACGCTACTATTAAACAGGTAGAAGGTGTGACCCTTGTGGGTAATAACACTGTTAAAGTAAGCGTAAATATTAGAAATGATATGGAGAATCAAAATTGAACAGATATTTAATAGCGTTAGTTGGCGCATATGGAAGTGGTAAAACGGAGATAGCTCTTAATATTGCGTCTCATTTAAGTAAAAAGGGAAAGACGGTTCTAGCTGATTTGGATATTGTAAATCCGTATTTTAGAAGCAGCGAAAAAATAAAGGAAATGGAAAATTTTGGTGTTGAAGTAATTGCTCCTGTTCTTGCAAATACCAATGTGGATTCTCCTATGCTTTCACCAAAGGTGGGCGGATATTTCGTATATAAGGATATAAACTATATATTGGATGCCGGAGGTGACCAGGTTGGTTCCAAAGCTCTTGGTCAGTACCGCCATAAAATGGGAGAAAACGGAGGAAAGTTATTTTTTGTTGTAAATACCAAAAGGCCTTTTACAAAGAATGTTAGCAGCATAATTGATATGATGAATCAAATTGAAACCGGAAGTTCAATGAGGATAAACGGAATTATACATAACAGTAATATGTCCTATGACAGCACAGGCAGGGAGCTTATAGAGGGTTACGACATTATAAACGAAGTATCTGAAAAAACAGGTGTGCCTGTTGTGCTTACGTGCGGGGAAAAGGAAGCTTTAAAGGCGTTTATAAATGAGACAGGATATAATGGAAAAACTATGATTATTAACAGGTTTATGGAGCCTAATTTATGATAATAACTGAAATTGCGGCGTGCAAAAAATCTAAGGATAGGTGCAATATTTACTGTGAAGATGGATTTGTTTGCGCGCTTTTTTTTGATACTGTTCTCGAATATAAGTTAAAGCCCCGTTTAAATATAGACAATAAGCAAATGGAAAAAATTATATTTGAAGATGATTGTAAAAGGTGCTTTATGAAAGGATGCTATTTGCTGTCAATACGTTCTCGGGGAGAAAAGGAATTAAGAGAAAAGCTTAAGGAAAAGGGCTTTGAAAAACCGGTTATTGAAATTGCAATGGACATGCTTATTAAAAGGGGATATATTGATGATTATGCTTTTGCAACGGAATATGTCGAGTATTTGCAAAAGAAAGGGTATGGCAGTTTTGCTGTAAAACAGCGTCTTTACCAAAAGGGAGTGGATAAAGAAGCTATTGAGATGGTAATGAGTGAGATTTCCAAAGATGATAATATTAACGCTGCTATGGAATACGGACGAAAAGCGTATGTGCGTGCGTTAAGAGAAGAGGACTGTTATAAGCGCAGGAATAAGTTTATTGCAGCCATGGGCAGACATGGTTTTGACTACAGTATTGCAAAAGACGTATATGAAAATTTGGAAAAGGAAAGTAAAGATGATTAAAGGAACTGGCGTTGATATAGTTAAGGTTAGCAGGGTGAAAGAGAGTTTAGCGGCAAAGGTGCTTACAGGTAGTGAGGCATATAAAAATGCGGAGCATTTTGCAGGTGTTTTTGCTGCTAAGGAAGCAATTTTAAAGGCTATGGGCTGTGGTATATCGGAAATATCATTTAAAGATATTGAAATTATATATGACTATCTTGGAGCACCAAAAGTATTGCTTAGTAATAACGGAAACCAAAGGTTAAAAGATATGAAATCAGAAAATGTTTTTTTGTCTATATCCCATGAAAGGGAATATGCTGTAGCTTTTGCTGTGATTGAATGAGACACAATTTTTAAAAAAGAATGGCATTTGTAAATGATGCATAGATAAAAAGATTTTCCATGGTTTTACCTTTCTTTTTTCTAAAAGAAAGGTAAAGAGGTTTTTTAACAAAACTTATATTGAATAATGAAATGCAGTTTGATATAATATCTCTAAAAATAGACGTTGCCAGCTTATGGCAGGAGATTTAAAATGAAAAATTTTTTTATAGGCATAATTATGGGAATAGCTAATGTTATTCCCGGAGTTTCCGGCGGAACAATAGCGGTTTCATTTAACATATATGATAAGCTTATTGGTCTTATAAGTCAGTTTAGAACTAAAATTAAGGAAGACTGGAAGTTTGTTGTATTTCTTGCTGCAGGTCTTGGGGTTGGAATTCTTGGCTTTGCAAAGCTCATGGTATTTTTGCTGGAGCATTACCCGGTTGACACGGGATTTTTCTTTTTAGGAGTAATCATGGGAAGTGTGCCAATGATATACGGGAAAGCCGTTACTCCAAAGTTTAACCCTTTTACTGTAATTCCTTTCGCCATATGCTTTGGTGTTATGGTTTTTATGCACTTTGTTTCTCCGGAGGGTGGAGCGTCAACCCAGCTTAATGGTGGCACTTTATATAATATAATTATGATGATGGTGTATGGAGCTATTGGAGCGGCTTGTATGCTTATTCCCGGGATAAGCGGCTCCTTTGTTTTAATGTTTATTGGAGCTTATGGAAAAGTTATGGGAATAATTGCAGAATTTAATTTTCTGCTTTTGTGCGCACTTGGTATAGGCTGTATTATTGGTGTGTTTGGATGCGCGAAAATAATACACAGGTTTATTTATAAATATGGGAATTACACTTATTCAGGAATTCTTGGTTTTGTGCTTGGCTCTCTTATGCTGGTATATCCGGGCTATAGCTTTTCAGCTGATGGAATTATTCCTTTTATACTACTTATAATTGGCTTTAGCATTACTTTCTATTTTAATATAATGGATAAAAAGAACGAGAAAAAAGAGAAAGATAAGGAAGAACAAGAAAAGGCTTCTGAATTGCTTTAAATGATAAAGAAGAGACTGATTTTTAATCAGTCTCTTTTTTGTTACGGATTTTAAATAAAAAATTTTTAAATATAAAAAGGATTGTTTCGTGGTTTAGTTATATAAGCAAGGAGTGTTCCGCCTATTAGTATTACGCCGCCGATAAAGTTTGCAACTATCCATTGCGGAATGTTTTTTAAAAACACGCTGACAGCAATTGTGACACACATGGATATTATATAACCGCAAAATACATATTTTTTACCACTTTTATTGCTGGTACTCATCATTAAATATAAAAGAAAAATACCGGAAATAATGCTTATTGGAATATAACATGCGGAAATTCTAGCGGCAAGTTCAATAAAAGAGTTGTATATTATGGAAAAAACTATAAGTTCCATTAAAGGTAATAATAATGATAAACCAATGAGCCAAAAATAAAACCCTTTAGGTCTATACACGGCAATTCACTCCTAAAACATATTCCCCCGAATATATTTCACAAAGAAATTTATAATTAATACTTATAGTGTATTAGGCATATAAATTTACGCTAATTATAGCATACAGTTATATATTTGTAAAGACATACTTCGACATTTTTTATTCTTCAGCGTGGTTCTATTTTATTATTTTTTTGCTTTGTTTAAATAAACAAACAAAAAGCATTCTTTACTTTTAATGAATGGGGTGGTAAACTTTACATAATTAATATCTATAAACATTTAAAGTTTTTAATAAACTGACGGGGGGAAATTATGAAAAAAATATTAGCGCTTACATTAGCAGTTGCACTGCTGTTATTTACAGGATGTGCAAAAAGCAATACACAAGGTGAAACGCAAAAGGATAGCACCAATACTTATGGGGGCTTTAAAGTTGTAAGCCTTAAAGGACCCACTTCCATGGGAATTGTGAAAATGATGGAGGATAACAAAAATAATTCTTATGAAATGCTTGGAACAGCAGATGAGGCAGTTGGCAAGATAACTAAAGGTGAAGCGGATATTGCTCTTGTGCCGGCTAATTTGGCTTCTGTGCTGTACAATAAAACGGAAGGAAAAGTTAAGATTGCAGGTATAAACACACTTGGCGTTTTGTATGTTGTTGAAAAGGGTGAAACAGTTAAATCCATAAATGATTTAAAAGGAAAAACTGTTATTTCAACAGGTAAGGGAACAACACCGGAATATGCTTTTAATTATATATTGTCTCAAAACGGTATTAATCCAAGCAGCGATTTAACAATAGAATATAAATCTGAAGCAACGGAAGCAGCAAGTGAAATTATTGCGGATAGGGCGTCTATTGCTGTGTTACCCCAGCCTTATGTGACTACTGTGCTGCAAAAAAATCCTGAGCTTAGAATTGCCCTTAATCTTACAGAAGAATGGGAAAAGGCAAGTAAAGACAGCGCACTGGTAACAGGAGTTGTGCTTGTTAGAAAGGAAATAGCAGAAAACAGAAAGACAGATTTAGACAGCTTTTTAAACGAATACAAACAGTCTGTAAATTATGTAAATACAAATGTAGAGGAAGCGGCTAAGCTCGTGGAGACCTATGGTATAGTAAATAAAGAGGTTGCAGAAAAGGCAATTCCTTTATGTAACATTGTGATGATTGAAGGAAATGAAATGAAAACAAAGCTAAATGGATATTTT
>CAJUEF010000010.1:7243-27057 GCA_910585035.1 uncultured Christensenellaceae bacterium | reverse complement strand
TAATGCGCTCTATGAGCAAAATCAGGCGTCCGTTGGAGGTAAACTGCCGGATGAAGCTATCTATTACGGCAATTAAAAAGTTTATTATAATAGTTTTTTGGATAGGGCTTTGGCAAATTGGGAGTATTTTAGTCGGTTCTTCTATTCTCCTCGCATCTCCTTTTGAGGTTGCGGGGAGAATAGTCCAGTTGATACAGACCGGGGCATTTTGGTTTACTATAACCAATTCTTTTAGTAAAATAATGATGGGATTTATTTTGGGAATGGGGACAGGAATATTTGCTATAGAGCGAGGCTGTTTTATGAAGTGCTGTCGCCTGTGTTTATTTTGATTCGTTCTATTCCTGTTGCGTCTTTTATTGTGCTTTTGCTGGTTTTTATAAACACAAGATTTCTTTCAACAACTGTGGGATGTTTAATAGTGCTTCCGGTAGTATTTGAAAATGTATACAGTGGACTTAATATGATAGAAAAGAATATGCTGGAGATGTCTGAAATTTTCAGAGTGCCTTTTTTTAAAAGATTAAAATATCTTTATTTGCCGTCGCTTATGCCTGTTTTGCTTACATCAGTAAGCGTAGGGGTGGGATTTTGTTTTAAATCAGGTGTTGCTGCTGAAGTTATAGGCATATGCAGAAATACAATTGGCGAGGCTATATACATGTCAAAAATAAATTTGGAAACGGCAGATGTGCTTGCGTGGACGGTTGTAATAATTTTGCTCAGCACACTTACAGAAAAGAGCGTAAGGCATATGGTATCCATGGTGGAAAAGAGGCATACAATAAATGATAGAGTTTCTTAAGGTCAGTAAGTCATTTGGAGATACACATGTTTTAAAAGACTTTAATGCAGAGTTTAAAGATGGACAAATTAATTTTTTAACCGGGGACAGCGGTAAAGGAAAGAGTACTGTTATACGCTTAATACTTGGTTTGGAAAATCCGGATAAGGGTATAATTAAAATTGAGGATAGCTGTAAGTTTAGTGTGGTATTTCAGGAAAACCGACTTTTTGACAAATTGAGTATTGAGGATAATATTGGGTATATAACAAATAATTCTTTAAAAATAAATATGATTAAGGCACTGGGGCTAAGTGAATATTTAGGTAAACCTGTATGCAGTCTCAGCGGGGGAACAAAGCGACGCGTTTCGGTTATGAGAGCGCTGTGCGCTGATTATGATATTCTTGTTATGGACGAACCTTTTACAGGGCTTGATGAGAATATGAAAAAGCAAGTTATGGATGCGGTTATGGAATATTCAGCAGGAAAAACGGTGATAATAGCTACCCATGATAAATACGCTATAGAGTATATGAATAAAGGAAATAATATTATAGAGGTGAAGTGAATGAAAACAGCAGTAATGTTTTTTGATGTGCTGGTATATATTTGCGGCGCAGCAGTTATAGGCGTTGGAGCTTATGTTATAATGCGCTTTTTTAAAGGTGAAGTTAAACGTCACAGAAGAAACAGCGATTGATAAAAAGTTGCAATAGGAATATTGTTATAATATTATTAATAAAAAATAAAGCTTATTGTTGGTAAGCTTTATTTTTTTTATTTCACTGCTTTTGGAACACACAGGCGGATATAAACAAATTATATATTTTTAATATTTATATCCGGATTTATTTTTAAAAGAGCCGATATAAACTCATCTTTATCTTTAGGAGAAATAAATTCGTTGGTAATTTTTTTACCGTTATTATAGTAAATTGCAATGCGGTGAATTGATAATGCTGCTGAAGACAGTGGGTTGTGAGTAGGAGATATTGCCTTAATATGAGCTATTTGAATTTTATTTTTATAAAAATATCCACTTTTAATAATTAGAGTATCTTCGTTAATTTCATAGTATGTAAAAAAGTAAACGGGGAAAATAATAAGAATGGCAATAGCGCAGCAAATAAGCCCGCTATATAGCTGTTCAAGGCTTTTGGTTATACCGGCGGTTATCAGCAGATAAACGGCAATTACACATATAAAAGCCATAATTCCATTAAACCACCAATCAACTTTTGATTTGAATTTCATACTTAATGTTTAAGGATGCTAATGTGCATAAAAAGACGCAAGGTAAGCTGTCCAATTATGCATAGCACCGCTCCTTTCAGAGAGTTTTTTATTTCGTTTATTCCAGTTCAAAAATAGTAATTCCGCGGTTAAGGCTTTTTATCTTTCGTTTAAGTTTTTTATGCTTAAAGCTTTTTTGTACCATTTCCATAACCTTGTTTCCTTTATTATAACCGTGGATAACTATTATTTCCTTTTCCGAAGTAAACTCAATTATATCCTTTAAATAGCCCTGTGCGAATTTAACATCCATTCCGTGCAAATCAACTTCCATAGCTAAGTTTCCTAAATTTTAACAGTAAAGGTCGTTCCCACATCAGGAATACACTTAACGCTTATTCTGCCTTCATACAAAGATATAATGTGCTTTATAATTGCAAGGCCAAGACCTGCGCCTTTAATTTTGGCACTTCTGTTTTGTTCCTCTCTGTAAAAGCGTTCAAAAAGCCTTGGAATAAGAATTGGGTCTATACCCGGGCCTGTGTTGGAAATGGAGATTTTTGCTTTTTCGCCCTTTTGCTCAACGGTGACCATAACCTTACCGCCATTAACATTATATTTAATTGCATTGGTCATAAGCTCAGTCATAACCTTTTCCAAATGTTCCGGCTTCATTTTAACAAGAGTATCCTTATTTCCTTCCACCTTCATGGAAAGGTTCATTTCACGGCTCATTGGAAGCAGCTTTTCCTCAACGGAAGTGCATATATCATAAACATGTATGGCAGGACAGTCAGCAATATCCTTTGTTTCATCAAGCACGGAAAGGATGAGCAAATCGTCAATAACCTCTTTCATGTGAATGGATTCGTCAACAATTTCATAAAGATATTCTTTTTTCTGCTCATCATCCTTTATAAGTCCTCTTCTTAGCATGTCGGCATTTTCGCCAATGGAAGCAATAGGATTTTTTAAATCGTGGGCAACTCCGTCTACAAATTCCTGACGCAGCTTTTGTCTGCTGCGAACTTCAGTAACGTCAGTAATAAGTATAAACGCACCCTTTTGCTGCCAGGATGTATTAATAAAATCAATGACCACGGAATAAACGCCGCCGTGTATGCTTATATCAAACATACGGCTAACACCGGATTTAATACATTCTTCCGTACGGTTGCAGATTTTGTCTTCACCGGTAAGGCTTAAAAGGGAATTTCCCACAATAGATGTGCTGTTTTTAAAAAGCATGCTTGCATAACGGTTACAATGAATAATATTTGTGTTTTCATCTACCAGCACCATTCCCTGCCCCATGTTGTTTAAAATAAAATCCATTTTATCATTTTGCTTGCTGATATCTTCAATATATCCTGAGAGTTCTTCCAAAACCCCATCTATTGCGTTTGTTATAGAGCTTATTTCTTCATATTTAGACGGTGCAAAATTGACCTTGTCATATTCCTTGCGTTTAATATGATCAAGATTTTCATTAATACTTACAAGGGGAGCAATTAAAGATCTGCTTATGCCCCCTGAAAGAAGAGCGGCAACACAGCACGCCAGAGCAATTCCTGCAAATATAGCGGGAATAAGTTTTAAAAAGCTTGTATCCACACCGCTCACAGGAAGTGAAATGCGGTATATAGAGCTGCCGCTGTTAACAGCTATGTACATCATTTCTGTGTTTATGGTAGATGATGTGCGCTTTGAAACCCCCACATTGCCATCAATGGCAGATGAAACCTCCGGACGAAGCCTATGGTTCTCCATTGGCTGGTTTATAGAGCTGTCGCTTATAACGTTGCCTTCCATATCCATAACGGTAATACGATTGCCGCCGGTGATAGATGATATGTATGAGGCGTCTTTAGAATCTGTTGCCTTTGAGGCGGTTTGTAAAAGCTGCGTAAGCTCACCTATCCTTGTATTTTCATAGTTTGCCTGAAGTATAAAGGCTGAAACCGCTCCCGAAATTATAAGAGCGATAAGACATATGTAGATAAGCTTGTAGAATATAGATTTTTTCATAAATAATATCCTCCGTAGAACCCATATATTTTTATTTTAAAGTATATTTGTAAATTAATCAATAATAAGGGACTTTTAGTAAATAAAATATTAAGTAAAATTATGTTTAAACTTTCAATAGTTTATAATGTTATAATAAATATAAATGTTTGACTTTAGTAAGTTAATGTGCTAATATAATAAAAACAGAAAGAACAGGTGAACAATATGGCTTTTATTCCTGAAGGAGTTAAAGATACCCTTTGCAAGGAAAGTGAAAATAAAGATAAAGTGATACATAATTTTAAAAAGCTTTACAGAAGCTATGGCTACCGTAAAATTGAAACTCCTACCTTTGAGTATTACGATACTTTTTGTGAAATAAAAAATACTATTGACAAGGATAAAACCCTTAAAATAATAGACGGCAACGGAAAAATTCTCGTGCTGCGGCCTGATGTGACAACGCCTATTGTCAGGGCTGTAATCAGCAATTTTAAGGATAGAAAAAGTTATCTTAAGTTTTACTACAATATGAATATTTTCCGTAAATCAAATACTGAATCCTATGAGAAAAAAGAGCACACCCAGGTAGGCATTGAATTTATAGGAGGCAATAAAGCATTTTGCGACAGTGAGGCAGTAACTCTTGCCCTGCTTAGCCTAAAGGGCTGCTGCGAGGAAAATTTTCAAATAGATATAGGTCAGACGGCATATTTAACTGCGCTTCTTAAAGGTGTGGCAAATAAGGAGAAAATAAAAAAAGTTATTGCAAATAAAAACATGATTGCCCTAGGAGAGATACTTGAAGACATTAACATAGAAGAAAAAACCAAGAGGGCGCTTTTAAAAGTTCCTTATCTTTATGGAAGTATGGAGGAGGTTGAAAAGGAAGCAATTATTTGTAATGACGGCACAAGAGCCGCCATGGAATCTCTTAGTGGAATTTACAGAGTTTTAAAGCTCCAGGGGCTGGAAAAACATGTGTCCTTTGACCTTGGAATGATGCAGGAATTAAATTATTATACAGGAGTTATATTCAGAGGTTATGCTTATGGCTACGGAAAGCCTGTGTTATCCGGCGGACGATACGGTAATTTGCTGGAAGAAGCAGACGATAATTTCAGCGGTGTTGGCTTTGGCATTGATGTGGATGGCCTTCTTGCTTCTATAGAAAACAAGAGGAGTATTAAAAGTGACTATATCGTTGTGGGCAGCAATATAAACGATGTAATTTTAAAGAGCGCGGAACTGCGTAGTAAAGGTTATGTGGTGGAAAGTCTCACAAAAGATATGGATTACAGCCGTCTTGAAGGAGAGCTTGTTGATTTGGATAAAGAAGGGATGTAAAGTTATATGGAAAAGATTAAAATAGCTCTTGCAAAGGGCAGGCTTGCAAGAAAATCCTTTGAGCTGTTTAACAAGCTGGGGATATATAAACATCCCTTTGATAAGGATACGCGAAAGCTTATATTTGAAGACGATGATGTGGAAATTGTGCTTGTTAAGGCCGGAGACGTTCCAACTTATGTGGAAAGAGGGGCAGTTGATATTGGTATAGTAGGTAAAGACACTCTTTTGCAGGAGGAAGCGGATATATACGAAATAATGGATCTTGGCTTTGGCAAATGCAAAATGGCGGTGGCTGCGCCCACGGGCTTTAAAAGGAAAAAAGATAAAAAGCTTAGAGTGGCTTCCAAATATACCAAGATTGCACGGGATTATTACCTTTCCAAAAATGAGCAGGTAGATATAATATATTTAAGCGGTTCTGTAGAGCTTGCGCCTATAGTTGGGCTTTCAGACGTAATTGTGGATATAGTGCAGACGGGAACGACCTTAAAGGAAAACGGTCTTGAGGTTATTGAGGATATATGCCCTATAAGCGCAAGGTTTGTTGCAAATAAGGTCAGCTTTAAAACAAAGAGCAAAAAGATAAGGGAAATAATTGTAAAACTTCAGAAATATCTGGAGATGGAGGGTAAAGATGAAAATAATTAAAGTAAATGAAAATAACTATATAAATGAGATAGACAGCATTTTAAATAGAAGCGACGACAGCTTTGATGAAGTGGATAAAATTGTTGCGGATATTATAAAACAGGTCAGAAAAGACGGCGATAAAGCTCTTATTGATTATACGGAAAAATTTGACGGTATTAAACTGTGCAGCATAAAAGTGACTAAGGAAGAGATTGATGAAGCGTTAAATAACGTGGATAAAAGCTTTATTCAAATTCTTGAAAGAGCAAAGGCAAATATTACAGGGTTTCATGAAAAACAGCTGGAAAATTCCTGGATAAGCGGCAAGGGTACGGATATTATTCTTGGGCAAAAGGTGAGCCCTATTGGGCGTGTTGGCGTGTATGTTCCCGGAGGCACTGCGGCTTATCCTTCAACAGTGCTTATGGATGTGCTTCCTGCAAAGGTAGCAGGTGTTAAAAGCATAGTTATGGTTACTCCGCCTTTAAAAAACGGCAAGGTTAATCCACACATTTTAGCCGCTGCGGCAGTTTGCGGAGTTGACGAAATATATAAGGTGGGAGGGGCTCAGGCTGTTGCGGCGCTGGCATACGGCACTGAAACCATAAAGCCGGTAAATAAAATTGTTGGGCCGGGCAATATTTTTGTTGCAAGAGCAAAAAAGAGTGTTTTTGGTAAAGTAGCAATAGATATGATTGCGGGACCGTCAGAAGTGCTGATTGTAGCGGATTCCACTGCAAATCCAAAGTATGTTGCCGCTGATTTGCTGGCACAGGCGGAGCATGATAAGCTTGCCTGCTCAATTCTTGTAACAACAGATGAAGAGCTTGCAAAAAAAGTAGATGCCGAGGTGGAAAGACAGCTTGGCTATTTAAAGAGAACGGAGATTTCCAGAGCCTCTATAGATAGGTTTGGAACAGCTTTTATTACAGACAGCCTCGAAATGGCGTTTACAGTTTCCAATGAAATTGCACCTGAGCACATGGAGATAATGACGGAAAATCCTCTTGAAAAGCTCTATATGGTTGAGAATGCAGGAGCGATTTTCCTAGGTCAGTATTCTCCTGAGCCTCTTGGAGATTATTATGCTGGTCCTAACCACACCCTTCCTACAAGCTCAACGGCGAAATACTCGTCAGCCCTTGGTGTGGACGCATTTATTAAGCGTTCCAGCATTATTTATTACGGTGAAAAATCCCTTGGAGAGTGTAAGGACGATATTATGGAATTCGCAAATAGAGAGGGACTTGATGCACATGCAAATTCCATAGGAGTAAGATATGAAGACCAGTAAAGAAAACGTGCTGTCATTAAAAACCTATAATCCCGGGATAAATACAGCAAAGATAATTTTAAATGCCAATGAAAATCCAAAGAACATAACGGCAGACTACATTGATGAAATAAAGGATATGCTCGTTAAATTTGAATTTAACCGTTATCCTGATACAAACAGCAGCGAGCTTAGAAAAGCCTATGGTAAATATTGTAATCAGCCGCAGGAAAGAATAATCTGCGGCAACGGTTCAGACGAGATAATTAGGCTGCTGCTGGAAGCTTATGTGGATAAAAAAGATGCTGTAGTTGTTCATGACCCCACCTTTAGTATGTATGACATTACAAATACGGTAGTGGGGGGACGAACGGTTAAGGTAAAATCAGAAAGCAACTTTGATGTAAATATAGACGACGTTATTGATGCAGCAAAAAAAGAGCAGGCAAAAGTGGTTTTTTTGTGCAATCCAAATAATCCAACGGGAAATGTTTTTTCCAAAAAGGACATTATAAAGGCGCTTAAAGAGATAAATGCTGTTGTTGCCGTTGACGAAGCGTATATTGAGTTTGGCGGTGAAACTGTTATTGACTTAACTGATACTTATGAGAATTTAATAGTTTTGCGTACTCTTTCCAAAGCTTTTGGGCTTTGTGCTTTAAGGGTTGGTTTTGGCATTGGAAGCAAAGAAATAATAGAAACTCTTTATAAAGTGAAAGCGCCGTATAATTTAAACCAGTTATCTCAAAATATTGCAGTTATTGCCCTTAGCCATATTGATAATATGGAGGAGCAGGTTAAAAAGCTTATTAAAAGCAAAGATAAACTCATGGAAGAACTAGGTAATATGGAGTGGATAAAAGTATACGGCAGTCACGCAAATTTTATTTACATTGAAGCAGACAGCTCAAAAGTAAAAAGTATTTTAAGTGATGAAGTTTCAATAAGATATTTCGGGGAAAATTACATGAGAATATCCGTAGGCGAGCCTGAGGAGAACAAAAGACTTATAGAGCTTTTAAAAAAGATTTAGAAAATAAAAAGGTTTTGAATTTAATAATTCAAAACCTTTTTTATTGTATATATACTTTGAAAAACTATTATTTGGTTTCAGTTAGGTATTTTGTGAAAGATAATACTGCATGTAATTGTTCGTCATTTAAATGTTCAATTGCGTCCAATACTTGTTTTTTTGCCGGAGAAATTTCCATAGATGTATTTTTTTCTCCGTTTAATTCTTCAAGAGATACATTTAATCCTTTTGCAAGCTTAAAAGCAACTTCAAGAGCAACAGTTTTGTTTTTGCGAGCAATTATGCTTCTTATTGTAGAATCGGTCAATCCGCATAAGCGAGCAACTTCCGGTATATTTAAGCCTTTTTTTTCCATTAAAGATTGTAAAATTTCATAGAACTGCAAAGTCTTATATTTCTCCTTGATATATTGTTTTTATAAAAAGATATTAACGCAATGCAATAAAGATGTCAAGAAAATATATTGACAACTAACGCAATGTAAGATAAGATATAAATATATATAACGCAAAGCGTTAAAAAGAGGTGCAAAAGGTGATTAAAACAAATAACATAGCATTTGAAAATTTAAAGATAGAAATGAATAAAAGGAAAATTTCCATGGTAGAAATAGCAAAATACCTTGGTATTACTGAAGATACTTTAAATTCTAAACTTTCAGGAGAAGAATCTATAAATTTAGATGAGGCCTTACGCATTGCGAGAGAATTTTTTCCGGAAAGGGATGTTTATTATCTTTTTAAAGAATTAATACCTAATGATATATCAAGACACACTGCCTAATATTAAAAAAATATATGTTTTTTTAATAAAAGTTATATTGGCATAAAATCTGTTTTTTTAAGTATTTCCTATATGTTGATAAATAGAGTGTTGTGTGATATAATCGAACATGTAACAAGATTTGATTTTATAATTTTTAAATTATAATTATGATAAATTTAAAGGATTATGGTGAATATTTATGGCAAACAAAAAAAACAGCAAAGTATTTATTATAGGAATTTTAAGCTTGGTAATTATTGCATGTGTAGGTGCAATTGTTTTTTATTATTATAGAAATAACAAAGCGAGCAGTCAGTATCAGTCTATACAGGAAATAGCTTATTCCAGCCAGGGAAACAATGATAATCAGCAACCTCAGCAGGAAAACATTCCTATTAATTTTGAAGCTCTTAAAGTTAAAAATCCTGATATTTATTCATGGATAAGAATTCCTGATACAGCGGTTGACTATCCAATTCTTCAGTCCACAAGCGATCCTGAAGATTTTTATTTAAATCATACAGTTGATAGGACAAGCGGTCTTCCGGGAGCTATATATACCAGAATGAATAATGCCAAGGACTTTTCAGATACAAATACAGTTATTTACGGTCATAATATGAAAGATGGAAGTATGTTTAAAGGACTGCACAAATATGAGGATAAATCATATTTTGATGGTCACCCTTACGTTTATATATATACCCCGGATAAAAGTTATAAATATGAGATTTTTGCCGCGGTAACATATAGTGATGTTCTTTTATCCTCAGCATTTGACTTTAGTACAGAAAGAGGACTTTTGGATTTTGTTGAGTCTTTAAAAAATACCAGAAATATGACAGACCAGATTAAAGAAAGTGTGGAAATAAAAGAAGGAGATAAGCTTATAACACTATCAACCTGTATTGCTGGAAAACCTAATAATCGTTATATGGTGGTAGCTGTTCTTAGAAATGAGGAATAGTGGTTATGAAGGATAGAAATTCCCCTGATAATGTAGGTTCGAGGGAAACAGGTAATACAAGAAAAAAGCTTAGTAAAAAACAAAGAGTTGCTTTTGTTGCATGTTCAGCAATTGTCTTTTTGTTGGTAGTTCTTATTGGCGGCTTTCAGGTTTTAAAAGCCGTTGGTAAATCTAATTTAAAGAAAGCCTCGGAAAGCGAAAGACCTGAGCTTGTATCTGACGGATTATCTGATGATGAAATAAATCAGGGCATTGTTTATTATAATGGTGAAAAATATAGATATAACAGCGATATTATAACTATTCTTTGTGTTGGAGTAGATTCAAGAGAAACTGTGGAAGAAGCAAAAATGGGACAGGCAGGGCAGGCAGACAGCATATTTTTAATGGTGCTTGATGAGAAAAATAAAAAGATGTCCTTAATATCTATTCCAAGAGATACAATGACCGATATAAGCCTTTATGATGTGTTTGGAAATTATTTTACAACACAAAGAGAACATATTGCTCTGCAGTATGCTGTTGGAGATGGTAAGAAAATAAGCGGAAAGGCAATGGTAAGCTCTGTGTCAAAGCTAATGTACAAGCTGCCTATACATGCTTATGCGGCTATTAGTCTCCATGCAATCGGTATTGTTAACGACCAGGTTGGCGGGGTTACTGTTGAAATCCCTGATGACGATGAAGATTATATTGCTCAAAGCGGTTATAAAGCAGGTCAAAAGGTTACTTTGATGGGAGATAAAGCGATTGAATTTGTAAGAAGCAGAAACAGAAAAAAGTTTGCGACAAACAATGTGCGTATGTCCAGGCAGCGTCAATATATGGTTAAATTTGTTGATGCCCTGAAAAGTAAAACTAAAAGCGATTTAACTTTTCCAGTTAAAATATACCAGGAAGCTTCGCCTTATTTGAATACAGATATTTCTGTTGATAAAGTAAGTTATCTTGCTTCTCTTATAACGGGGTTTTCTTTTGACATTGAAAATATGTACACTATTGAAGGGGAAGTTCGGCAAGGTGAGATATATGAAGAATTCATTGTTGATGATAAGCAGTTATATGAACTTGTCCTGTCTGTGTTTTATGAAAAGGTTTCAACAGGTGGATTTGTAGAGGTAACTAAAGCAACAGATGCAACAACAATGTCAGTTGATGACAACTAATATTTAATTTGAATGTAGTGCCTTTAGGCATTAACATAAACCACACAAAACAATTTTAATAGTATTTTTAGGAGGATGATTAGAAATGAAGAAGTTTTTTGCAGCAGCGCTTGCAGTAGCACTGACATTTGCTATGAGCGTTACAGCATTTGCAGCAGACAGTATTAAAGTAGGTGCTTTGGACGTTACAGTTGCAGAAGGTAATGCAACTGTAACAACTATGACACCAGAAGCAATTACAACATACAAACAGGCATTACTTGCACAGCAGGCTGATATTACAGCTGCTCTTGGAGTACAAGACCTTACAGGCGTAAGCTTTTATGGTTTCGTTGACGTTCAGGGTACAGCATCAGAGGCTAACCCACTTACAGTAACATTTAACGTACCAGGCGTTAAAGCTACAGACATTGTTAACATTCTGCACTTAAAGGCAGACGGCACAATTGAAGTTCTTCCAGGTATTGCTGGAGATGGCACAGTAACAGGTACATTTACATCACTTTCACCAGTTACATTTGCAGTTCAGGCTGCAGCTGCTGTTAACCCACCTACAGATCCTGTAAATCCTGAGCAGCCAGTAGTAAATCCTGAGCAGCCAACAGTTACAGACCCAACACAGCAGCCATCAGCAACAGATCCAACTACAAATGATGCTGCACCTGAGGCTCCAGCAGATGCTAACACATCACCAAAGACAGCTGATAACGGCATTGCATTATTCGTAATCGCTGGTCTTGCAGCAGCAGCTGGTATCGTAGCAGTTAGCAGACGTAAGGTTGAAGAGTAATATAAAAATATAAATTTAATAAATAAAAATTTATAATTAAATTTGTGTGGTAAAAAGGGTATGCTTAGCATGCCCTTTTTGTTTTTTAATAAAAACTTTAAAAATTTTAAACAAATTTGGTAAATATTAGATGAATAAATATTACTTAGTTATATTGTTTATAAAAAGTAGTTATGTTAGAATGATGTAGACAAGTAGGAATAACATTTATAATGTTGTTATTTACTATCATAAAACACATAAGACAATTTAAACATTATTTGTAGGAGGATGATTTGGGATGAAGAAATTTTTTGCAGCAGCGCTTGTAGCCGTGCTAATATTTGCCATGAGCGTTACTGCATTTGCGGCGGAAAGCATTAGAATTGAAGATGTAAATGTTAGTTTTGGATACATAGAAAGCGGGAGTGGAAATATAATTGTAAATGATTTCACAAAAGAGGAAGCTTCTAAGCACAGGCAGTCTCTTTATGCTCAAAGGGCGGATATAGCTAAGGCTATTGGAGTTCAAAATCTTGACAATGTGAAAATTGTTGGCTTAATTAACATTTTTGGTAATGCGTCAGTGTCTAACCCGCTAACCCTTTCCTTTAACGTGCCAGGAGTTAAAGCTAATAATTTGGTAAATATTTTGCATTTTGTAAATGGTAAATGGGAGGTTCTGCCGGGAATTGCCGGAGATGGAACAATAACAGGAACATTTACATCACTTTCACCAATAGCTTTTGCTGTTCAGCCTAACGTATTTATCGAGCCACCGATAGATAATCCATCTTATGAAACAACGATTAATTTTAAAAATGCAAATATTACAGTGGCAGATGGAAATGCAACAATAATAGAAATATCAAAGGATGAAATTGATAGATATAGAGAAATACTAATTGGCAATTACTTTGCAGAAGAGATTAAGATTGAAAACATTAAAAATACAGAGTTTATTGGTCCAATTGTATTTTCGGCTAATGCATCAGCAGCAAGCCCAACAACTTTAACATTTAATGTTCCAGGCGTTAAGGCTACAGATATTGTTAACATTCTGCGTTATTCTGACGGCAGGTGGGAATACCTTCCGGGTATTGCAGGTGATGGCACAGTAACTGGAACATTTACATCTGTTGATCCAATTATGTTTGCTGTTCAGCGTGGTGCTGCTGTTAACCCACCTAAAGACCAAATAAATCCAGAGCAGCCAGATGTAGATCCACAGCAGCCATCAGCAACAGATCCAACTACAAATGATGCTGCACCTGAGGCTCCAGCAGATGCTAACACATCACCAAAGACAGCTGATAACGGCATTGCATTATTCGTAATCGCTGGTCTTGCAGCAGCAGCTGGTATCGTAGCAGTTAGCAGACGTAAGGTTGAAGAGTAATATAAAAATATAAATTTAATAAATAAAAATTTATAATTAAATTTGTGTGGTAAAAAGGGTATGCTTAGCATGCCCTTTTTGTTTTTTAATAAAAAATATTTAATGCATTAAGTATTTTAGGTAAAAATATGTTAAAATACCAGTAAGCGTGTGTAAAAGCTAAATAATTTTATTTGAAGGGTACAGTATATGAGAAGTGTTGAGATAAACAGAAAAACTAAAGAAACAGATATAAATTTATACCTTAATTTAGACGGCAGCGGTGAAAGTGATATTGATACAGGAGTTGGATTTTTAGACCATATGCTTACTCTTTTTGCAAAGCATGGCGGTTTTGATTTGAATATTACCTGTAAAGGTGATTTAGAGGTGGATAATCATCACAGTATTGAAGATATTGGTATTGCTCTTGGACAGGCTATTGCAAGTTGTCTTGAGGATAAAAACGGAATTACAAGATATGGATGCGTGTTTTTGCCAATGGATGAAAGTCTTGTGCAGGTAACTATGGATATTAGCGGAAGAAGCTATCTTGTTTTTAACTGTGATTTTACAAGAGAGTTTGTTGGAGACATGGAGACGGAAATGGTTGAAGAATTTTTTAGGGCTGTCAGTGATAACAGCAGGATAACTTTGCATATAACGTGTCTTTACGGGAAAAATTCTCATCATATTATTGAGGCTATGTTTAAAGGTTTTGGACAATGTCTTAAAAAAGCAGTTAAAATCGATGAAAATATTAAAGGTGTGCTTTCCACCAAAGGAGTTCTGTAAAATATGATTGGTGTTATTGATTATGGTGCCGGAAATTTAAGCAGTGTGCTAAAAGCTGTAAAAAAGCTGGGATACGATGCAAAGGTTATTTCCACTGCCAAAGAGATAAATGAAGCGGATGCATACATACTTCCGGGGGTAGGAGCTTTCTGTCAAGCCATGGAGGGAATATCCCAGATAAAAGATGTGCTTTTGCAAAATATAAGTGAAGGAAAGTATATTCTTGGCATATGCCTTGGTATGCAGATGCTCTTTGATAAAAGTTATGAGGACGGAGAATATGATGGACTTGGGCTTTTACCGGGACAAGTTAAGCTGCTGGAGGTTTCGCCCCTTAAAGTGCCTCATATGGGTTGGAACCAGCTTGTAGAGCATGGCGATGATTCTATTGCAAAAGGCAGCGATAAAGGCTACGTGTATTTTGTTCATTCCTATTATGCGTGCCCTGATGATTTTAACCACGTTAAGCTTTATAGTGAATATGGGGTTAAAGTGCCGGCTATGGTGCGCAGGGACAATGTTATAGGAATGCAGTTTCATCCGGAAAAGAGCGGTGAAACTGGCATGACTTTATTAAAGAAATTTTTGGAGATGGTCTGATGATAATTATTCCGGCAATAGATATAAAGGGCGGTAAATGTGTGCGCCTTACTCAGGGAGATTATGACAAGGAAAACATATATTATGACGATCCCTTTGAAGTAGCCCGGGAGTGGAAAAGGCTGGGCGTAAAATACCTGCATCTTGTAGATTTAGACGGCGCACTTAAAGGCAGGAGGATAAACGAGGAAGCAATAAGAAAAATCGCAGACCTATTGTCTGTTGAGCTTGGCGGCGGCATTAGGAATATAGAGAATGTTGACGAGGCTTTTTCCTATGGAGTAAGCAGGGTTATAATTGGCACTGCTGCTGTTAAAAATCCTGATTTCGTAAAAGAAGCCTGTAATAAATATGGTGACAAAATAATCGTTTCCATCGATGCAAAAGGCGGCATGGTAGCTACAGACGGCTGGACAAAGGTGCTTGATATAAAAGCGGTAGACTTTGCAAAAAAGATGAAGGAAGCAGGAGTTACAAATATAGTTTACACAGATATAGCCACAGACGGTATGCTTCAGGGACCGAATATAAAAGAGCTTATTGAAATTAAAAATGCAACGGGACTTAAAGTAACAGCATCCGGCGGTATATCTTCTATTGAAGATATAGAGGTTTTAAAGAAAGAAAATTTTTACGGGGCAATAGTTGGAAAAGCTATTTATGAAGGAAAGATAAAGCTGGAGGATATTCTATGATTACAAAGAGAATAATTCCCTGTCTTGATGTCCGTGGCGGGCGTGTTGTTAAGGGAACAAAATTTGAGGATATAAAAGATGTAAACGATCCGGTAGAGCTGGCGAAAAAGTACAGCGATTGTGGAGCCGATGAGCTTGTGTTTTATGATATAACTGCTTCTTGTGAAAAACGGGATATATTTATTGACGTAGTGGAAAAGGTTGCGGGAGAGGTATACATTCCCTTTACTGTCGGCGGAGGAATTAGCAGCATTGAGGATTTTAATAAAGTGCTTAGAGCCGGTGCGGACAAAGTTTCAGTGAATTCCCTTGCAGTTAAGGATAAAGATATTATTAAAAAAGCGGCCCTTAAATTTGGTGCTCAGTGCGTTGTACTGTCTATAGATGCTAAAAGCAATGACAAGGGCAGTTATGATGTGTATATAAACGGCGGAAGAACAAACACAGGACTTGACGCTATAGAGTGGGCCAAAGAAGGTCAGCGGCTTGGGGCCGGTGAAATCGTTCTTAACAGTATTGATACGGATGGGGTAAAAAATGGCTTTGATCTGGAATTGTTAAACAGGGTTTGTGATAAAACAAGCATACCGGTTATTGCATCCGGTGGCGCAGGAACTAAAGAGCATTTTTCCCAGCTCTTTAAAAAAACCAATGTGGATGCGGGGCTGGCAGCTTCTGTTTTTCATTTTGGAGAAATTGACATAAGGGATTTAAAAGAGTATCTTTACAATCAGGGAATAAATGTTAGGAGAGTGTGAAATGGATTTATCAATGATAAAGTTTGACGAGCGGGGACTTGTGCCTGCGGTGGTGCAGGATATAAACACTAACAAAGTGCTTATGCTCGCATATATGAATAAGGAATCAATAGAAAAAACTCTGGAAACAAAGCGTACCTGCTTTTTCAGCAGAAGCAGAAACGAGCTGTGGGAAAAAGGCGCAACCTCAGGAAATGTGCAGGATGTAGTATCCATTTCTTATGATTGCGATGGGGATACCCTTTTGGTAATGGTTAAGCAGACAGGGGTGGCATGCCATACTGGAGCTTATACCTGCTTTAATGACGAGATTTATAACAGCGGTGAAAAAATCTCTGCTGATGTTGTTCAGCGGGTTTACGATACCGTTATGGACAGAAAAAATAATCCGGTGGAAGGGTCCTATACCAATTATCTTTTTGATAAGGGGATAGACAAGATACTCAAAAAGGTAGGGGAGGAAAATGCTGAGGTTATAATTGCGGCAAAGAACAACAGCAGGCAGGAGGTTGTCTATGAAACTTGTGACCTTATATATCATGTGCTGGTTATGCTTATAAACCAGGGTGTGTCCCTTGGTGAATTAAAGGCAGAATTGGAAAGCAGATATAAGTAATTTACTTTTTCTTTTAGAAATATTATTCCTTATTTAAGTTTTTAGAAATAATTCTTTCTTCATTAAGATATATATATAATAATGTTATAATAAGCTGCGACATATCATCTTTGTGAGTTATGTTTGCAGCTTTAAATTTATTGTATAGATATGAGTTTTCTTTTAAAAGGTTATTTCTTATGAATGTACCAAGCCCAAAATGATATTTATATAATGAACAGTAATCGGAAGATACAAATGTTTGAATACTATCTTTTCCCATTAAATTAATGATTTTTGGAAAACAATTTTGTATTTCATTAAAAAGCATATAAATCACCTCAAATATATTTTATGCTATTTTTGCATAAAATACAATATGCGTTTTTAGCATATTGTATTATTACTGCGGTGATTGCATGTATAAAAGAATAAAAGATTTAAGAATAGATAATGAATATAAACAAAATGTAATTGCCTCATATTTGGGAATTGACCAGACTACTTATTCCAGATATGAAAACGGCATTTTAGACATTCCCAGTAAAACTTTAAAAAAGTTAGCTGAGTTTTATGGTGTTACTATTGATTATTTGCTGGAAATAGAGATTGATAATTAAAGTGTTTGTTACATTTATATCTCACTTTTTGGTGGGATATTTTTTTATTCATGTTCAACAAATAACTGATATGGCTCAATAGATAAAGCGTCGCACAAATTGAACAGCGTTTCTAAAGATGGAGCTTTGTTTACATTTTCCGCGTCTATGTGGCTGAGGTGAGTTCTTGAAACGTTAGCTCTTAAAGCTAAGCCTTCCTGATTTAAGTTTCTTTTCTTTCTGTAATAAGCAATATTTTTTCCAATAAGCCTATAGTGCTCTAAATGTTTATCCATAAAATCTCCCGCAAAAATGTTTTTTGTTAATTAGTTATTACAATTATACATTAATGAAAAATTTTTTACAGTATGAAATCGGAAAGCGAGTATGATTAAAAGATATGTTCAGGCATAAAAATTAAACAAAAAGCGCCGCAATATTTGCGACGCTTTTTATGTTTTATTCAAATATACTGTTTTGGGTTTCCGGACGGATGTATTTATAAATGCTGAATTTATTATCCTTATCTACACCTGCAAGCATAACGTCTTTATATGAATTAAGACCGTGGGCCTTAATCATGTTCATGAGCCACTCCTCGTTTTTGCCTGTACTGTGAAGGTTTTGTTTTAGCAAAACTCCGTCTATTATAAGATTTGTAATAAGGCTGTCCTGATTTGGGGAAATGCCCATATCCTGTGGGCATACAGGGCGCTTTTCACATTTGGGCATAACGCTTATTTTACCGTTGGTTTCCATAATTGCACACTCGATGTCGTCTAAATTAAAATAACCAAGATTACGGCATTCGGTCATAAAGTCATTTAAGTCCATGTTGGTTTTTTTCAAATTGTCATAATATATTTTTCCTTTTTCCATAAGTATTGTTGCTTTGCCTGTAAGGAGCCTTCTAAGGATCATTGACTTTCTTGTGGCAAATGAAATTGCCATAGCAGTTAAACCATATACTATCATTGCAATTATTGGATGCAAAAAGTCTACTTCAATATCAAGGGCCAGGGTTGCAGCAATAGAGCCAATACTTATTCCTATACAGTAATCAAAAAAGTTTAGCTGGGAAAGTTGTTTTTTTCCCATAAATTTAGTGAGCACAAAAAGGATTATAATAGAGCAGAATGCCCGAACAATTATTGATAAAATTTCTGTAGATAACATTTCCATTTAAAAACAGGCCTTTCCTTTTTTTTAGTAGTTTTTGCAATAACATAAATTATTATGCAAAAAAATATTTTTAATAAAGAGTAAATTTTTGATGAAACAGTTTATTGAAATGTTGTAAAATATTTTTAAATAAGCAGCTTTTTGTAAAAGCAAAACTGGGGATCTCTTGTCAACTGACGGTAATTTATGCTATAATGCTCTATTATAAACGGGGATAATTACTTTTATGAATATAGCAATGTTTACAAACGTATATAAGCCATTTGTGGGAGGAGTGCCCATATCCATTGAAAGACTTGCAAAAGGTCTGCGGGATATTGGACACAATGTTTATGTATTTGCACCTGATTATCCGGATAAGGATGTGGAAGAGGATGATGTTATAAGGTGTAAGCTCATAACTTTTTACAGCAATAAAAAGTTTGATATACCTGTTGTTGATGTTTTTTCAAAAGATTTGAAAGACCAGTTTTTAAAACTGGATATTGATATTGTTCATGTGCATCATCCCTTTTGGATGGGAACAAGGGGAATATATCTGTCTAAACTGACAGGTGTGCCTGTGTTGTTTACATATCATACAAGATATGAGGAATATCTTCATAACATCCCTCTTAGCAGTTTGTTTATATCTAAAAAGGTAAACAGAAAACAAGGCATTACAGGCACTTTTATGTTTAAGAATTATTTAAAATATAAAATTGTTCCCACATATGTAAATCATTTTATAAAAAAATGCAGCGGTGTTATTTTTCCAACGGATTCCATGACTGAATGGGTAGGCCAGATTGATAAGCCAAAATATATACTGCCTACAGGACTTGAAGACGATGCCTATAGAATTGATGAAGAAAAGTCTAAAATAATTCGTCAAAAACATATAGGAGATAAAGAACATTTATTTGTATCTGTTTCCAGGATAACCAAGGAAAAAAATATTGATTTTATGGTCAAAGCGTTAAATGTTTTAAAGCAGAAAATAGGGGACAGCTTTAAGCTTATGATAGTAGGCAGCGGAGATTTAATTGACGATTTAAACGCATTGGCAGATTCTATGGGAGTTCGTGGGAATGTTGAATTTGTAGGACAGGTGGATAATGATGAGCTTCCGGCGTATTATGGCGCAAGCGACCTGTTTTTATTTGCGTCTTTAACTGAAACTCAGGGAATAGTTTTGCTTGAGGCAATGGCTCAGGGGGTGCCGGCGGTGGCAATTAATGCAACGGGGG
>CAJUEF010000010.1:0-7233 GCA_910585035.1 uncultured Christensenellaceae bacterium | reverse complement strand
TTATAGAGAACGGTAAAAATGGATACCTGTGCACACAAAACAAAAATGACTGGTGCAGGCATATTATTATGGCGATGGATAATAAGGAGCTGAGAAAAGGGGCTATAGAAACAGCTCGGGAGTATACATGCGAAAAAATTGCCAAAAGGGCAGCCGGAATATACCTTCAGGCGATAGACGATTATAAACAAAAAAACGGAGTAAACTTTTCATGAGAAAAATAAAGGTGAAAATAATAAGCAACCTTTACATATTTTACCTTTGGATTTTGTCAAAAACATGTAAAATTCGCATAATAAATGAGTGTGATATAGATATAAATAATAGTATAATCGGTTTTTGGCATGGGGAAAGCTTTCCTATGTATTTGCTTATGAAAAGATGGAATGAATTAAACATCGCAGCTATTGCCACAAGCGACGCAAGAGGCGACTATATTGACACTATTTGCAAAAGATATGGTATACGTCCCTTAAGGCTGCCAAACGGCTCGGCTGCAAGACATGGCATTAACGACATAATAAAAATAGGCAAAGAGGATAAAACCCTTTCCATATGCTTTTCCATAGACGGTCCGTTGGGTCCGTTTCATGATCCTAAGAAAATGGTTTTTTATATTGCAAACCGTGCAGAGAAAAAATACCTTGGCATAACAGTGCAGGTTAAAGGTAAATATGTGATTAAGGCTAGGTGGGATAAATATGTTGTGCCTTTACCTTTTTCAAAAATAACCTATAATATAAGAAGTTTTGGTGACATTTCAAAGGAGCATGTGAGAAATTACGACCGATTACGCCAAGATATTATCAACTTTATGGCAGGAAGCTAAAATATGACATTTTTAGACATTCTTTTTTTAAGTATCTCTACATTAGTGTATTTATTTTTGGTTTTTTTGCTGTATAATGTCTTTGAGTGCGATAAAAGGGGGTCAATGCATGAAAGAAATAGATTCTTGTATAGATTTGCCGGTTGGTGATTGCAAAACCACCGAAAGCGTTAAATCTTTTATCAGGGATGGAGAAAGGGTGTACTTAAGTTATAAAACTGAAGAGAGAAGCTATGGAGATGTGGTTATATTAGAAGAAGAAAAAATAAGAGTTGCAACAGGCAAAAAAAGAATAAGTATTTTTCAAGTGAATATTGCTGTTGAAGACGGCATAGAAAAAAAAGTGGTTGAATATGCAATGGTTGAACCAAAAGAAGGGAAAACGAGTATAAACCGTCATAAAAAAATGACTAAGCAAAAGCAAAAAGTTTATGATTGTGAAATGCAGCTTACAGAAAATATGGATTATTATAACCAGCTAAGTGAAAATATTATTAATAAATTTGAACTTAGCAGCGGACGCAAATAAATATTTGTTTCGGTTTTAAAAAAGTTTATAAAAATTTAATTATAAAAAAGAATTTCTTCATTGAATAATGTTAAATATATTTTAAATTAATATGATTTTAAGCTAATACAGACCATAAATTAAATCCAAGAAAAATTTTTAAGGGGAGCCAAAGGGCTTCCCTTGATTTATAATATTTTAGGTATATATATTTTCAAATTTATTTGGCTTTGATTTTTAAGATAATATATGATAAAATAGGCTAGTCAATTTATAGATACAGGAAGGAGTGTGCTTGATATCAATCAGTATGTCAAAAGTGCTTCAACATATGTTTTAAGGAAAATTATACTGTTTTTAATTTTGCTGCTGGTGGCAATTCTTGCTTTTAGCATTGCATTCAATCAGTTTAGAGTTAGAACATTTGTAAACGATGCTTTTACCGCAAGAGCAAATGTTATTTTGGAAAATACGGAAACAAAGGGGTTAAGCAGTTATTTTGATGAGGATTTTATTGCAAAGGACCCTATGCTGCTTGAAAAAAAATATGCGCTATATGATGTCTCCAGATATGATTATAAGCTTAATATAGATTACCTTTCAGTTGGCTGGGTTGCACCAAGCCGTGCAAGCGTGGTGATTTCTGAATATGTCACAGAAATAAAGGGACAGTTTACAGGCACCTCTGAAGAAAAAATTGGTATGAGTGATATTCCTCCCGATTGGAATAATGCCAAATACAAGGTTAAGCTTAAAAAGACTGACGGCAGATGGTATATTGTAGAAATGGAAAAGACGAAGGATTTAAAATGATATTAGCACCGATGGCGGGCGTTACCGATGCTGCTTTCAGGCACGTTTGCATTGATTATGGATGTGAACGTGCTTTTTGTGAAATGGTTAGTGTTAATGCATTGAATTATAAATCGAAAAAAACCTTTGCTCTTTTGGATAAGGCGGATAACGAGGAGCGTATAAACGTCCAAATATTTGGAGGAGATCCAAAGCTTATGGGAGCAGCAGCCGGAGATTTGGCGGATAGATATGGCGATAAGCTTGGATTTATGGACATAAATATGGGCTGTCCTATGCCAAAAATTATTAAATGCGGCTATGGTTCTGCTCTTCTTGTTGATGCTGAAAGGGCAGCGAACATTGTTAAGGAAGTTAAAAAAGTGTGCTTTGGTTATGTCAGTGTGAAAATGAGAGCGGGGTTTAAAGGCGGTGACGTTAACCCGCGTGAATTTGCAAGACGCATGGAGGACAGCGGAGCGGATTTAATAAGCGTACACGGCAGAAGCGCCGCCCAGCTTTATAGCGGAAAAGCTGACTGGAATGTTATAAAGCAGGTTAAGGAGGCGGTTAATATTCCTGTTGTTGGTAATGGCGACGTGTTTAAATACAGTGACGCTATAAAGATGAAAGAACAGACCGGCTGTGATGATGTTCTTGTTGCAAGAGGAGCAATGGGCAATCCTTTTATTTTTGCAAAAAAAGATAACGTTTCTATTTTGGAAAGAATTGATACTGCAATAAAGCATTTAAAGCTTTGTTCTTATTACAAGGAAGAAAAGCTTGCAGTATTACAAATGAGAAAGCATATTGCGTGGTATATTAAAGATCAGCGAGGAAGCAGCATGGTGCGCACAAGTATTAACAGCGCAAGAACAAAAGATGAAATTCTTAGTATACTTTTAAAGTATAAAGAGGAAAATGAAAATATTATAGACTTTCATTATATTAAAAATGATATTGAGTAATTAATTTTTCTTTTTTAAAAAGAAAAGTAAATAAATAATTATTTTTAACTATGGACATATAATAAAAAAGCTACTATACTATTGGTTATATGTAAATTGATTTTGGAGGCATGGAGAAAATGAGTGAAAAAGAAGTCATTCTCACTAAAGAAGGATACGAAGAGCTGGAAAAGCAGCTGGAGTATTTAAAAACGGTTAAAAGATATGAAATATCCGAACAGATAAAGCAAGCAAGGGCTTTTGGAGACATATCTGAGAATGCAGAATATGATGAAGCAAAAAATGAGCAGGCGAGAATTGAAAATGAAATTCTTGTAATAGAAAATAAACTTAGACACGCAAAGGTTGTTTCCCAGTCTGACGTTAAAAAGAATGTGGTGGGAGTTGGCAAAAAGGTTGTTGTTCATGATATAGAAGAAAATGAAGATTTGGAGCTTATAATTGTCGGTTCAACTGAGGCTGATCCAAAGCTGGGCAAGGTCTCCAATGAATCTCCTATTGGCGCTGCTCTTATAGGAAAGAAGAAAGGTCAGGAGGTTGAGGTGGAAGCTCCTGCCGGAATTATAAAGTTTAAGATATTGAAAATAGGATAAAAAAGGGATTAGCTCAAAAATTTAAGAAAGGAGCGATGCCTCGCACAAAGTTTAGGTTACTTGCCGTTTTGTGCGAATTAAGTATCGTAGGGCGGTTTACATGGAAGAAAAGGAAAAAAGCAGCCAGGAGATTGGCGAGATATTAAAGATAAGAAGGGATAAGCTTAAAGCCCTCCAAGAGGAAGGAAAAAATCCTTTTGAAATAAGTAAATTTGAAAAGCAGCACTCTGCAAAAGATATTATTGATAATTATGAACAGCATGAAGATAAAGAAGTGGTAATAGCAGGCAGGCTCATGGCTAAAAGGGTTATGGGTAAGGCCAGCTTTGCCCATATTGCCGATGAAAGTGCAAAAATTCAAATGTACGTTCAAAGAGATGTGCTTGGTGAGGATGAATACAAGGGTTTTAAAACTTTAGATATAGGTGATATTATTGGGGTTAAAGGCGTTGTTTTTAAAACCAAAACAGATGAAATTTCAATAAAGGCGCATGAAATTATCCTTTTATCAAAGTCGTTGCAGCCGCTGCCTGAAAAATTCCATGGATTAAAAGATCCTGATCTTAGATACCGTATGAGATATGTGGATTTGATTGTAAACTCCGGTGTGAAAGATACCTTTATAAAAAGAACTAAGATTTTAAAAAGCGTTAGGGAAACTTTGGATAATGAAGGCTTTTTAGAGGTTGAAACGCCTGTTTTAAACACCATTCCCGGAGGAGCTGCCGCCCGTCCTTTTGTAACTCATCATAACGCGTTGGACATTGATATGTATATGCGAATTGCTCCTGAGCTTTATTTAAAAAGACTTATTGTGGGAGGATTTGAAAAGGTTTATGAAATGGGGCGTCTTTTCCGCAATGAAGGAATGGATATTAAACATAATCCTGAATTTACCACTATAGAGCTTTATGAAGCGTACAGCGACTATGTCCGCATGATGGAACTTTGTGAAAAGATATTCGTTAACGCATGCAAGGCTGTATGTGGAAGCACGAAAATAACTTATCAAGGCAAAGAAGTTGATTTAACTCCTCCGTTTAGACGTATTACAATGAATGACGCTGTTAAAGAAATAAAGGGCGTAGATTTTTGTGCCTGTGCAGACGATGAAGAGGCGAGAGCACTTGCAAAGTCTATAGGTCTTGAGGTAAAGGAAAACGATACAAGAGGTAAGCTCCTTAGCAACGCATTTGAAGAGTTTGTTGAGGAAACTTTAATTGAGCCAACATTTATTCTTGACTATCCCGTGGAAATATCTCCGCTGGCAAAGAGAAATAAAAATCATGAAGGTTTCACTGACAGATTTGAGATGTTTATTCTGGGAAGAGAGATGGCAAATGCCTTTTCAGAGCTCAATGACCCTATTGACCAAAGACAGCGTTTTGAGGCTCAGGTAAAAGAGAGAGAAGCGGGAGACGATGAGGCCCACATGATGGACGAGGATTTTGTTCTTGCTTTGGAATATGGAATGCCTCCTACCGGTGGTATGGGAATTGGCATTGACAGAATGGTAATGCTGCTAACGGATAGTTATTCCATTCGTGACGTAATTCTTTTCCCGACTATGAAGTTAAAACATGAATAGAAATTTAAGCAGGCGATTTTGCAAAACGTCTGCTTTTATTTTTTAAAATAAAGTGTCAAATAATAAAATACTCTTCATAATATTCATTTTACAGCATATAGTTTATTATAATGCTAATCTTTATTACTTAAAAAGGTTAATAAATTTTTTAAAATATTGATTATCCAAAGCATTAACAGGCTTTTTAAAATTAAAAGATTTATAAACAATAAAAGTCTTTACGGCGGAAAAAAACTGTAATTTTAAATAAAATTCGACAAGTATACTTTTTTTTAATAACAGTTTGACAAATGTTTTTTTTGTGTTATAATGTATCTATAATGGAGTGGAATAACACTGTTATAAATTTTCAACATGTTGATTTAATTAAAAATAAGAAGGAGAGTGAGAATTAATTATGGGAAAAGATATTAATGCTCCAATGCCTATTGCGGCTTTTTTTCACAGTTTCTCACAGGTTGTATTAGTACAGAACGTTATTAGCGGTGCGCTTATCATCGGAGCTTTCTTTGCGATGGCTTTTTTCCATCAAGATGAAGCGCTTAGAAATCCACACGTAGCAATATTACCTATTATCGCAGCTATCGTTGGTAACGTAACAGCTAAGATGCTTGGCAATGATGACCAAGCTATTTCAGATGGTTTATTCGGTTTTTGTCCTGTACTCGTTGGTGCGGCAGCAGCTGTCTTCTTTACATATGACGGCGCTCCTATCGATGGCTATGTAGTGGCTATTGTAGGTAGTATGTTGGTTGTTCCTCTTCAGATGATTATCGGTAACGTTTGCGGCAGACTTGGTATTCCAGGCTTTACAATGCCTTTCATTGCTATGACTTGGTTCATGCTTTTAGTAAGTTTAGGTTCAGGTCTTCTTACAGGTTGTGGTTGGACAGCTAGCGCTCCTATCGCAGGTGCTCTTGCTGATGGTGCTGCAGCTCCTGCTGCTTTCACCTTTGCGGATATCAATTGGATAAATGTTTTAACCCTTGGTTATTGTGAGGTTTACATCCTTGATACGGTTATCGGCGGTGTTCTTATTTGGCTTGCATTTGCTGTTGATAGTTGGAAGAATGCAATTAAGCTTATCTTTGTTACATTGTTTGTAGTTGGTATGGTATTCTTATTCCAGGGCAATGTAAAAACATTAAACGCAGGCGTTTATACTTATAACGCAATCTTAGTTCTTATGGGTATGGAAGTATTCTCTAAGAATAAGGATAATCCTGGCAGATACTGGACTCTTGTAATTCTTGGTTTGATTTCAGTAGTATTGGTTGATATGGCTTTACCTGCAATTGTTGGTACATTCGGTCTGTCTAACCTTACATTCCCATTTGTTCTCGTAACTTGGGGATTACTGTTACTCGAGCAGCAATTACCTGAAAAGTTTATGGCTAAATAATTTTGACAATATAAAATCGCTATATTTAAAGAAGAGCATTAAATGCTCTTCTTTTTTTATTTTGTATAATATATTGTTTTAGTTAAGCAATAAAGTAAAATAACATTTAAGGAGTTGTATTAATTGAAAAAATATGAATATAAATTTGTTGAAGTACCCATTGTAACGGAGAAGCTTGGAATTATTAATGTTGCTCACAAAGGGGATACTTTTGAAGCCTGTAAAGAAATTATTATGAAGCAGGCTGGAGATGGATGGAGATTAAAACAGGTGGTAGTTCCGTTTAATGAAAAGGTTGGAGTGTATGGCGCCTATGGGTATCAGATTATTTTTGAAAGGGAAATAGATGAATATAAAAAGGGTGTATAATTAAATGTACAAATAATGAAATTAAATTTTGTTTTAAATAATTCTTAATTTTGCAATATTATACCACTACCTGTACAAAATAATAATAATTAAAGCACTATATATTTTTCCTCAAAAAAAAGTTAAAATTTTTTTGTTAAAAGGTATTGACAAGAGGAGGAGTAAGTGATAAGATGAATAAGCT
>CAJUEF010000009.1:50101-56958 GCA_910585035.1 uncultured Christensenellaceae bacterium | reverse complement strand
TTGTTTTTATACTACATAACTAACTTTTAAAATGATATTTTATAAATTTAAAATATGAGTAAATAATTAAAATAATAATGTAAGTTTTAAATTTGACATGGACATTTTAGTGATAAATAAATTTGCTATCTCTTGTTTACATAGCAAATTATATGAATGTTGTCACTCGTTAAATATAAATTTAATGTCTAACGCGCATATTGATAAAAACAAATATATTTGAAATTAATGATAAATTTAAAGATACAATGTAAGTGGAGGAATGTTGCTCAATCAAGCAATGTATGTATATTTAAAAGATAAGCTTTTAAATAACTTGCTTATTTAATATGCCTTTTTATATGTGTTATATTAATTTATTTATATTAAGAAATAAGTTTAATATAACAATAAAGACCGTAAACACTGTTGTTTACGGTCTTAAAAAATGGTTGCGGGAGAAGGATTTGAACCTTCGGCCTCCGGGTTATGAGCCCGACGAGCTACCAAACTGCTCTACCCCGCGTCGATAGATTTTATTATATATAATTTTTAAACATTTGTCAATACCTTTTTTTACTGTTATTATATATTTTTGCATGTATATTTTATGTGGAAATATGTGTTATTACTATTTTAATCAATTTATATTAAAATACACTATGTTTATTCATAATTGTTATATTGAAAAGAGAAAATATAAAATATATAATATTATTAAAAGATATGTTAAGTATGTTAAAAAAAGGCTAAAACTAGTCTTTACTATTTTATATTGAATTAAAAAAGGAGAAAGATAAAATGGAAGTTACTATTGGTAAACTTACTGCAAAAAGCGGAGAGAAAGTTCAGGGTTATTATGAAGGCGATGGATTTAGAATTCCTGTTACTATTATATGTGGAAATAAGGATGGAAAGACTGTGCTTGTTTCCGGGGGATTTCATGGAAGTGAATATGATGGAATAAAGGTTTGTATGGAACTTGGAGAGGAGCTGACCCCCAAAAAAATTAAAGGTACTCTTATAATTGCAAGCCTTGTAAATGAAAATGGTTTTTACAGAAGAAAAGCTGAAAAAAATCCTACAGATAAAGAAAATATTTATGACAGCTTTCCTGGAAAAGAAGATGGAACAGAGAGTGAAAAAATTGCATATTGCTTTGAGCATGATTTTTTAAGCTGCGCAGATTATTTTGTAGATCTGCATGGAGGAAATATGTTTGAAAAGGTTACGGCGTTTACATATTATGCGCCTGCAAAAGAGGTTATTGAAGAATCTAAAAAGATGGCGAAGGCAGTTAACACAAAGTATATGGTGAAAGACCATGACCCAAATGGAGCAATAAATTATGCAGGAGAAAAGCTGGGTATCCCTTCGATTATAATTGAAAGGGGAGGATTTGGCGCTCTTAATTTTAGAAATGTTAAAACCTATAAAAAAGACGTTTTAAACGTTCTTAAAACTATTGAAGTAATAGATGATAAGGCGGATAGATACCGTCCGTTTGATATTGATGAAATTGAATATGTAGCTTCTGATCATAATGGTTGTTATATGGAATGTTTTACAGCAGGGGATTATGTGAGAAAAGGCGATATTCTTGCTTATGTAACCGATATTTTTGGCAAGACTATTGAAACTTACAAAGCACCTTATGACGGTATTATTCTTTGCCAAATAGATACTTTTGCCTGTGAAAAGGGTAAGCCGCTTTATATTCTTGGTAAACAAAGAGCAATTTAAAAAAGTTTAAATATATTAAGAGGTAAATAAAAAATCCCATTTAGATGAATGGGATTTTTTATTTATTTATCTTTTTAATAACAGTTAATTAACGTTAAAAGAGCGGGTTATGGATTTTACATTTCCGTAAGAATCCATTACATCCATGTATATATCATATTTACCTGCAAACTGAGGGGTAAAGCTTACTTTATTGGAGCTTGCAAAATCTCTTATAACGCCCCATTTGCTCCAATTGTTATAAGAATAAACAAACTTATACTGTAAGTTAGAACCACCGGAAACAGCCCCTGTGATATTAACAGGAGTACCTTTTTTCACATTTGAAGATGAAAAAGATATGTTTGACGGATTCCAGTTAAGTTCTACATTTGTTACTGCAGTTTTAGTAAATACATCGCCGCTTGGGGTTTCAATATCTACAAAAAATTCGTATTTACCCGGGTGGGTTAACTGCATTGTAGCGGTTTTATTTGAGGATGATAATTCGCTTATAACGCCCCAACCGCTCCAATCATTATAGGAATATACAAATTTATATTTAAGTCCTGCTATAGGATTTCCTACATTTGGCGTAATAGTGACAGTGTTTCCCACGCTGGCGTTTGCAGGTACTGATATGCTATTAAATTTAATGTCAGGACCGTTTGAAGCATTAAAAGGGCGGTTTATGGATCTTACGTTTCCATAGGCATCTTTAACGTCCATATATATGTCATATTTACCTGCAAACTGAGGAGTGAAGCTTACTTTATTAGAGCTTGTAAAATCTCTTATAACGCCCCATTTACTCCAATTGTTATAGGAATAAACAAACTTATACTGCAAGTTGGAACCACCGGACACAGATCCTGTGATATTAACAGGAGTGTTCTTCGTTGCACTTGATGGTGAAAAAGATATATTTGACGGATTCCAACCAAGGGATACGGTAGTTTTAGCACTTTTGCTTATTAAACCGCCCTCAGGTGTAACTATATCCACGTAAAACTCATATGTGCCAAGCTTATTAAGCTTCATGCTTGCTGAGTTTGAGGTTGAAAAATTCTTTAAGGTTCCCCAGGAACTCCAGTTATTATAGCTCCATACAAATTTATATTTTAGACCTGATACATTAGATGAAACATTTGGCTTAATTGTTATTGTGTCTCCCAGATTTGCATTTGCAGGCACTGAAACGCCGTTAAAACCGATGGAAGGCGGAATGTTTACTGTTGTGGTGTAATGCTTTATATTGCCAGAGCCATCTTTTACATCAAGTGTTATTTCATATTGACCGGCATTTGGCACATTCCAGCTTTTTGAAGGTGATGAACTAAAACCATCACCGCCGCCGATAACTCCCCAGTGCTGCCAATCATATTTTCCTGATATTGGGTTGTATTGGTTGTAAACATATTTATATTGAAGTCCGCTTGTAGTTCCTGTGATAGAAGGAGTCAAAGTGACCTTAGAGCCTGATACAGACGCATTCAAAGAAGCTATATCCCAACTCACTTTACTAAGACCAAGGTATTTGGCAATACCCCTTGCATCACCAATACCCATTTGAGTAAGCTTTGCATCGTTTCTAAGAATTGCTTTATCGGTTGGGTTGTTCATATATGCGTGTTCAATTAAAATTGGTTCAACACCATACAGCACGCTGTTTCGGATAACAGATAAATCATCCTGCATACGTCCATCATCATAATAGCCGTTATTGCCGTCGTCTGCATTTAACCATGCGCCGTGAACAGGCAGACCTATGCGGGTTTTAAATTCGCTTAATATATAGTCGGTAAGCAGCCTTGAGCTTTTATCGTATTTACTGTAATTTGAGATATACACAAATGCGCCACTGCTTGAGGTTTGAGTTGTGGCACCTGTTGCATTGTTATGAAAACTTACAAATAAATCTGCATTCTTATCCCTTGCAAGCTGTGCTCTGGATAAAAGGCAGGAGGACATACTTCCGCCATTAACAGGACATGAAGCGGAAGAACGAGTTAAATAAACCTCAACATTATGGTAGGTTCTAAGTTCGTTATATGCCGCCATGGCTATTTTAAAGTTTAATGTTTCTTCTCTAAGCTCGTCTCTTGCTGCACCTGCATGGACGCTGTCATGCCCCGGGTCTATAACCACTACTTTTTTGCCGTTTGATGAAGCTCTTGAAAGAGGTGCGCTTTTTGCCATGGAAAAAGCTCTGCTTTTTTGGTTTGATGTATTTTTTGAAGTTACGGAAAAGGCATTTGTGTTAAGCTGAATAGATTGTGAACCTCCGCCATTAAAAAATACATGAAGTATTTTAAGCTCATATTTACCCGGCAGTGAACAGTCAACAGAAAATTCTGCTTTGCCGTTATTTAAGCTTTTATGCTTAACCGAGTAAATCTCATCATTTATAGTGTATTCCAGCAGCACTTCAGAAATATCTTTGCGGCTGAGCTCAAAAACAGCTTTTTTCTGTTCGTTTGCTATACTGCTGCTTATTTCGGTATTTGTAATTTTTAGGTCTAAAGTCTCAGCATTTGCAGATATGCACATTATAAAGAGCATACTGAGGCAAATAATAAGCCCTAAAAATTTTTTTCCCATCTTCATAAAAACAAACCTCCAATGTTTCTTATTTGTTAAATTTATTATAATATAGTTACATTTTATCATGTGCTATGAAATAAATCAACAATGTCGTACTTATTAAAACAAAATATGCAAAGGATTTCAGAGCGTTACCGGCATAGTTATTTATTATGTAAAATTTTATTTAACTTTCTTTAAAAAAGAAAGGCGGAGCAGTAAAAACTTAAATTACAATAAATATAAAACAAATGAAAGATTTTCTTTTGCCTATTTTCTTTTTTCTAAAAGGGGATAAGGAAGATAAAAAATAGCATAGGTGAAAGATGGTGACAGGCTTTTGAGGCATGGGATGATTTTATTATAATTGGTTTTCTTTTGCCTACTTTTCTTTTTTCTAAAAGAAAAGTAGTAAGAAAAAGTAAATAAAATATGTTATTATGTTATTGTGTAATAAATAAAAGAGTAATGGATAATTAGGGGGGAAACAGTGAAAAAAAGAATAAATATTTTAATTGTTTCAATAATCTCGGTGCTGTTTATATTTATGGCTGCTTGCAGTCCAAAAAAAATTACTGCGCAAGGTAATCCTGATATAGGCGGAGCTTATGAAGAAATGTATGCGCCTGATTTTTGGATAGGAAAGAACTTTGATAAAGAGATTATGACAAAAGAGCAGGTGCAGGCTTACGATTATAGCATAAAACACACTGAGACATTTAAAGTTTTTGATTTGGATGAGCATCCACAGCAGCTTACAGGTGATGAACTTAAAGCCAGAATTAACGCTTATATTATTCCTGTTGAAAAGCGGTATACAGGAAGTGACGGAAAAACTCCCGTTACAAAGGAATATTACAACAGACTGACGGCAAACCGCAATATGGGAGGTATTGATGAAGTCAACGAAGTTGAATACGGCATTATTACCGCAGAAACTGCATTAAGAGATTTTCCTGGGGCTGAGCCGTCATACGATGAAGAGGGCAACTTGGAGTTTGACTTGTTTTTTGAGAACCGGATGAAAGTTTGGGAACGGTGCCTTATATTGCATACTTCTGCGGACGGTAAGTGGTATTTTATACAGTGTATGAGTTTTAGAGGCTGGATAAATGCAGAGCATGCCGCTAAATGTGACAGGCAGACGTGGCAGAAGTATAAAAATATGGATTTTGTTGTGGTTACAGGCAACAGGGTTTTGCTGGATGAAGAGCTTTATGATGCAGAAATATCCAGAAAGGAAATGCTAATGGGAACGCGTATTCCTTTGTTAAAAGGGATAGAGGAAGTTAATAACGTATCGACTGTAAGCAGTTATACGGTGCTTTTACCTGTAAGGGGTGATGATGGAAACCTCATTGAAAAGACAGGGCGCATTCCTAAAAATGCGGATGTGACAGAAGGGTATTTACCCATGACAAGGGAAAATATGATAAGACAATCCTTTAAAATGCTGGGAGAGCGTTATGGATGGGGAGGAAGCCATTATGCCAGAGACTGCAGTGCATTTATTCGGGACATATATTTTTGTTTCGGCGTGGAGATACCTAAAAATTCCGCAGGTCAGGGAGCTATGCCGGCTAACAAGAAATTTAATGTCGCCGGCATGGACGTATCGCAAAAAGAAAAGCTGATTAAAAGCCAGCATCCCGGCGCTGTTTTGGAAATGCAGGGACATGTTATGCTGTATTTGGGTGAATTTAACGGCAAGGCATATGTTATACACGACGTTTATGCCTTTGGTGAAAGCGGTAAGGATGGAAGCGAAGGACGCAAAAACATTAACTGTGTTACTGTTAGCGATTTATATGTTACCAGAAAGGACGGAAGCACATTTCTTGAGAATATAAGAAATATAAATGCAATGGCATAGCCGGCAGTTTAAAATAAATGTTTAAAAAGATGATGCTTTTCATTAGTTAAAAGTAAGAAAAAGGAACATAATTTAATTATGTTCCTTTAAAATATTTTTAATAACAAATTTTTTGTAAATAAAAAGAAAATTACATTACGTTAGGAGCCTTGCCGTTGCAGCCAAGAACATTTACGATTTTGTGGCGAACAACCTGTTTCATGTTATCTCTTGCAAAACCAAGGTATTTGCGAGGGTCAAACTCCTTTGGATTTTCCGCCATGAATTTGCGGATAGAGCCGGTCATTGCCAGGCGGAAATCACTGTCGATATTAATTTTGCAGACAGCCATTCCGGCAGCTTTGCGCAAAAGCTCTTCCGGCACGCCTTTAGCTCCCGCAACATCACCGCCAAACTCATTTATCATATCCACGTATTCAGGGATAACGCTGCTTGCTCCGTGAAGAACTATTGGGAAACCGGGCAGCTTTTTAGAAACTTCTTCAAGAATATCGAAACGCAGCTTAGGGTCTTTTTTAAATTTGAAAGCACCGTGACTTGTGCCAATAGCTATTGCAAGGGAATCAACACCTGTTTTGCTCACAAATTCCTCAACTTCTTCGGGACGGGTGTAATGAGCGTCGTCTGCGCTGACATTAACGTCGTCCTCAACGCCGGCAAGCTGGCCAAGCTCAGCTTCAACAACAACGCCTTTATCATG
>CAJUEF010000009.1:45218-50091 GCA_910585035.1 uncultured Christensenellaceae bacterium | reverse complement strand
ACAACTTTTTTTGTAACGGCAATATTTTCGGCAAAAGGCAGATGGGAGCCGTCAATCATAACGGAGGTAAAGCCGCCGTCAATACAATCTTTACAAATGTCGAAATCTCCGCCATGGTCAAGGTGCAGGCAAATTGGAAGACCGGTATCTTCAATAGCTGCTTCCACAAGCTTTTTTAAATAAATAGGATTGGCATATTTTCTTGCTCCTGCGGAAACCTGCAAAATAAGCGGTGCATTTTCTTCTTTTCCCGCAGAAACTATTGCCTGAATCATTTCCATGTTGTTTATGTTGAAAGCGCCGATGGCATATTTATTTTTATAAGCGTCTTCAAACATTTTTGTACTTGTAACAAGTGGCATAAAATCACTCCTTATTTTCAATTACTTTGCATATAAACATAATTATAGTTTACACTAAAGTTAGGGTAAATCAAGTTTTTTGCAAAAATTTGACTAATATCTTACATTTATAATTGATAAAAAATGTTCTTAATGTATAATTATAGTATACGACATTTAGGTATATGAGGTGCAACATGCAAAAAATCAAGTATTCTGTAGTTATTCCGGCTTATAACGAAGAAGAGGTTATAAACACGTCATACTCAAGGCTGAAGGAAGTTATGGACAAGACAGACGGCGCATATGAATTAATATTTGTAAATGACGGCAGCGCCGACAAAACTTATGAACTGCTTAAGGAAATAGCAAAGGGAGACTCTAATGTGAGAGTTATTAATTTTGCAAGGAACTTTGGACATCAGCTGGCTGTTTCCGCCGGGCTGGAAAGAGCCGCCGGGCAGGCTGTAATAGTTATTGATGCAGATCTTCAGGACCCGCCCGAGGTTATGCTGGAGATGATAAAGCTGTGGAAGCAGGGTTATGACGTGGTATACGGCAAGCGCAAAAAAAGGCAGGGTGAAACTGTTTTTAAAAAGTTTACCGCGTTTGTCTATTACCGTTTGTTAAAGAGTATGTCCGGCATGGATATGCCGCTGGACGCAGGAGATTTCCGGCTTATGGACCGCAAAGTGGCGGATGTTATGGTCAGCATGAAGGAGCATAACCGGTATCTTAGGGGGATGGCAAGCTGGGTAGGCTTTAAACAGATACCCTGCGAATTTGAGCGTAACGAGCGTTTTGCAGGAACGACGAAATATTCGCTTAAAAAGATGCTGGAGCTGGCGGGAAACGGTATTTTTTCCTTTTCAAGCAAGCCTATGACCGCTTCTATAAAGGTGGGAGTGCTCACGTGCTCGCTAACCTTTTTGTGGATGGTGTTTTACCTCATATTCAGTATAATAAAAAGAACTTTTAGCTATGTTACCCTGGCAATCGGCGGACTTTATGGCATGATTGGACTTTTGCTTATAGCAATAGGCTTTTGCGGAGTTTATATTGGCAGAATATATGACGAAGCAAAGGGCAGGCCGCTTTATTTAGTGGCAAATACTTTAGGTTACGAGGAGGAAGAAGAGATTGATAGATAACAGGTTTAAAACCCTTTGTAAAAATTTAGTGAACTATTCCTGTGATATACAAAAAGGAGATAAGGTTTGGATTGATCTTTACGGTGTTCCAAGTATTCTTGGAAGCCAGCTTGTTGACGAGGTATATGCAGCGGGAGGAATTCCCTTTGTCACCATAAACAGTGACGATATACAGCGTAAAATAATGATGCAGGCCACGGAAGAGCAGTTAAAGCTTATGGCGGAAACAGACTGTAAAAAAATGTCTGAAATGCAGGCTTACATTGCTTTTAGGGGAGGAGATAACAGCAACCAGAAAAGCGACGTTCCAGATGACAAACTTCAGCTTTACAGCACCCTTTACAGTAAGCCGGTACATTCTGAGATAAGAGTTAAAAAGACCAAATGGGTTGTGCTCAGGTATCCTTCCGGATCTATGGCTCAAAGTGCGGGCATGTCAACTGAGGCTTTTGAGGATTTTTATTTTGATGTGTGTAATTTGGATTACGGAAAAATGTCCAGGGCTATGGACGGTCTTGTGGATATAATGAATAAAACCGATAAAGTCAGAATAGTAGGTAAAGGGACGGATTTAAGCTTTTCAATTAAAGGAATACCTGCAATTAAATGTGCGGGCAAATGCAATGTTCCTGACGGCGAGGTTTATACTGCGCCGGTTAAGCTTTCTGTAAACGGAATAATTTCTTACAACGCTCCTTCACTATATAACGGCTTTAAATATGAAAATGTTGTGCTGGAGTTTAAAGACGGTAAAATTATAAAGGCGACCTGTAATGACAACGATAGAATTACCAAGCTTTTTGATACAGACGAGGGCGCAAGATATGTTGGGGAATTTGCCCTTGGAGTAAACCCGTTTATTAAGAAAGCAATGGGAGATATTCTTTTTGATGAGAAAATATCCGGCTCTTTCCACTTTACCCCGGGCTGTTCCTACGACGATGCGGACAACACCAATAAGAGCGCGGTACACTGGGATTTGGTATGCATACAAACACCGGAATTCGGAGGCGGAGAAATTTATTTTGACGGAGAGCTTATTCGTAAGGACGGACTATTTGTAAAGGATGAGCTTAAATGCTTAAACCCTGAAAATCTGGTATAAAAATACTGCCATATTTGCATTTTATATGAAAATATTGTAGAATTGTGAAAATTAGAAATGTCAATTTACATTTGGAGGTAAACATTAGTGGTTAAAATAGGTATTAATGGCTTTGGTCGAATAGGAAGACTGGTATTCCGTGCATGTATGGAAAGAGATGATGTTGAAGTCACCGGCATTAACGATCCGTTTATTGACGTTGATTATATGAAATATATGCTGACCTATGATACTGTACACGGTCAATTTGGTGGTCATGTTGAAACAAAAGAAAATGCACTTGTGGTAGACGGAAAATCAATTCAGGTTTTTGCAAAAATGAATCCGGAAGAAATTGATTGGAAATCCTGTGGGGCGCAGTATATCATTGAAGCTACAGGAGTGTTTACAACTACGGATAAGGCAAAAGCTCATTTTAAAGGCGGAGCTAAAAAAGTAATCATTTCTGCGCCGTCTAAAGATGCGCCTATGTTTGTAATGGGTGTAAATAACGATAAATATCAAAAGGATATGGATATAGTTTCAAATGCCAGCTGTACCACTAACTGTCTTGCTCCTCTTGCTAAGGTTATAAATGATAATTTTGGTATTGAAGAGGGGCTTATGACAACTGTTCATGCCACTACCGCAACTCAAAAAACTGTTGACGGGCCTTCAAAGAAGGACTGGAGAGGCGGCAGAGGGGCTGCATTTAACATTATACCAAGCTCAACAGGGGCTGCAAAAGCTGTTGGGAAGGTTATTCCTGAGCTGGAAGGGAAGCTTACAGGCATGGCTTTTCGTGTTCCTACGGCGGACGTATCAGTGGTGGATCTTACTTGCAGGCTGAAAAAAGGCGCAAGCTATGATGATATTAAAGCAGCAGTTAAAAAGGCGAGTGAAAATGAATTTAAGGGTATTATCGGTTACTGTGAAGAGCCTCTTGTATCCAGCGATTTTATTCATGATGCCCGCACGTCAATTTTTGACTCTCTTGCGGGAATCGCCCTTAATGATAATTTTGTAAAGCTTGTTGCATGGTATGATAATGAATGGGGATATTCAAATAAGGTTGTTGACCTTGCTGTGCATATGAATAAAACAGATAACAAATAAATAAGTCCTGCTGTACACATTTACCCTGAATTGCTGCGGGTTGTACGAACAGCATTATAAACTGAGCATTTCCTTTTTACGTTAATAGCATTATTATTTATAAGCAGAGCAGTTGTAATGCCTAAGCAGGAAACAAATTGAAATATTAAACATTTTTTGGCGTATATTTTTATAGCTAATTGAAATAATATTACTAAAGACGAATTAGGAAATGGAGGAAGGAAATGAAGGCTACGGGAATTGTTCGTAGAATTGATGAGCTTGGCAGGGTGGTTATTCCAAAAGAAATAAGGCGCACCTACAGAATAAGAGTAGGAGATCCGCTTGAAATATTTACTGACAGGGACGGACAAATAGTTTTTAAGAAGTATTCACCTATTGCGGAGCTTTCAAACTATGCATTTGAATATGTAAATACATTAAAGGAAGCCCTTTCTTGTGACGTGTTTATTTGCGACAAAGATGTTATTTTAGCTGGCAGCGGAGGAAAGAACAGCGAATATGTTGACTCCTATATCAGTAAGGACATTATTGATAAGATTGAAAAAAGAGAATTGATAGTTGCCGGTAAAGGCGAGGCAGTTGAGGTTATTGACAGAGAGGATATTTCAGGAGTGGAGGGACAGATAATATGCCCTATAATTCTCGAAGGCGATGCTATTGGCTGTATCGTGCTTGTATCCAAGGACAGGAGCTTTAGCGATGCTGAAGTGCAGGTGGCTAAAACTGTTGCCCTGCTGTTGGAAAAGCAAATGGAATGCTGATTTAAGTTATACTTCAGATTAGAGGCAAATTAAATTTGCCTCTTTTTTAAAGGACAGGTGAGGATATGCGGGAAAAAAGCAAAGAGAGTATTGGAGCTCTTGCTGTTAAAATAGGAGTGCTTTTACTGGTGGTTTTTATTTCCACCGCTGTAACATGGCAAATAGCAATACGCACTTTCAGCGGAGACCAGTATTTACTTACTAAAGAGCAATTTGCGAGGTTCAGCAAATATCAAAAGCTGGATGAAATGATAAGCAGCATTAATAAAAATTATTATGGTAGCGTTGATGAAAACGCGCTTATTGAGGGCGCTTATGAAGGGCTGGTAACAGGTCTTGGCGATCCTTATTCTGAATATCTTTCTAAAGAAGATATTGCTGAAATAGATAAATATAATTCAGGAACCTTTTTTGGTG
>CAJUEF010000009.1:38322-45208 GCA_910585035.1 uncultured Christensenellaceae bacterium | reverse complement strand
TTTGGTGTTGGCATTGTATTTAATATAACCAAGGATTCTGTATATCCTATAGTTAGGGATGTTTATAAGGATTCTCCGGCAGAAAAGGCCGGAATTCAGGTTGATGACCAGATTACAAAAATAAACGGCGTAAGCACCAAGGATATGTCCAGCGACAAGCTTGTTGCCATGATTACCGGAGAAAAAGGCACAAGCGTTAAAATAAGTGTTGCCAGGGGACGAGATGAAATCGAAGTTGAAATGGAGCGTGCAGAGATACAATCCGAGGTGATTTCATCTGCTGTGCTTGAGGGCAATATTGGATATGTCAGGTTGTTTACCTTTTCGGGAAAGAGCAGTGAAAAGCTGATTGCTGAGTTTAAAAGCCTTGATAGCAAGGGCTGCAAATCTTTTATACTCGACCTTAGAAATAACGGCGGAGGTCTTTTAACCCAGGCAGTTAATATTGCAGACTTTTTTATGCCAAAGGGACAAATAGTATACACTCAAAGTAAAGACGGAGTGGAAAGTGTTTATGAAAGTGATAATTCATCTTTTGGGAAAAAGCTTGTTGTTTTGGTAAATGAAAATACTGCAAGTGCAAGTGAAATAGTAAGCGGAGCTCTTAAAATATCCGGAGTTGCAAAGATTGTTGGTGAAACTACATATGGAAAGGGCGTTGTTCAGTCATTTCATCCGCTGACAGACGGCAATTCAAGCATTAAGCTTACAACCGCTGTTTATTACCTTGCTAATGGAGAAACACCTAACGGCGTTGGCATTAAGCCGGATTATGAAGTTGAGATGGACCAGGTTAACATAGGTAATTTGGAAAACGATATACAGCTTAAAAAAGCTATGGAAATATGTAAAGAATAAAAATTATGTAATAAAAAGGCCCTCAAGATGAGGGCTTTTTTAGAGCGTTTATATTATGATGCCATTTTAGCGCTTAAGTTTTCCAGTGACATTTGCTGTTGAATTTGAGTTGAAGCAGGAGGAGTGATTTCAACAGGCTGACCTATGGAGTTGTAAATTGCTGTGAAATTCATATCAATTTTTTCAGTTCCGCTTGTCATTGACATTTGAACAACTACTGAGTCAAGCTCTTCTCCGTTTTTTAACAGATAATATGCCTGTAATTTGTCAATGGACACATTCTCGGTTCCGGCAGAAGGATTAAAGAGAGGAGAATTGATAAACTGATTTAACTGAGTAGTATCAAATACTATTTCCAAAGCATCCTGATTATTATATTTTGTATTTGTTACTGTTTTGTTAAGAGCGAGCTGAACGCTGTTGTTTTGATTCATAGCGGATTTAATTTGTGCTTTTGCATCATCAGGAATAGGAGTTTCATTGTATTGCCCAAGTATATTTATTGCAATCTTATCATTATCCATATAAAAGTTAATGGGAAGAGTCATAACTCCTGCAACTCCTATGGAACCGTTCATGCCTATTTTTGGAAAATCACCTGATATATCAGTCTTTAAATCGGTATCAATAGTAATTTTCTGGAGACCTGCATCAGGAATATTCATGGATATATCACCTGTAATATGAACGTCCGCATACTTACTGTCTGCCATTTGTTTTGTTATTTGCTGTTCAATATCTTGAGCAGATTTCTTTTTGCAGCCTGTTACGGCAAATATTAGCCCAAAACTCAGGCAAAGTGCAATTATTCTTTTCATTAAAATACCTCCAATGTATTATGATTACTTACATTATAAGATAAATTTACTGGAGTTACAACAAGTTTTTTCTTTAATAAAAAGTGGCTTATTAATATATGACTTCTTTTTTTACCATATAAATAAACCAGAAGTTTTTAAGCACATTAATTATAATAATTCAATATATTTTCAAATAATTTTCTTGTTTTATTTTCATTTCAATATAAAAATATATAATTTACATAAGTACATTTTGGATAGTAAGATTTGGTGTTTTAAAAAATGTCGTATTAATAAAAAACACAGCGAATAATTTTATTCGCTGTGTTTTAAATATCTTTTATGCTGCCTGGCTTGATGTTGATTGCTGGGTGTTTTCCGTTTGGTCTGACGTTATGTTTAAAGGCTGACCTATTGAATTAAATTTAATTGTAAGATTAATTTCTGTTTTATCTGTTCCTGTAATTGATGATGCATTGATAACGCAGGAATGAATATCATTGTTTTCATTTAAAAGATAATATATTTTCATTTGTTCAACTGTAGTTTTTTTGTTAGGGTCATTTTGAGCTCCGGAGGCAGATAACAACATATTTAATTGATTAATGTCATAATCTATTTCCAGCGCCTTCATATCGTTATAGGTTGTTTCTTTAACGGTTCTTGATATGTCTGCCTGATTTTGAGAGGCAAGGTTTATGGCGTTTGTTATTTTGCTTTTTGTATCCTCATTAATTGGAGTTTCCTGAGTTTGACCTAAAAGGTTTATGGTTGATTTATTTTCGTCCATATACATTTTAAAAGGCAGTGACATAAGTCCTTCTATTCCAAGGGTTCCGTCAAGGTTTAACTTTGGAAAGCCGCTCGAAGTATCTGTTTTTACATTCCCGCTTACTGAGAGCTGCCTATGCCCCATGTTGCCCATGTTTACTCCTATAGTTCCAAAGACGTCAGAATCTATGTATTTGGCATCTATAAGCTGCTGGGTTATTTTTCTTTCCATGCTTTCCGCAGTAGCTTTTTTTTGACATCCGGAAAAGCAAAATACAGCGCAGGCGCAAAGAGCTAAAGCAAGTATTTTTTTCATAAATAATTCCTCCAAATATGTTGTTTGCTTATAGTATAGACTATGTGTTTGTTCTTTACAACTAAGATAAGTGTCGAAGTTTGACCTAGGAAGCAAAGACCCTCTATTGATTTTAAAAATTGAGTTTGATATAATTAATTAATATTTTAAATTAAAATTTATTATATTTAGATTATTGATTGGAGCGGAATGTTATGGCTAAAAATACGCAGTTTGTGACACACATAGCAAACAGGGAAACGGATTTTTCTCAGTGGTATACGGATGTTATTATGCATGCGGATATGGTGGATTATTCCAACGTGCGCGGATGCATGGTAATAAAGCCCTATGGTTATGCAATATGGGAGAATATACAAAAGTATTTGGACGAGCGGTTTAAAGAAACCGGTCATGAAAACGCTTATTTTCCCATTTTTATTCCAGAAAGCCTCTTGCAAAAAGAGGTAGACCACGTTGAAGGATTTGCTCCCGAGGTTGCGTGGGTCACTCATGCAGGCAGCGAAGAGCTGACTGAAAGGCTGTGCGTCCGTCCTACCTCGGAAACAATTATTTGCAGTATGTACGCAAAGTGGCTGAAATCATATAGAGATTTGCCTTATTTATATAATCAGTGGGCAAACGTAGTCCGCTGGGAAAAGACCACAAGACCTTTCCTTAGGACAAGTGAGTTTTTATGGCAGGAGGGACATACCCTTCATGAAACTCATGAGGAAGCAATGGAAGAAACGCTGAAAATGCTGGGCGTTTATGCTGACCTTGCGGAAAAGGTGATGGCTATTCCTGTTATTAAAGGTCAAAAGAGTGAAAATGAGCGTTTTGCAGGTGCAGAAGCTACATATACAATGGAAGCCCTTATGCACGATGGCAAGGCTCTGCAAATGGGTACATCCCACGATTTGGGACAGCACTTCTCAAAGGTATATGACATTGAGTACAGTGACAGAAACGGTGAGCTGCAAAATCCTTATCAGACGTCATGGGGGGTTTCAACCCGTCTTATTGGCGGGCTTATTATGGTACATGGAGATGAAAGGGGACTTAAATTGCCTCCAAGAATTGCACCTGTTCAGGCTGTTATTGTGCCTATTGCAGCTAACAAAGAAGGAGTTTTGGATAAGGCGATAGAACTTTATAATAGCCTGAAAGCCCAAGGCATTAAGGTTAAGCTGGATGACAGGGATACAGTAAGCCCGGGTTTTAAATTTAACGAATGGGAGCTTAAAGGCGTTCCTGTAAGAATTGAGATTGGTCCTAAGGATATTGAAAAGGGCAGTGTGGTTTATGCAAGGAGAGATGATTTTTCCAAGGGCGAAATCAAAATGGATGAAACAACAAAGAGGATACCTGAATTACTTGATGAAATACAGGATAACATGTTTAACCAGGCGCTTGAGCACAGGGAAGCTCATACCGTTGACGCAACGGATTTTGAAACATTTACCGGGCATATAGAAAGCGGAAGCGGCTTTGTGCGCGCTATGTGGTGCGGCTGCGGCGAGTGTGAAGAGGAGATTAAGGAAAAGACGGGAGCGACTACCCGCTGTGCGCCTTTTGAGCAAAAGCAGCTGTCAGACGTATGCGTTCACTGCGGCAAGCCTGCTAAAAAAATGATGTATTTTGCAAAGGCTTATTAAAGTATTTTTTATGGAAATAAGACCTTTAAACGAAAATGACGATAGATATGCTATTAGCAATATTTATGAGGAAAGCTGGAAATATGCCTATAAAGGCATTATTCCTTTTTCCTATCTTGAAGAAATAAGCAGGGGACGATGGGTGAAAATTCTGGAAAGTCCGGGATTTTATTCGCTAATTATGCTTGATGGTGATAAACCTATAGGGACGCTTTGTTATTGTCATTCCAGATATGAGGATATGGCGAATTACGGAGAAATAGTTTCTATTTATTTTTTGCCGGAATATACAGGCAAGGGATTTGGCGGTCTGCTTATGGATGCAGGTATTAAAGCTTTGGCTAAAGCGGGATATAAGGACGTTTATTTGTGGGCTTTAGAGAAGAACGTTATTGCAAAAGACTTTTATGAAAAATATGGATTTTATAAAAGCGGTGAAGTGTTATACATTAATATTGGAGGAAAAGATTTAAAGGAAATACAATATATTTATAATATAAAAAAATCCCCATTATAATATATTTTTGGGGTTTTTTTAATATTTTTAAAGATTTATTTTTTATTATGTTGACAAAAATAGGATAAAATGGATATACTAAAAAACAACAGTCAATAATATACAAATAGCTCTATTTAAATGCAGATTAGCATCAGCTAACTTATTTTAGGAGTGTGACTGTTGGATGCTGTATAGCTTGGAAAATGGATTTAAAAAAGAAAAATGCTATTTTACAGCATTTAGGAGGTGTTTATAACATGTATACAGAGGTTTTTAAGGGTGTTTTAATACCATTTCTTGGAACAGCGCTTGGGTCTGCCTGCGTGCTGTTTATGAAAAATAAACTAAATCCAATGGTGCAAAGGGCGCTAACCGGATTTGCAGCGGGGGTCATGGTGGCAGCTTCAATTTGGAGCCTTTTGGTTCCTGCTATGGACCAATCGTCACATATGGGTAAGTGGGCGTTTATGCCCGCTGCGGTTGGATTTTGGGTTGGCATTCTTTTTTTACTGCTTTTGGATCGTACTATCCCTCATCTTCACATGAACAGTGACGATGCTGAGGGTCCTAAAAGCAGTTTACAGAAGACAACTATGCTTGTGCTGGCTGTTACTCTTCACAATCTGCCGGAGGGGATGGCTGTTGGCGTTGTTTATGCAGGATTGCTGTCGGGAGAAGCGGGAATCACCGTTATGGGGGCGCTGGCCCTTTCTTTAGGAATAGCCATACAGAATTTTCCCGAGGGCGCTATTATATCCATGCCATTAAAGGCAGAGGGAGTTGGCAAAGGAAAAGCTTTTCTTTATGGGGCGCTTTCCGGTGCTGTGGAGCCAATTGGCGCGGCTTTGACCATTTTAGCAGCAGGTCTTGTGGTTCCACTTTTGCCATATCTTTTAAGCTTTGCAGCAGGAGCTATGGTATATGTTGTAGTTGAAGAGCTTATTCCCGAAATGTCGGAAGGAACACATTCCAATGTAGGTACGGTGCTGTTTGCAGCAGGCTTTACTGTTATGATGGCGCTGGATGTGGCTCTTGGATAAATAAAACATAAGGAAATATAAAACAAACCCCATTTAAAAGTGTAGCTTGGGGGTTGTTTTTTAAACTTAAAGCGTATTCTTTGGCTTTGCGATAAGAAACAGTTTTTAGTTTTTGATAAAACTGAGATTTATCTGCGCCCGAAAATCCTTTTTTTAAATGCCTGAATTTTGAAAATATGTCTGCTTGTGTAAATTACGGATATTATAAGCATTCCAAAAGATATACCTGCGCAAAGGGACGCAACGCTTTCTGTATTTCCGCTATCAGCAAGCCCCACCATTTCCAAAATCATAAAAATAATAAATGCAATTACGCCAATCCAAGAAAAAACGTGTAACTTTTTCATCAACCTCATTTTTTCATCGTTACTGTAACCGGCAATCTTTAATACGGTTTCTTCTAAGTCTTTATTCATTTTCTCACTTTTCCTTTCTCCATCAAGTAATTCTCTAAGCTCCATGTTATAATAATCCGCCATTTCAATTAGGATATCTAAATCAGGCATGTTGCTGCCTGTTTCCCATCTTGAAACTGTTCTTGCAGAGACGCCGAAAACTTCTGCAAGCTGTTCTTGTGTGAGCCCTTTTTCCTTGCGAAGCTCTTTAAAAAAGCTTCCTGTTTTTTTCTGATCCACTTTGTTGTTCCTCCTTTCAAAAACAGGATAGTTTAAAAATGCCAAAATTAACACGACATAAAGTGAGAATTGTACCGGACATATGATGTCGGGCGATATGGAGAAAGAAATGTAAATTGATTGAACTCCTACTTCTCTTTTAGAAAAAAGAGAAGTAGCAAGAGAAAACCTATATAAGTGTTTTAGGTTTAACATCTTAAATGCAGTTTGAATTTCTTAAGTTTTGCTTTCATCAGGTTATTTCTCTTTTAGAAAAAGAAAATTAGCAAGAGAAAGCCTATATTAAGTGTTTTAGGTTTAACATCTTAAATGCGGTTTGAATTTCTTAAG
>CAJUEF010000009.1:27907-38222 GCA_910585035.1 uncultured Christensenellaceae bacterium | reverse complement strand
TTTTGCTTTCATCAGGTTATTTCTCTTTTAGAAAAAAGAGAAGTAGCAAGAGAAAGCCTATATTAAGTGTCTTAGGTTTAACATCTTAAATGCGGTTTGAATTTCTTAAGTTTTGCTTTCATCAGGTTATTTCTCTTTTAGAAAAAAGAGAAGTAGCAAGAGAAAACCTATATTAAGTGTTTTAGGTTTAACATCTTAAATTGAGGTTTTAGTTTTTTGTATTGCTTTTATTCACATTATTTTTCTTTTAGAAAAAGAAAAGTAGCAAGAGAAAATTTGTATAAATATTTTAGGTTTACATCTTATTCGGTATTTGGTTTTATTTGGTTTTACCTTTCTTTTTTAAAAGAAAGGTAAAGAAAAAATACACAAAATAAAAATTAGTCTGTATTTGACAGTGGAGAAGTTTTGGTTATTTCACCGTTTTTTAAGCGTTTTATATCTCTTGCGACAACTACAAGGGAAAGAGCCACCGTTAAGATTTCGCCTATGGGACCTGCGTATAGGATACCGTCAATTCCAAAAAATAACGGCAGCACATAGAGCAGTGGAATAAGGGCTATTATCTGTTTAAATACATTTAAAATCAAAGATTTAAAAGGCATTTTAATGGACGGGTAGAAATTTGCCGTCATTACTTCAAAGCCAATAAGAGGTTCAAGGAGCAAAAAGATACGTATAGCTTTAACTGTAAATCCTACGTCCACAGGGGATGAGCCCACAAACATATTTACGCAAAATGCAGGGAATATCATAAATCCGCAGTACAAGACGAGTATATAAATTATTCCCGAAATAATGCCGATGTAAAAGGCTTTAATGACACGGTCAATATTCCGGCTTCCGTAATTATAGCCCCAGATAGGCTGGAGCCCGTGGGAAATGCCAATAACCGGCAGCATTGTAAACTGGCTTATTACCATAACGATACCAATGGAGGTTACAGCCATATCAGAGCCGTAACGGGCGGTTTGTGTATTTAAAACTGTGACAAAGGCGCTGTGGGCTATTTGGTTGATAAAAACAGGCATTCCAAGAATACATATGCGGTAAAGCAGTTTAAAATCAGGAATCATTTCATTAACCCTTATTTTAAATGAGCTTCTTTTGGTATAAAAATAACCCATTGTCCACAGGAAGGATACAAATTGTGAAATTATCGTCGCTATTGCAGCACCTTTTGCCCCCTGACCCAAGGTAAAAATGAATATTGGATCTAAAACCATGTTTAAAATTCCGCCTACCAGCATTGAGCCCATTGCCATTTTTGGGCTTCCGTCCGTATATAAGAAATTGTTCATACCAAAGCCTATAAAGTTGAAAATTGAGCCGTACCCAATGACTTTAATATAATCCCTGGCATGGGGCAAAGTGGCGTCGGATGCGCCGAGAAGACGCAAGATTGGGTCTGTAAAGCCGAGAATTATTATTGTAAATAAAACGCCGATAAGAGCGCACATAATAAAGCATTGGTTTATGGCTTTGTTTGCTCTTTCCCTGTTTCCTTCTCCAAGGCTGATTGCAGCTATAGAGCTTGCCCCCAGCTTAAAAAGACCTGCGCATGCAATAACAAGCAGAGTAAGAGGATATGTAAGGGTAATGCCGGCAAAGGCAATACCTCCTACTTGTGGTATATTCCCTACAAATATCCTGTCTACCACGTTATAAAGAGCGCTTATCATCATTCCTATTACTGAAGGAATGGCAAAACGAGCTATTAATTTTGTCAGCTTTTCCGTGCCCAGTGTATCTGATTTATCCAATTTATTATTCTCCTAAAATTAATCATTTGTGTAGTATGTGTGAAAGTGTGTGTAAACTATTAATTAGTTTATCACGAAACAAAAAAAATATCAAGAAATGGAAAAAGCCTCTTTTTATTTACACAAAATGTGTTATAATTGGTGTGTGATTGAAATTCGGGAGGATTGTATTATGATAGGAGAAAAGATTAAAGAGCTTAGAAATGATGCAAATATGTCTCAGCATGAGCTGGCGCAGCTTCTTGGCGTATCTACCAGTACTGTTGGTATGTACGAGCAAAAGCGGAGAACGCCGGATATTAACATTATAAAAAAGCTTTCTGATATATTTGATGTCAATATAGAAAGATTAATGGATGAGGAAGAGGAAAAGAGCGATAAATGCTTTGTGGAAGAGATTTTTGCCAGCAATGTATTTACCGATAGCATAATGAGGGATAAGCTTCCTTTAGATACATATCAGGCTTTACAGGATACAATTATGAATGGCAAGGAGCTATCCTCCGAGCATGCACAGGTAATTGCCGAGGCCATGAAAAGCTGGGCTGTGAGCAAAGGGGCAACCCATTATTCTCACTGGTTCCAGCCCCTTACCGGCCTTACTGCGGAAAAACAGGACAGCTTTGTGGAATATCACGACGGCAAGGCTATTATGGCTTTTTCCGGCAAAACCCTTATAAAAGGCGAGACGGATGCAAGCTCGTTTCCATCTGGAGGGCTTCGGGCAACCTTTGAAGCAAGGGGATATACAACATGGGACTGTACTTCTCCCGTATTTATAAGGGAAGAACCGGGAGGACAAAAGACCCTTGTAATACCAACTGCATTTTGCTCTTATAACGGAATGGCGCTGGATAAAAAAACGCCGCTGCTTAGAAGCATGGAGGTTATTAACAGGCAGGCTGTCAGGCTGCTTCATAACATTGGTGAAAAGGACGTTGAATTTGTGCATCCCACTGTTGGGGGAGAGCAGGAATATTTCCTTGTGCAGGAAAAGGATTTTAACAGACGGCGGGATTTAATGTTTACCGGACGTACTCTTTTTGGTTCAAACCCACCTAAGGGACAGGAGCTGGGAGACCAGTACTACGCTACTATAAGCGAGAAGGTAACGGCTTTTATGGCGGAGGTAAACAGGGAGCTTTGGAAGCTGGGGGTAGTTGCTAAAACCCAGCATAACGAGGCGGCGCCTGCCCAGTATGAGCTTGCTCTTATGTATGACACGGCAAACATTGCCGCAGACCATAACCAGCTTGCTATGGATATGCTTAAAAGGGTTGCGCGCCGCCATGGTATGGTGTGTCTTTTTAACGAAAAGCCTTTTGACAATATTAACGGAAGCGGTAAACATAATAACTGGTCGCTGGTTACGAATAAGGGAGAAAATATTTTTAAGCCTGGCAAGCGTCCTTATGAAAATAAACGGTTTATGCTGTTTTTCACTGCGGTAATTGCAGGGGTTCATGAATATGCAAATGTGCTTCGTGCAACTTGCGCCACAAAGGGAAATGAAAACCGTATCGGCGGCTATGAGGCGCCCCCTGCCATTATTTCCATTTCTACCGGAGGATTTATGGAAACAATACTGGACAGGCTTAGAAACGGTCAGGAGATTGAAGAATCAGGAAGAAAGTATTTGGAAATAGGCGTTTCAACTATACCTCATTTTAAAACAGATAAAACGGACAGAAACCGCACTTCTCCTTTTGCGTTTACAGGAGATAAGTTTGAGTTTAGGATGGTTGGTTCGTCCCAATCTTTAAGCGGACCTAATACAGCTCTTAATACCATTGTTGCAAGCAAGCTTGGGGAAATATCCGACAGGCTGGAAAAAGCAAGAAACGTGGATAACGAGATAAACGATATAATACGCGAATGGCTCAATAAGCACTGGGATATTATTTTTAACGGCAATAATTACAGCGTTCAATGGGAGCAGGAGGCTGAAAAACGAGGGCTGCCAAGCATTGGCAACACAGTTGACGCTATACTGGAATTTAATACGGAAAAGGCAGCCAGCCTTTTTGAATCCTTTAACGTGTACAGCAGACAGGAGCTTGCATCCAGAGTTTCTATACAGCTGGAGACTTATGCAAAAAGTGTCAATATAGAAGCCCTTGCAATGACGGAAATGGTAAACGGACAGTTTATTCCGGCCTGTGTAAAATATACGAGTATGCTGGCCGAAAATATTAATTCAATTAAAAATGCATGTTATGAAGCTCTTGCAGGAGTGCAAAAGGATTTGCTTATAAAATGCGATAAGTATTTAGAGGGTATGAGCAGACACAGCAATGAGCTGGTAAAAGCAATTCACACCATGCATGAAATGGAAGCGGATTATGAAAAGGCGATTTATGCAAGGGATGTTATGAGCCCTATTATGCTGGAGCTTAGACGAAACGTTGATAAGCTGGAAAACATTATTGATAAGGCTTTATGGCCGGTGCCAACCTTTGCAGATTTGCTGTTTTATTAATTGTACAGGTAAATGAAAAGTATTATTGACTAAACAGTCAATAATACTTTTTGTTTTATAGATGTAAAGACTTCACCGGGCAATTTTCAATGCAGCTTAGACATAGAATACACTCTGTGCCGTTTTCTTTGCTGCGGGAATTATTTGGAACGTCTACATTCATTGGGCATACTTTATTACATTTACCGCAGGAAATACATTTATCCGTATCGTTTTTAATGCGGAGCAGGGAAAAATAGCTCATTGGTTTTAAAAATACGGTTATAGGGCAGATGTATTTACAAAAGGCACGGTTATCTTTAAATGCGTAAGCTAAAGTTATGCCGACTATATAGTAAAAGACGTTACCGACAATAAAGCTCCAAAACATAATTCTTTCCATATTTGGTATATTAAAGACGAAAAGGGCTCCGATAAATAAAAGGGAAGCTGTAAAAATAATATACCTTATATAACCGATTTTCTTTCTTGGCTGCGCTGGCATTTTATAAGGCAGTAAATCCAGCACCATAACTGTCCAGCAGGCATAACCGCACCAGCCTCTGCCAAAAAATAGAGGTCCGAAAATTTTGGCGACAGCGTAATGAATTACGGCAGCTTCAAATACTCCTAAAAACAGGTAGTACCAAAAGCCCTCTATTTGCATGTTTTCCCGATTTAAAATGCCCAGGTATAAAAGCATATAAAGACCAACGGCAAGCTGAACCATGTGGCGGGCGTATTTTATTTTATTGGAGTAGAGAGCTGTGCCAATAGCGATACAAGAGCCTATGTAGGAGAAGTTAAATAAGTAGAATATGTTATCCATAGTGAGCCAAAGGGTGACTGCAACGGTTTCAAAAATCACCCATAGGAAAATGGACAATGAGTATTTCTTAATATTCATGATTACACCACTTTTTGAAATTGAATTTTATATACTAAAGTATAACATAAAAAACATTCTGTTTATATAAACAGGATGTATTATAATATATAAATAATAAAATACATGCGTTAAGTCAAAAAGGGCGGATGCGTTTTTAAAACGCTGTACAGAGATGGGGGACCTTGCTGAGAACCTCCTTATGTGTTTTTGCATTTGCTTTGCGTTTTGGCGGGCATCCTTTTGGAAAAGCTTTATGCGTTAAGGAAGGACGGGCGGCGCCGTTAAAAGCTGTTTGAGGGGAGGCAAACTTTGTTTGCTTCAATCAGAGTGGAAACGCGGCGTGAATCGTCTCTGAAAAGAGGGGATTTACGCTTTTTTATTTTTATAAAAATACTTGTAAAATGTCTATTAACCAAATTGTGTTTTTTAATTAGTAATACAGAGAGGAAGATATATATATGTTTAATACTATGAGAGAGGATATAAGGGTAATACTGGAAAGAGATCCGGCGGCGCGAAACGCCATTGAGGTTATGCTTTGCTATTCCGGATACCAGGCGGTGCGTGCTCACAGGCGCGCTAACTGGCTGTGGAGACACGGATGCAAATTTCTCGCCCGCATATATTCCAACTGGTCAAGGTTTTGGACGGGGATTGAAATACATCCCGGGGCCACTATTGGCAAGCGTCTTTTTATAGACCACGGTACGGGAGTTGTTATTGGTGAGACTACGGAAATTGGCGACGACTGCACTCTTTACCAGGGAGTTACCCTTGGAGGCACGGGAAAGGACGTTGGAAAGCGTCATCCCACTCTTGGAAATAACGTTATGGTATCCAGCGGTGCAAAGGTGCTCGGACCATTTAAGGTTGGAGATAATGTTAAGATAGGTGCAGGGTCAGTGGTGCTAAAGGAGGTGCCGCCAAACTGCACGGTTGTCGGTATACCGGGAAAGGTTGTAAGAAGGTATAAATGCAAGGGAGTAGGAGAGGACGGCAGACTGGAATTTGTATGCGAGCCTGAGAAAATTCATGAATGCCTTGATTCCGGTATTTGCACAGAGGCCACCGGAGAGGATAAAACCTGCGAAACCTGCGAAAAAAATCCTGAACCCATGGACGGTAAAGTCAAGGTTGATTTAGACCAGGTTGCCATACCCGATCCGGTACAGATTGAAATTAATGCTCTTTGGGCAAAAATAAAAGAACTTGAAGAAAAACTTAAAAAGGAGAAAGAATTAAATGAAAATATTTAATACAGAGGCAAAAGAAAAACAGCAATTTATTCCCATTGAGGATAAGAAAGTTAAAATCTATAGCTGCGGACCGACGGTTTATGATTATTTCCATATTGGAAACGCACGTCCCTTTATTGTGTTTGACACCCTTAGAAGATATTTAATGTTCAGAGGCTATGACGTTACCTTTGTACAAAACTTTACTGATATAGATGATAAGATGATTAACAGGGCAAATAAAGAAGGCACAACCGTTAAAGAGCTTGGAGAGCGTTTTATAAAAGAATACTATATTGATGCGGACGGTCTTAATATTATGCGGGCGTCAGTGCATCCAAAGGCTACGGAGAATATTAATGAGATTATAGAGATTATTGAAAAGCTCATAGATAACGGTCACGCATATGAGAGAAAGGGAGATGTATATTACAGGGTGGAGAGGTTTGCCGATTACGGCAAGCTTTCCGGGCAAAGGCTGGACGAGCTTGACTTGGGCAGTCGTATAGATGTGGACGAGGATAAGGAAAATCCTATGGATTTCGCACTTTGGAAAGCGAAAAAGCCCGGGGAGCCTGCGTGGGACAGTCCTTGGGGCAAGGGCAGACCGGGCTGGCATATTGAATGCAGCGCAATGAGCATGAAATATCTTGGAGAAACCATTGATATTCACTGCGGCGGACACGATTTGACATTTCCACACCATGAAAACGAGATTGCGCAAAGTGAAGGCGCAACGGGACACCCTTTTGTCAGATACTGGATGCACAATGGATACATAAATATTAATGGAGAAAAAATGAGCAAGTCTCTTGGTAATTTCTTTACGGTAAGGGACATTTCTAAGGAATTTGAACTTCCTGTTGTAAGGCTGTTTATGCTTTCATCCCATTACCGCAGTCCTATTAATTTCAGTAAAGAACTGCTTATGCAAACAAGGTCTGCTTATGAACGCCTTAAAACCTGCTGTCAGATGCTAGGCGAAATAAAGGATAGTGAAAAGGCAGGAGATGAAATCAGCCAAATTTTGGAAAAGACAAGAGAGGGCTTTATAGAGGCGATGGAGGATGACCTTAACACCGCTGACGCTCTTGGCGCTATATTTGAAATGGTGAGGGAGATAAATACTCATTTTTCAGATAAAAGAGACGGGGCGAAAGAAGCTAAAGAGACCTTGTGCGAGCTTTGCGGCGTGCTTGGCCTAGATGAGGTTCCAAAGGAAGTAATTGATTTATGCGAGGTGCGGGTGCAGGCGAAAAAGGACAAGGATTTTACCAAAGCCGATATGTTACGGGATAAAATAAAGGAGATGGGCTATACCGTTAAGGATACAAGGGACGGCTACAGCCTGGTTAAAGACTGATGTTAAACAAAATACTAACAGGGGTTTACCTTTTAATAGGTCTATACTTCACATATTCAGGAATTGTTAAAAAGGGCAAAATGTATGATAACTCCAACATAGCCGAGGAAAAAAAAGAACAGTTTACAAAATATATGTCGCTGTTTTTGGTTGTGAGTGGTCCTGTGCTGTGTGTCGGGGCAGGGATGGAGCTGCTTAATACTAATCCTCTTTATTATGCCCTGTGCTATGGGCTGGTGATTGTGTTTGCTTCTGTGCTTATATACAAAATGCGGACGCTCACTAAAAGGATATAGAAATGAGATATTTTATTTCTAAAGCGCTGTCCGGCCTGTTTGCTTTGTCCTTGTGCCTTTGCATTATATGCTTTGTTGTTGAAAGCGTTTCCTTTGACGTGACTTATCACATGGAAAATATTGATATAGAAGCTGTTAAAAGGGAAATTCCTGTGGATGACAGCCAGGTAAAAGCTGTGATTGACAGGGTTGTTCAATATATAAAAGGCGGTATAGATAATTTACAAATAGAGCTGCCGGGAGGGCGGGAGCTTTTTAATGAGCGTGAAATTACTCATATGGAGGATGTGCAGAAGCTTTTTACCTTTTGCTCGAATTTAAAATATGTTTGTATAATATTTTGTATGATGGCTTTTATATGCCTTTTTGCAATTAACGGTTTTTACTGTTTTAAGTTTATGGCAAGAGGATGCGTTATGATTATGCTTTCCATGATTGGAATTATTGCTCTTGTTGGTATGTGGTATATGATAGACTTCAGCGGATTTTGGACTGCGTTTCATAAAATGGCTTTTACTAATGACTTGTGGCTTATGATGCCTGATGACGCTCTTATTATTCTCTATTCCATGGAGTTTTTCACGGCGATAGTAAGGCGGATAATTGAAAGACTGGCTGTGATACTGGGTGCGCTGTTTGCGCTTTCGCTGCTGGGTTGGATGTTTCTGCCGGGAAAGAGGGGGAAAAGATTTGGCAAAAAGAATTTTAGCGATTGAGACAAGCTGTGACGAAACTGCCGTTGCTGTTGTTGAGGATGGCAGAAAGGTTATATCCCAGGTTGTGCTATCATCTATGGATATATTTAAGGAATACGGCGGAGTTGTTCCTGAAATTGCTTCCCGTAAGCATGTGGAATATATAATTCCCTGTCTGAAAGAGGCGTTAAAGCAGGCGGGCATGGGTTTTGAGGATATGGACGCTGTTGGCGTGACCTATGGACCGGGTTTGGTTGGCGCGCTGCTTACAGGAGTTTCCTGCGCTAAAGCCATAAGCATGGCGGCAGGGCTGCCCCTTGTGCCTGTTAACCACATTGAGGGACATGTTTGCGCCAATTATTTAACCCATGAGGAATTAAAGCCTCCTTTTATTTGCCTTATCATTTCCGGCGGACATTCTCACATTGTTAAAGTTGAGGGCTATTCCAGTTACAAGCTTATAGGAAGAACACGTGATGATGCTGTTGGCGAAGTGTTTGATAAAGTTGCACGGTGTCTTGGACTGGAGTATCCCGGTGGACCGAACGTGGAAAAGCTGGCAGTGGAGGGAAAGCCTGTTTACGAATTTCCACGGGCGTTAAAGGGTCAGAAAGATTTTGATTTTAGCTTTTCAGGCTTAAAGACCGCAGTTATAAATAAGCTGCACAATATGGAACAGGCGGGGGAGAGCTATAATCCTGCGGATGTTGCAAGCAGCTTTCAGAAAAACGTGTGCAATGTGCTAAGCGAAAACGCTATTCGTGCATGTAATTACTGTGATTTGCCTGTGCTTGCCATATGCGGCGGAGTATCCTGCAATGGAGCGATTAGGGACAGATTTGTTAAAGAATGCAAAAAGAACGGTATTAAGCTTTATTTGCCTGATAAAAAATGGTGCACAGATAACGCGGCTATGATTGGCAGCGCGGCTTACTATCATTTTATTGAAGGCAAAACTGCAGGTCTTGACTTAAATGCCCAGCCTGCATTGAAACTGTGTTAGGAAGATTTTTTGATGTACTTTTCTTTTTTAGGAAAAAAGAAAAGTACCAAAAGAAAAAACCTTATACGGCAGATGATGTTTTTGTTAAACAAAAATCCCATTTATATAAATGGGATTTTTTAATTATCAATATCATCGGGGATATATTCGATTAAGTCTGATAGCTTGCAATGGAGGGAATTACAAACCCGCATAATGCTTTCAAATTTAATTGTTTCTATATCTTTAATCTTAAAAAGTTTGTTCACAGTTTCTCTGCTTAAACCTGTAATTTTCATTAATTCAAATACGCTTTTAATTTCATTGTCTATCATTAGATGTGTTATATTGCATTTAAGCATTTAAAATATCCTCGCTATTTTTATTCTTTAAAATGAATTTTAAAAGAAAAATTAAAAAATTTCAATAAATTTAAGATGAATATGCTGATAAACAGTGCTATAGGCTTATATAATAAGGTTATAAACTATTTAATTAAGGCTATAGCCATAAATGTTAATTTGTTTATAAAATATTCAGATGCATGGAGCGCTGTTGACTCTTTCTCTACATGTGATAATTTTGTGAAAGGTTTTAAAATGGGAACAAAAATAGCGCTTGAAGCGCTTGATTA
>CAJUEF010000009.1:16041-27897 GCA_910585035.1 uncultured Christensenellaceae bacterium | reverse complement strand
AAATGATTTTTAAATTTGTTATGGTGTAGTCTTTGCCGCCTTTTAGGCGGCAAAGACAAAAACGAGGAATAGAACATTTGTATTGTTAATATAAATTTCACAATATTAATTTAGGGGAAATAAAAACGAATTTATCTAAGTGAAAACTTCCCCAATGTTTCAAGGTTTTTCTTTTCTTTTAATATAATATCATACATATCCATATCAAGGGCGTTACAAAGAGCGGCGAAATAAAACAGGTGATTACCCATTTCTTTTTCTAAATTGCTTCTGCAGTCATCACACATATGGTTTTTAATATGAGAATCCGCAAGTTCTATATAATCATCCAAAGAATCTGTTACTTCCTGCTTTTTTGCATTTATTTCAATGCAGCCGCAGTGTGTAACCGATTTTGCTACGCTGCGCTCAATTTTTGCCTGGGTAATATTCATTTTGGAAAGTATGTCTAAAATACTTTTGTTGCGCAGCAACATTTTGTTCACACAATCTTGGTAATCAGTTGCTATGATGTCTTTCATTTTTGACCTCCTTGAACTATGGCTAAATTATAACTCGGAAATATTGCCCGTGTCAACGATAAAGACATAAATACTTAAATAAATATATAAATTCTCTTATTTTTACAAAAAACGCCATAACATCCAGCAGTTATTAAAGTTGACAAGGCTTTGCTGCTATGATAAAATTTATAATGTTATAATATACGGTTTTAACATTAATCCGTAAGTGTAAAGATATAAAATAATCTATAAAATTGCACATTTTTTTATAGGAAATGCTAATTCCGTGAATATTAATGAATATGTTTTATTACTTTTTGAAAGTGAGTGCAGATTTTGAAAAAGATTACATATTTTTTAAATGTTCTCTTTGGCGTGTTGATTGGCTTTGTATGTACTTACGTTACCTTTGAAGTGCTTATTGCGTTTGGGAATTTTAACCCTTATATTGTTCTTAGAACATGGGGAGTGTTAGGGGTTTATGCAATTGTATGCGCTGTGTTTGCTTTGCTATTCTTGATTTTCTCTGATAAAACTGCTGTTGCCGTTAAACGGATGGCGGGTTTTCTGGAGGGACTTTTCTCTAATATTCCCACAATAGATTTGCTTATCGGCGTTATTGGACTGATTATAGGTCTTTTAATTGCTTCACTTTTAGCAGTGCTCTATAACGGCATTCCTTGGCACTGGTTAAGGCTTACTCTTTCAGCTCTTACATATTTAGTGCTGGGGTACCTGGGAGTTGCAATTACAACTAAAAGACGCAATGATTTTAGCAGTGTGTTTAAAGGGTTTTCCAAAAACGAAAAGAAGAAAGAAAAGTATCAAAATGCCAAAATACTCGATACCAGTGTGGTTATAGACGGGCGAATCCTAGATATAATGCGCAGCGGATTTTTAGAAGGCACTATTATTGTGAGCGACCTTATTTTAAATGAGCTTCGGCATATAGCTGATTTCAGCGACGCAAATAAGAGAACAAGGGGAAGACGGGGGCTTGACCTTCTTAAAATAATGCAGCAGGAGTTTGATAAACGTGTTGTTGTTGTGAACGTCAGCGGCAAATACAAGGATGTGGAAGAAGTTGACGAAAAGTTGGTTTTGCTGACAAAGGATTTGAAAGGCAAGATAATAACCAACGATTATAATCTTAATATGATGGCGACTGTGCAAAAGGTTCCGGTGCTTAACATTAATGAGCTAGCAGGGTGCTTAAAGCCTAATGTAATGTCCGGGGAAATGCTTGAGGTGGAAGTGATTAAACCGGGAAAAGAAGACGGACAGGGAGTTGCATTTTTAGATGACGGCACAATGATAGTGATTGAAGGCGGCAAAAAGTATGTTGGCTCTGTTATGACAGTTGAGATAACCAGCATAATTCAGACGGCTTCCGGCAGGATGATATTTGCTGCCGGCGCTTAAATAAAGGGCGAAGGCTTCTTGCTTGTTGGTTTGATAAATTGAAAATTTAAACGGTAATGCTAAGGAGGAATACTAATGAGAAAGTGCGTCAGATGCGGTGGTGATATGAAAGAAAATTGCGCCATAAAGGTTGAAGGCGCAGGATATGGGATTGTAATGTCAAACAATGAAAACAAGTTGTTTGGCGGAAGAATGGGACATCCCAAGGTTGCTGTTTGTCCGGAATGCGGCGAGGTATCTCTATATATAGAAGATGTGGAAAAGCTTAAATAGGAAATGTATTGATTAGAATGTAAAAGTTGAAGCAGCACCGCCGCTGTGGCGAAGAATTTTAGCTTTGCTGGAATTCGAGCAAAAGGCGAGGGGTACGAAAAAGATTGCAGTAGAAGAATTAAAGATTTGGTCTTAAAGCTCACAAAAAATCATTTAGATTTTTTGTGAAAGAGGAGAAGCCGCCGCTGTGGCGAAGAATTTTAGCTTTGCTGGAATTCGAGCAAAAAGGCGAGCTTCGACGTGTTGACAACAAGTATACATGTATGATATACTAAATAATCTCGATTAGTATGAGGTTTTTTAACCTTTCAAGGAAAGGATTAAGGAATAGGTATTTGATTAATAGTGAAGAGTTTTAAGGGTATAACTCATTTTTTAATTGGCAATAATTATTTTGATTGCCAAGTTTTTGCATGTTTATAAACAAATTTTTTCAAGGGTGTGAAGCTGATTTATGGTTCATGAAGTGAGAATGGGCAAGCGTAGTCGTATGAGTTTCTCAAGGATTAGAGAAGTCATAGATATGCCCGATTTAATCGAAGTTCAAAAAAAATCTTACGAGCGCTTTTTTGAGGTTGATTTAAGAGAAGTTTTAAACGACATCTCACCAATTATCGACTTTTCTCAAAAGCTGGTTTTAGAGTTCATTGATTATTATTTGGATAAAAATCCTAAATATGACGTTGATGAATGCAAGGAAAGAGATGCTACATATTCAGCAGCTTTAAAAGTTCGTGTTCGCCTTACCAACAAAGAGACGGGTGAGATTAGCGAAAGCGACGTGTTTATGGGAGATTTCCCTCTTATGACTGAGCAGGGAACCTTTATTATAAACGGTGCGGAGCGCGTTATTGTAAGTCAGCTGGTGAGAAGTCCCGGGGCTTACTATGGATATGAGAGAGACAAATCAGGCAAGGTGCTTTATACAGGTACGGCTATTCCAAACAGGGGTGCATGGCTGGAATTTGAAACGGATAGCAACGGGTGTGTTTATGTCAGAGTTGACAGGACAAGAAAGATTCCCGTTACTGTGTTTTTACGTGCCCTTGGATATGGCAGCGATGATGAGTTATATGGTATTTATGGTCATACGGACAGCCTGGATTATACAATTTCAAAAGACAGCACAAAAAATGAGGATGAAGGATTAATTGAACTCTATAAGAGATTAAGACCAGGTGAGCCGCCAACTGTTGATAGTGCGAAAACCCTTTTGAATAATTTATTCTTTGATCCTAAAAGATATGATTTTGCCAGAGTGGGAAGGTATAAATTTAACAAAAAGCTAAGTCTTGGCTCCAGAATAGCGGGACAAGTACTTGCAAAGCCTCTTATTAGTATGTTTGACGGAGAGGTTATACTTGGTGCGGGAGAAACCGTTACCAGAGAAATTGCAAGCACTCTTGTTGACAAAGGAGTTAACGAGGCTTACATTTCCGTTAATGACAAAGAAGTTAAGGTGTTTGGAAACGGATTTTGTAATGCAGATATACTTCTTGAACCCCTTGGTATTGATAAAGAGGAACTGGGAATTAACGAATATGTTCATATGGGTACTCTAAAAGCAATTATTGATGAACACGAGGACAGACCTAAAGAAGAACTTATTGATGCTATTAAGCTTAGTATTGGCGATATTATGCCAAAGCATATAGTTAAGGACGATATACTTGCAGTTGTAAATTACTTGTTTACGTTAAATGACGGAATAGGCGATGTGGACGACATTGACCATCTTGGGAACAGACGACTTCGCAGTGTGGGAGAGCTTTTGCAAAACCAGATTAGAATTGGCTTTACCCGTCTTGAAAGGGTTGTTCGTGAGAGAATGTCCCTGCAAAATGATGATGTGGTAACACCTGGCAATTTAATTAACGTGCGTCCTGTTACTGCAACCATTAAAGAATTTTTTGGAAGCAGCCAGCTTTCCCAGTTTATGGATCAAAACAATCCGCTGGCAGAGCTTACCCATAAAAGAAGACTTTCTGCCCTTGGTCCCGGCGGTCTTAACAGAGACAGAGCAAGCTTTGAGGTGCGTGACGTTCATCACAGCCATTACGGCAGAATGTGCCCTATTGAAACTCCTGAGGGGCCGAATATCGGTCTTATAGGCTCACTTAGTACATTTGCTAAAATAAATGAATACGGTTTTATAGAATCCCCTTACCGCAGGGTGGACAAAGAAAACCACTGTGTAACTGATGAAACATTCTATTTGACTGCTGATGAAGAGGATAATTACGTTATTGCCCAGGCAAACGCCCGTATTGATGAAAACGGCAGATTTATAAACGAGCGTGTAACTTGCAGAAAACGTGAGGAAATAGTTGAAATTCCTGTGGAAAACGTTGATTTTATGGACGTTAGCCCTAAACAGGTTGTATCTGTTGCTACTGCAATGATTCCGTTTTTGGAAAATGACGATGCAAACCGTGCACTTATGGGAGCTAACATGCAGCGTCAGGCTGTGCCGCTGCTTATTGCGGAAGCTCCTGTTGTCGCTACCGGTATGGAATACAAGGCGGCAAAGGACAGCGGTGTGGTTGTGCTTTGTAAAAATGACGGTGTTGTTGAAAGCGTATGCAGTGATAAAATTATTATAAGACAGGATAACGGCGAACTTAAAAAATATAAGCTGAGAAAGTTCAGCCGTTCCAATCAGGGAACGTGTATTAACCAAAAGCCTATTGTGAGCAAAGGCGACATTGTTAAGGCAGGAGATATTATAGCTGATGGACCATCCACGGATATGGGTGAGATTTCCCTGGGAAAAAATATTCTCATGGGCTTTATGATGTGGGAAGGCTATAATTACGAGGATGCTATACTTATAAGCGAAAAGCTGGTTAAGGACGATACCTTTACATCTATCCATATTGAAAAATTTGAGGTGGAGGCCCATGATACCAAGCTTGGCGCCGAGGATATTACAAGGGATATTCCAAATGTGGGTGAAGAAGCTCTTAAAAACTTGGATATTTCCGGTATTATACGAGTTGGCGCCGAGGTTAGAGCAGGGGATATACTCGTTGGTAAAGTAACTCCAAAGGGAGAAACAGAGCTTACCGCCGAAGAAAAGCTTATTAGAGCAATATTTGGTGAAAAGGCGAGGGAGGTAAGGGATACTTCTCTTCGTGTGCCTCATGGCGAGAGCGGAATTGTTGTGGATGTTAAGGTGTTCACAAGAGAAAATAAGGATGAGCTTTCTGCCGGAGTTAATAAGCTGGTCAGGGTTTATATTGCCCAGAAGAGAAAAATAAGTGTTGGCGATAAAATGGCAGGACGTCACGGAAACAAGGGTGTTGTCAGCCGTATCCTTCCTGAAGAGGATATGCCGTTTCTGCCTGACGGTACGCCGCTGCAAATAGTATTAAACCCTCTTGGTGTTCCTTCACGTATGAATATTGGTCAGGTGCTTGAGGTGCATCTTGGCTATGCAGCCAAAGCCCTTGGATGGCACATTGCAACGCCGGTATTTGACGGCGCTAATGAAAATACTATTGCTCAGTGTCTTGAAAAAGCGGGCTATAATACCAGCGGTAAAACTGTGCTTTATGATGGAAGAACCGGCGAAAAATTTGAAAATGAAGCCACTGTTGGTTATATGTATATACTTAAGCTGCACCATTTGGTTGACGATAAAATTCATGCCAGAAGCACGGGCCCTTATTCTCTTGTTACCCAGCAGCCTCTTGGCGGTAAAGCCCAGTTTGGCGGACAGCGTTTTGGTGAGATGGAGGTTTGGGCTCTCGAGGCATATGGAGCGGCAAATACGCTTCAGGAGATTTTAACGGTTAAATCTGACGATATTGTTGGACGTGTTAAGACTTATGAGAGCATAGTCAAAGGCGAGAATATTCCAAAGCCAGGCACACCTGAATCCTTTAAGGTGCTTATTAAAGAGCTGCAAAGCTTATGTCTTGATATTAAAACACTTAATGAAAATATGGAAGAAATAAACCTAAGTGATGATGCAGATGACGGAATGGGCATGTCTGAGCCGCTTAATATATCTATTGACGGCAAAGAGGATGAGCCAAAGGCGGCGCCTGTTATTGACGATAAGATGATGGATGAAGTTGAAATTGACAACCTGGATGACCTGCTTGATTTAGGGGACATTGATGATTTAGGCGATGACAGCATAGATAGTGTACAGGTTGATATAGACGAATAGTTGAACTATAAACGGATTAGAATTATCCCAAATTGTTAAAGGGGGATTTACTTTGCCAGAAGAAAAATCAAACAATTTTGAAGCGGTTCAGATAGGATTGGCTTCATCAGACAAAATAAGAGAGTGGTCATACGGAGAAGTTAAAAAGCCGGAAACTATAAATTACAGAACTTTAAAGCCGGAAAAGGACGGTCTTTTCTGTGAGCGTATTTTCGGACCGCAAAAGGACTGGGAATGTCATTGCGGAAGATATAAGAGAATAAGATATAAGGGCATTGTCTGCGAAAAGTGCGGCGTTGAAGTAACCCGTTCCAAGGTAAGACGTGAGCGCATGGGACATATTGAGCTCGCGGCTCCTGTATCTCATATATGGTACTTTAAGGGAATTCCAAGCCGAATGGGATTTTTGCTTGACATGTCTCCAAGGGCTTTGGAAAAGGTCCTTTACTTTGCTTGCTTTATTGTTACAGACCCTATGGAAACGAACCTTACATATAAGCAGCTGCTTACAGATAAGGAATTTCGTGAAGCTCAGGAACAGTATGGCGAAAAAGCATTTAAGGCAGGAATGGGAGCTGAGGCAATAAAGGTACTGCTTACTCATATAGATTTGGAAAAGGAAGCAGCAGAGCTTAGAGAAATGATTGCCGCATCTTCCGGACAGAAAAAGATTCGTGCGGTAAAAAGGCTGGAGGTTATTGAGGCTTTTAGAAAGTCAAACAACAAGCCTGAGTGGATTATTTTAGACGCAATTCCTGTTATTCCGCCTGACCTGCGCCCAATGGTTCAGCTTGATGGCGGCAGATTTGCAACTTCAGATCTTAATGACCTTTACAGACGTGTTATAAACAGAAACAACAGACTTAAAAGGCTTTTAGAGCTCAAAGCTCCTGATATTATTGTTAGAAATGAAAAGCGTATGTTACAAGAGGCGGTTGACGCTCTTATTGATAACGGCAGGCGGGGTAAGCCTGTTACAGGTCCGGGAAACAGGCAGCTTAAAAGTCTTTCTGATTTGCTTCGTGGTAAACAGGGACGTTTTAGGCAGAACCTTCTTGGTAAGCGTGTTGACTATTCCGGACGTTCTGTTATTGTTGTCGGTCCAGAACTTAAGATATACCAGTGCGGTTTGCCTAAGGAAATGGCTATTGAGCTGTTCAAGCCTTTTGTTATGAAAGAGCTTGTTGAACGCAGTCTTGCTCACAATATTAAGAGCGCTAAAAGAATGGTAGAGAGGCTTCGCACTGAGGTTTGGGATGTGCTGGAAAGCGTTATTAAGGATCATCCTGTGCTTTTAAACCGTGCTCCTACGCTGCACAGACTGGGTATTCAGGCATTTGAGCCGGTTCTTGTTGAAGGCAGAGCCCTTAAACTGCATCCACTGGTATGTACAGCTTATAATGCTGACTTTGACGGCGACCAGATGGCGGTTCACGTTCCTCTTTCTGTGGAAGCTCTTGCAGAGGCGAGATTCCTCATGCTTTCCGCAAATAATATTTTAAAGCCTCAGGATGGAAAGCCTGTTGTTAGCCCTACTCAGGATATGGTCATCGGGGCTTATTACCTTACCATTACCAGAGACAGCGCCAAAGGCGAGGGAATGGTATTTAAAGATGCTATGGAAGCCCGCATGGCTTATGAGCTGGGACATATAAGTCTTCAGTCAAAAATAAAGGTGAGACGCAGCAGAGAAATTGACGGAGTTAAAGAAACAAAGGTAATAGACACCACAATAGGACAGCTGCTGTTTAATGAAGCAATTCCTCAGGACCTTGGATATGTTGACAGAAGCGGCGGCGATTGGTTTACGCCGGAAATAAGTTTTCTTGTTGACAAGAAAAAGCTGGGTCAAATTGTTGATACATGTTTTAGAGTTCATGGAACAACTAAAACAGCAGAAATGTTGGATAAGATAAAGGCCCTTGGATATAAATATTCAACCAAGGCTGCTATTACCGTTGCAGTAAGCGATATTACTGTTCCGGATGAAAAAAGAACGCTTATTGCTGCTGCTGAAGAAGAAGTGCATAAAATTGAAAAGCAGTTTAAGAGAGGATTTTTAAGCGAAGAAGAAAGATATCAAAATGTAATTAAAATTTGGGCGCAGACCACAAAAGACGTAACAGACGCTCTTATGAACGGTATGGACAGATTTAACAACATTTTCATGATGGCAAAATCAGGTGCCAGAGGTAGTACAAACCAGATAAGACAGCTTGCAGGTATGCGTGGTCTTATGGCTGACCCAAGAGGACGTACTTTGGAAATTCCTATTATTGCAAACTTTAGAGAGGGCCTTTCCATTTTGGAATTCTTTATATCCTCTCACGGTGCAAGAAAGGGTCTTGCGGATACTGCCCTTAGAACAGCCGATTCCGGATACCTTACAAGGCGTCTTGTAGACGTGTCTCAGGATGTTATTGTGCGTGAGCATGATTGCTGTGAACACAGCAATGCTCCTGTTAAGGGAATTTGGGTTGGTCATATTTGCAAAGGCAAAGGCAACAAAGAAAAAATTGAAGATATTGCAGATAGAATTGTGGACAGATACGCCATTGATGACGTAACTGACCCTGAAACTGGGGAGGTTATCGTTAAAGGCGATTCCATAATAACTCTTGACCAGGCAAAGAGAATTTCAAAAGCGGGCATTGAGAAGGTGCATATACGCTCTGTTATGACATGTAAGAGCGAACATGGTGTGTGCCAGAAATGTTATGGCTCAAACTTGGCTATCGGTGGTCTTGTGGGTATTGGTGAAGCTGTTGGAATTATTGCAGCTCAGTCTATCGGTGAGCCAGGCACACAGCTCACAATGCGTACTTTCCATACAGGCGGTGTTGCCGGTGGAGATATTACCCAGGGTCTTCCGCGTATTGAGGAACTTTTTGAGGCAAGAAAACCAAAGGGACTTGCAACGATTTCCGAAATGAGCGGTAAGGTTGCAGTAAGTGAAACCAAAGGTAAAAACGAGGTTACAGTAACCGCCGAAAACGGAGAGATTGGAACTTATGTTATTCCATTTGGCGCAAGGCTTAGAGTAGAGGACGGCGATGTTATTGAAGCCGGCGATGAGCTTACGGAAGGTCCGGTTAATCCTCATGATATACTGAAAATAAAGGGACTTGTGGGAGTTCAGCAGTATATGGTTAAGGAAGTGCAAAGCGTTTACAGGCAGCAAGGTGTTGAGATTAACGACAAGCATATTGAGGTTATCTTGCGCCAGATGCTTCGTAAGGTAAGAATTGAGGATGCAGGAGATACCGATCTTCTTCCAGGCGAGATGGTGGATATATTTAAATTTGAGAGCGAAAACGAAAAGGCAATTGGTGCAGGCGGAAACCCTGCTGTTGCTAAACGTACACTTCTTGGTATTACAAAGGCATCTCTTGCTACAGACAGTTTCCTTAGTGCGGCCAGCTTCCAGGAAACAACCAGAGTGCTTACTGAAGCGGCTATAAAGAATAAAATTGATCCACTTGTTGGATTGAAAGAAAATGTTATTATTGGTAAACTTATTCCTGCGGGCACAGGTATGAAGCGCTATACCGATGTGGAACTGGAGGAAAAGTTTGAAAGGTCTTCAGTTGTAAGTGATTTGGACGGCGTTTTTGAAAGTGAAAGCAGCAGCTTAGTTCAAGATGTGACTACAGACATTAATGATGATGAAATTGTAGAACAGTTTGAAAATGATTTCGCTAATTTATTGGAAGAACTAGATGAAGAAGAATAAAAAGTAAAAAAGTTTTATAAATAAGATTTGTAAGATAAAATAAGCTTTGGTAAAACCGGCGTAATTTAATTACGCCGGTTTTATTTTTGGCGCTTTAACTGTTTAATTCCGAGCATCTTCTGTAAAAGGTCATGTGAGATACGCCAAGGGTTTCAGCAGCGTCACGGATGCTTATTTTACCCTTTTTCCAATGTAAATATAAATCTTCAAATTCATTTGAAATATCTATTTTCGGCCTGCCAAAACGCACTCCTCTTGCTTTTGCGGAAGCAATTCCTTCAGCCTGCCGTGTTTTTATGCTTTCTCTCTCAGACTGAGCAACATAAGAAAGAATTTGTAAAACAAGGTCTGAAATAAAGGTGCCTGTTAAATCATTTCCTTTTTTGCGCGTGTCAAGCAACGGCATGTCAATAACGCATATGTGGCATTTTTTCCATTTTGTAATGTTGCGCCACTGTTCTAGAATTTCGTTATAATCACGCCCAAGCCTGTCAATACTTTTGACTACAAGTAAATCACCACATTTAAGTTTTTTCATTAAACGTGCCCATGAGGGGCGGTTAAAGTCCTTTCCACTTTGCTTGTCAATAAGGATACTTTTTTTATCGACTCCCCATTTTAATAATGCATCCATTTGCCTTGCTTCATTTTGCTCTTTGGTTGATACTCTGATATATCCATATATCTGATCCATAAAGCACCTCCTGGTTAAAATTTTATTCATGTATAATTTTAGCTTAGTATTGACATCAATGGGTGATATGGATATAATTACCATTTTATGCTTATTTTAAAACAGATAAGCAGGATTGTTTTATATAAAGCTTTGCAGATTTAATAATGAGGTGTATTTAATTTACAAAATAAAATGAAAATTAAGAGGGTTTAAAATATTTCTCAAAGGGTTTATAATGAAAAAAGCAGTCTAGCAATCTGACTAAAGAAAGAGGATAATATGAACGAGATTATTTCCATAAAAAATGTGTCTTTTAGTTATGATAAAAAGGACGTTATTAAAAATATAAACCTGCACGTTAATGAAGGTGAATACATTACAGTGCTTGGGCACAACGGAAGTGGGAAATCTACCCTTATAAAGCTGATAAACGGGCTTATAATTCCGGGCAGCGGAACTGTTACGGTGGATGGTATGGATACAGGTGATGAAAGCCATAGGTGGGATGTTCGCCGGGTATGCGGCATGGTGTTTCAAAATCCTGATAATCAGCTTATTGCCACCAGCGTAGAGGAGGATGTTGCTTTTGGACTGGAAAATATAGGTGTTCCAAGAGAGGAAATGGATAAGCGCATAGACGACGCTCTTAAAGCTGTATCTATGTTGGAATATAGAGAGAGAGAACCTCATATGCTCTCGGGAGGGCAAAAGCAAAGAGTTGCTATTGCCGGCATACTTGCCATGCGTCCAAAAGTGATTTTGCTTGACGAGGCCACAGCAATGCTTGACCCAAAAGGAAGAAAAGAGGTTATGGATGTTATAGGCATGTTAAATAAAGAAATGGGTATAACAATTATTCATGTAACTCATCATATGGAACAAGCGCTGCTTAGTAAACGGAGCATAGTTGTTAGTGACGGACAAATAATCATTGATGACACGCCATTAAATGTTTTTAAAGACAGCCGCATTGAAGAGCTTAGGCTGGATGTGCCGGAGATTATTAAGCTTACAAGGGGCCTTGGCTTGGAGCTGGAAGGAAGCTTTAGTGAAGAAGGAGTGTGGGACAAGA
>CAJUEF010000009.1:3242-16022 GCA_910585035.1 uncultured Christensenellaceae bacterium | reverse complement strand
TTGAAATAAATAATTTAGGATATACATATATGGAAGGCACTCCAATGGAAAAAACAGCTATTGCCCATATTTCTATGACCATAAATGAAGGAGAGTTTATATGCGTTATAGGGCATACAGGCAGTGGAAAATCTACCTTTATTCAGCATATAAACGGTCTTTTGACACCTACCGAGGGAGATGTGCTTGTTGACGGGATAAATACTAAAGAAAAAAAATCTGTTTTAGATGTGAGAAAAAAGGTTGGTTTGGTGTTCCAATATCCGGAATACCAGCTTTTTGAAGAGACAGTTGAAAAGGATATTGCTTTTGGCTGTAAAAACCTTGGATATGACGAGGAAAAACAAAAGGAATGCGTTAAAAACGCTATGGAAACAGTTGGGCTGGATTATGAGAAATTTAAAGACGTATCACCTTTTGATTTATCAGGCGGGCAAAAACGCCGCGTTGCTATTGCGGGGGTAATAGCTATGGGTCCGGAAGCTGTAATACTGGACGAGCCTACAAGCGGTCTTGACCCGCAAAGCGCAATGGAAATTCTTGGCATGATTAAGGATATGAATGGTAAGGGAAAAACAATTATTATGGTTACTCATGACATGGATTACGTTTATAAATATGCAAGCAGGGCAATTGTCATAAGCGGCGGAAGGCTGCTTTTTAACGGTACACCAAGAGAGGTTTTTTCCAACGCCAAGGAGCTTATGAAAATTGGCCTTGACGTGCCAAGCGGATGTAGATATGCTTATGAGCTGAGAAAAAGAGGAATGGATATAAGTATGGATGTTATGAGTGTGGACGAGCTGATAAAAGATTTAAAGCGGGGTAGCGAAAATGAATAATATAATGCTTGGCTCATATTACCCGGGAAACAGCGTTATTCACCGCATGGATCCACGAGTTAAAATATTGCTTACCATTGGTTTTATGGTTCTGATATTTTTTGTGACTTCTTTTTTAGGATATCTGTATATTGGTTTATTCGTACTGGCAACGGCGCTTATTTCCAGAGTTCCTATAAAAATGTTTGTAAAAAGCGTGCGCCCGCTGCTGTTTTTAATTATATTTACCTTTGTGTTAAACCTGCTTTTTATTAAAGGAGATACGGTTGCTTTTGAAATAGGATTTATAAAGATATACTGGTATGGGTTGGAATTCTCGGCGTTTATGGCTCTGCGTCTAATATTTATGGTGACAAGCGCATCTGTAATGACCTTTACCACAACGCCTGTTATGTTGTCCGGTGGCATTGAAAGGTTAATGTCTCCACTTAAAGCAGTTAAATTTCCCGTGCATGAAATGTCTATGATGATGACCATTGCCCTGCGTTTTATTCCGACACTTATAGAAGAGACGGATAAAATAAAAAAGGCGCAGATGGCAAGGGGAGCAAATTTTGAAACAGGGGGATTAAAACAAAAGGCAGTTGCAATGATACCTCTTTTAATTCCTTTATTTATAAGTGCTTTCCGCAGAGCAGACGAACTTGCTATGGCAATGGAGGCAAGATGTTACCATGGAGATGAAGGAAGAACCAGCTACAGAGTGCTTAAAATGAAAGGCACAGATTATATATCAGTAGCTTTAGTGATTGTTTTTGGCTGTATTATTATTTTTTTTGGGTAGGCTATGGAAAGAATAAGACTGGATATAGAATATGACGGTACGAATTATTGCGGATGGCAAAGGCAAAAAGAAGAACTTGCCATTCAGCAGGTAATTGAAGAAGCAATTGACAAAACCCAGGGAGGAAACTGCACTGTGGAAGGCTCAGGACGCACAGATGCAGGGGTACATGCTCTTAACCAGGTTGCTCATTTTGACAGCACTTGTACAATTCCTCCTGAGAGCTGGCGGTTTGTGTTAAACAACATCTTACCACCTGATGTCCGCATATTAAAAAGCGCTAAGGTGCAAAATGACTGGCACGCCAGGTTTTGGGTTAAGGACAAGACTTATAAATATGTTTTTCATAACAGCAGAGTGAATACAGCCATTAAGCGTAACTACAGTTTTTTTGTTCCCTACAGGCTGGATGAGGATAAGATGAAAAGAGCTCTTGAAGATTTAATAGGAGAGCATGATTTTGATGCGTTTATGTCCAGAAAAAGCCAAAAGGAAAACACTGTGCGCACAATTTACAGCGCAAGGTTAGAGCGAGCCCGAGACGAGCTTTATCTGTACGTTACGGGAAGCGGTTTTCTTCACAATATGGTGCGTACTATTGCCGGAACACTGGTGGATATTGGCAGGGGACATCTAAGCGAAGATACATTTAAAAAGGCCATAGAAAATAAAGACAGAATAATACTTGGGATTACGGCCGATGCGGGAGGACTTTTCCTTCATCATGTAAATTACTTTAATTCTATGGAGGAAAAGCAAAGGGCAAGGGGAGAAATTTAGAAAAATAAATTTATGAAGGTATTTCCATAATTATGGAAATATTGTAATAACTATTGACGAAAGTTTTTAAATTTGTTATAATACTACATGTGTTTTTGCGGGAATTAGCCCTTCTCGCATAAATATATCGGAACAATTTTCTTTAAATCTACAGGAGGAAGTATCATGAAGACATTCATGGCAAATGCACAAACAGTTGAACGCAAGTGGTATGTTGTAGATGCTTCAGGCAAGAAGCTTGGAAGACTTGCAAGTCAGGTTGCTTCAATTCTTCGCGGTAAGCACAAACCAACCTTTACTCCACATTGCGATACAGGTGATTTTGTTATTGTTATTAATTGTGATAAAGTTGAACTTACAGGTAAAAAGCTTGAGCAAAAGCTTTACAGAAGACACACAGGCTATGTTGGCGGACTGAAAGAGATCCCTTACAGCAAGCTTATGGAAGAAAAATCAGATTTTGCGGTGTATGAAGCTGTTAGGAGAATGCTTCCTAAAAACGCCCTTGGCAGAGCTCAGATTAAAAAGCTGAGAGTTTATAAGGGCAGCGAGCATGAACATGCAGCACAGCAGCCACAAGAGCTGAAGTTTTAAGGTAAGGGGGAAATAGACATGGCTAAAACACAATATTTAGGCACCGGCAGAAGAAAGAAATCTGTTGCCCGTGTTCGTCTGTTACCTGGTAACGGAAAGATTACAATTAATAAAAGAGATATTGAAGAGTACTTCATTATGGATACCCTTAAAATGATTATTAAGGCTCCTCTTACTCTTACAGATACCCTTGGAAAATATGACGTTTTTGTAAACGTATACGGCGGCGGACTTACAGGTCAGGCTGGCGCTATAAGACACGGTATTTCAAGAGCGCTTTTACAGGCAGATAATGAGCTTCGTCCTGCACTTAAAAAAGCCGGCTTTTTAACACGTGATCCAAGAATGAAAGAGCGTAAAAAATACGGTCTTAAGAAAGCAAGACGTGCTCCTCAGTTCAGCAAGCGTTAGTTTTATAAACCTTTTGCAACTTTTCAGCGTTTGCAAGAACAGAGTTTTATTGGTACGTTTAGCTTAAAAGGAATGACATATATTGTTTTTTGGGAGGACGTTTTTATTTTCGTCCTCCTTTTATTTTAAGGATTGGGGTGATATTAATGGTATATAAGGTCGTTGCCATTGTACTTTATTTTGCAATGATGCTTGCCATAGGCGGAATTTACTATAAGAAGTCAAACAGCCTTTCTGATTACATTTTAGGCGGCAGGGGGCTTGGAAGCTGGGTTGCGGCAATGAGCGCCCAGGCTTCTGATATGAGCGGATGGCTGCTTATGGGGCTTCCGGGAGCTATTTATTTTTCAGGGCTTGGCGAAGCATGGATTGGAATTGGACTTGCTATAGGTACATATTTAAACTGGCTTTTAATTGCAAAAAGACTTAGGGTTTACACTGAGGTTTCAGGAAATTCCCTTACAATACCTGAGTTTTTTGAAAACCGTTTTAAGGTTAAAGGCGGCGCTATGAGGCTGGTTAGTGGGTTGTTTATTTTCTTTTTCTTTCTTATTTACACAGCATCCGGCTTTAGTGCAGGAGGAAAGCTTTTTGAACAGATTATTGGTATTAACTATCAGGTGGCGGTAATTATCAGTGCGGCAATTATAATTGCTTATACCTTTATGGGCGGATTTATGGCTGTATGCTGGACGGATTTTATACAAGGACTGCTTATGATATTTGCTATTGTCGTTGTGCCAATTGTAACGGTTTTTGCCCTCGGGGGCATGGCAACGGCGAGAGAGCTTATAGGTAATGCGGGACCTGCGTTTAACAGCTTATTTAAGGGCAGCGACGGAAGCTCAATAACAGCAGTATCCATAATATCGTCTCTTGTCTGGGGACTTGGATACTGTGGTATGCCGCATATTTTGGTTAGGTTTATGGCGATTAGAGAAGCGGGAATGCTGAAAAAATCAAGGCGTATCGCAACCATATGGGTTGTTATATCTCTATTTTGTTCATGTATCATTGGTCTTTTAGGACATGTATATCTTGGCGAAGGAGCTCTTACAAAGGCAACCAGTGAAACTGTATTCATTGTTCTTGCGGACAGGCTTATGCCTGCATTTATTGCAGGAGTAATTATATCCGCTATTTTAGCGGCTATTATGAGCACTGCGGATTCCCAGCTTTTGGTTGTTGCTTCATCTGTCAGCAGTGATATTATGCCAAAGCTGTTAAAAAAGGATTTAGACGACAAAAAGCTTGTATGGGTAAGCCGTGTTACTATAATTATAGTTTCAATAGTTGCGTGTATTATTGCCTTGGATGAAAACAGCAGCATTATGAATTTGGTATCATATGCTTGGGCAGGATTTGGCTCAGCCTTTGGACCTTGCGTTATAATGTCCCTTTATTGGAAGCGTTTTACCTATAAGGGCGCCCTTGCATCCATGGTTGTAGGCGGACTGACGGTTATAGTTTGGGAAAGCTTAAAAACACCTTTTGGGCTTTACAGTCTTGCTCCCGGATTTGTGCTTGCCCTTCTTGCCGGAATTGCAGTGACACTTATGGACGGTGAGCCGGATGAGCAAATTCAAAATGAGTTTGACAAAGTTCAAAAGCAGCTTAGTGAAAATTAATGTAAATTAATATTATATAAAACAAAACAGACCATTTGGTCTGTTTTGTTTTATGTTTGTGTAATTAACTATATAAGCTGTGTTATTATAAATGTGTTATTTTTTAATTTAATAAATAAACAAAAATTGACAAGGCGGTCTATTTTTCTTGCTGGATTTACTAAAATTAAAAGCGTGTTGCAGTTATTTTGGCTGACGACTTTTTTAAATATTTAATCATTGTATATTAACGAAATTATGTGTTTATGTACTCATTAGATTAGACTTGTTTTTCAAATAATAAATAAGTCCTGTTAAATCGGCAAGTATCCATCCTATGGGAATAGCCATCCATATTCCTGTTACGCCAATAAAGCGGGACAGTAAATAGGCAAGAGCAACGCGAATACCAAGGGAAATAATGGTGAGTATTACAGACATGCCCGGCTTTTGCAGCGCTCTGTAAAGTCCGTATAGCAGGAACAGACAGCCAATTCCAAAGTAAAATACTGCTACTATTCTAAGATATTGTACGCCTGCGGCAATGATTTCCGTTTCATGAGGCTGTACGAATATAAGCATAAGAGGTTTTGCAAAAATTATTACCACTGCCGATACGGCAGCACAAAAGAGAACGGTTAACTGTATAGATTTTTTAATACCGGAATTTATGCGCTCTGACTTTCCTGCACCGTAATTTTGTGCAATAAATGTGGAAAAGGCGTTTCCGAAATCCTGAACAGGCATATAAGCAAAGGAATCAATTTTAACTGCTGCCGCAAAAGCAGCCATAATTACAGGTCCAAAGCTGTTTACCAGCCCTTGAACCATTAGAATGCCAAAATTCATTACAGACTGCTGGACACAGGTTAATATGGAAAGGGCGAATATTTCCCGTAAAATATTTTTATTCCAGCGGTAATCCTGTTTTGAGGGAATGAGTTCCTTTTGTCTGCAAAGCACATAAAGCATAATACCTATGCCGGAAACAAACTGGGAGAATACAGTGGCAATGGCTGCGCCTGCCACTCCCCATGGAATGACAAGTACCAATAGTAAATCCAGCCCAATGTTTAAAAATGCTGATATTCCCAAAAAGATAAGAGATGTTACTGAATTGCCCATGGATTGCAAAAGGCAAGAGAAAAAGTTATACAAAAAGGTTGCGCCAATGCCTGCAAAAATAATCCACAGGTATTCCCGCATAAGGCCATAAACCTGTTCAGGAACGTTTAAAAAGCCCATAATTGGGTCTATAAAAAGATACACGGTAATATTTAATATAAGTGTTATTATGAGAATCAATAAAAAGGCATGAACGATGGCGGATTTTAATTTTTCATTATCGCCTTTGCCTCGGTAAATTGCAAAAAGCGCTCCAGCGCCCATTGAAAGACCGAGAAGTACCGAAGTTAAAAAGGTCATAAGAGTGTATGCAGAGCCAACTGCAGCAAGAGCATCGCTTCCCAGAACCTGACCTACTATAAGGGTATCTGCAACATTATAAAACTGCTGCAGCAAATTGCCTGCAATCATGGGAAGGGCAAAGAGAATAATTGTTTTTGTTATATTTCCTTTTGTTAAATCTCTGTACATAGAATAGACCTGCTTGTGTTTATATTAATTTCAGCTAAATATATTTAAAGCGTAATGTGAAGCATATACTTTAAATACAGCCTTATCATATAAACCATTTTAATAATAAAAACAATTTTATTCAAGAGTGCAATTTTATATATAATAATCTAAAAAAATTTAATTTGTTTTGATAATTGCAAGCATATTATTGCAAGTTTTGTATTTAACTCTTGCATCAACTGTATATTTTTATAGTAAAAAATGCATTAAAAAATAAAATATGAATACAAAACATTTATAACTTTCATTTTGGTAAAGCTTTTTTATTGACAATTATATACTGTTTATGTAAAATAATAAAGTAGTTTTTAAGCAGGATAGGAGTGAAAACATATGGTAGTCAAGATTTGCAAGGATTATGATGCTATGAGCCGTGTTGCGGCAAATATTTTTGCAGCGCAAATAATTACAAAGCCGGGCAGCGTGCTGGGATTTGCAACGGGAAGTACACCTGAGGGAACATACAAAGAACTTGTTAAAATGTATAAAGAAGGACTTATCAGCTTTAAAGGCGTTACTTCTTTTAATTTGGATGAATATGTGGGAATTACAAGAAGTAATGACCAAAGCTATTATTATTTTATGCATCATCATCTGTTTGATCATGTTGACATTAACGAGAGTAATGTTAACATACCTAACACCGGCGGTAATTTGCAGGACGAATGTATGGATTACGAGCGCCGCATCAAGGCTGCCGGAGGTATAGATTTACAGATAGTAGGTATAGGAAATAACGGACATATAGGCTTTAACGAGCCTTGCGATAACTTTGTTGAAAATACTAATGTGGTTGAGCTCCAGCAAAGAACAATAGAAGCAAACGCACGTTTTTTCGACAGTATTGAAGATGTTCCTACAAAGGCTGTTACAATGGGCATTGGCACCATTATGAGAGCTAAAAAGGTTGTTCTTGTTGCATCAGGAGAAGGCAAGGCAGATATTATTCGCGACATTGTTAAGGGTAAGATAACTCCTATGGCGCCGGCATCTGTTTTAAGATTTCATAACGACGTTACGGTTATTGTGGATAGGGCAGCTGCAAGCATGCTGTAAAGGTGTTTTTGGGAATTGTGATGAGAAAATTTTTATTATTAAGTTTCCTGTTATGTTTGTTGGCATTTTGTTCAGGATGCTTCACTAAAAAATCAGGGGAAGTATTACAAAATGGAAAAGCTAAGGCAATTGATAACTCAAACTCACAAATGGAAAACAAGAATAATCCAAAAGATATGCTTACTGGAAAAAATATGACGGCAAGAGACGGTTCGCTTTTGCAGATGAAAGATGACGGTACATATATATGGTATCAAAAGCCTGAGATAACTGATGACAATTATTATGTGGGAACTTATGAAATTTACTTTGGTGAAAATGCAATAAGTATACTTGACAGTATGCGGCAATATGGATTTACAATGCAGGAGCAGTTTGATTTAATTGAACGTAATAAAGATATAGGACTTACAAAAGACGATTGGTACGTTATGGTCCAGAATGTTAAAGAAAGGGTTGTAAGCGGAACAAGAAAAGACAGCAGTGATAAAGTTGTATATGCGGGATTTTATCATAAAGAAGCACGTGTCTACGATGCAGTAAACTGTAATACAGCCAATTATGCTGTGTTTACCATTGAGGAGAATTAATCAAGGCTTGACGTCCGCTTATAAATTGATGATAATAAAAACTCATTCTTAGAATGGGTTTTTTTATTACATATATTAGTTGTAGTTTTTTTATTTAGAAAAAAGTTTTAAGTAATATAAAACAACTTTAAAAATTTTATGGTTGGGAGGAAGAGATTTGAATAAATCATTTCATAAATGCACACAGGAGGATGTCTATACTTTGCAGGAAATATCCTGTAAAACTTTTAGGGAAACTTTTGCCGATACTAACAGCCCTGAAGAATTACAGGAATTTTTAGATAAAGCATATGATGTAGAAAAGTTAAAAGAAGAGCTTGCAAACGGTAATTCCCAGTTTTATTTTTTGTATTTTGACGGCGCTCTTGCAGGATATTTAAAGCTTAATGAAGCTCCTTCGCAAACGGAAATAAATGATAAAAATTCCCTGGAGATTCAAAGGCTTTATTTGCTTAGAGAGTTTCAGGGAAAGGGTCTTGGAAAAGAGCTTATGGGCAAGGCCATTGAAGTAGCAAAAGCAGGAGAAAAGAAATATGTTTGGCTGGGAGTTTGGGAGCATAATGAAAAGGCCCTTACTTTTTATAAAAAATACGATTTTTATAAAATAGGCTCTCATTCTTTTTTTGTGGGCAGCGATGAACAAACTGATGATATAATGAGGAAGGATTTATAATAATTATAATATTAAAAAATGCTTTGATAATACAAAAAGCTTTCATTCATAAATGAAAGCTTTTTGTATTTAATAATTTTTAATTAAATAAATCTTACTTATTCGCTTTTGCTCTAAGTCTTGAATCCAAAATGCGTTTTCTAATGCGGATGTTTTCGGGGGTAACCTCAACCAGCTCGTCATCGTTAATAAATTCCAAAGCCTCCTCAAGAGACAGAACTTTAGGCGGAACCAGCTTTAAAGCTTCGTCAGAACCGGAAGCACGGGTGTTTGTCAGGTGCTTTTCTTTGCAAACATTTATTGCAATATCCTCGCTTCTGGAATTTTCACCAACTATCATGCCTTCATAAACCTCAACGCCTGAATCAATAAACATAGTTCCTCTGTCCTGGGCGTTGAACAGACCATAGTTAGTGGATTTTCCCTGTTCAAAAGCAATAAGCGCCCCTCTGCTTCTGGTTTGAATATCACCCTTATAAGGCTCGTAGCCCATAAAAATGTGGTTCATTATGCCGTTTCCACGGGTATCTGTAAGGAACTCACTGCGGTAGCCAATAAGTCCCCTTGCAGGAATTGAGAATTCCAATCGGGTATAACCGGTTTGACCTGAGGTCATGTTAAGCATTGTTGCCTTACGGGTTCCCAGCTTTTCCATTACAGGACCTATACAATCCTCAGGTACGTCTATAAACAGTTGTTCGATAGGTTCGCATTTTTGTCCGTCAACTTCCTTTATAATTACCTTTGGTTTTGATACCAAAAGCTCGTAGCCCTGTCTTCTCATATTTTCAATTAGTATAGAGAGATGCAGCTCGCCTCTGCCGGAGACAACAAAGGAGCTTGGATCTTCTGTATCTTCAACGCGCAGGCTCACGTCTGTTTCCAGTTCTTTATAAAGCCTGTCCCGCAGATGACGGGAAGTTACATATTGACCCTCTCTGCCGGCAAAAGGGGAATCGTTGACACCAAAGGTCATGGAAACTGTAGGGGCGTCGATATCTACAAAAGGAAGGGGCTGAGGATTTTCATTATCGGTAATGGTTTCACCGATTTGAATATTTTCAACTCCCGCAACTGCTATAATGTCTCCGGGAATACTTTTCTCAATAGGAACGCGATTTAAACCTTCAAAGGTAAAAAGCTTGCTTGCTTTAACTGTCCGCTTTTCCTCAGGGTTTTTGCATACTGCGACAGTATCGTTAATTGCAATACTGCCGTTTTCAATTCGTCCAATTGCAATTCTTCCCACATATTCATCGTATTCAATGTTGGAAACCAGCATTTGAAGAGGTGAAGAGACATCACATTTTGGAGCTTCAATAGTATTTACAATTGTATCAAAGAGGGGAATAAGATTTGTTCCCATGTTATTTGCATCAAGAGAAGCCACGCCGTTTTTAGCGCTGGCATATACAACAGGCAAATCAAGCTGGTCTTCCGTTGCGTCTAAGTCAATAAGCAGCTCCAACACTTCGTTTTCCACTTCTTTTGGGCGCGCTCCGTCTCTGTCTACCTTATTTATTACCAAAATTGGAGTTAGGTTTAAGGAAAGGGCTTTATGCAGAACAAAACGCGTCTGAGGCATCGGACCTTCAAAAGCATCTACTACCAAGATAACTCCGTTTACCATTTTAAGAACACGCTCAACCTCTCCGCCAAAATCAGCATGGCCCGGGGTATCTACAATATTTATTTTAGTATCTTTATAATTAATGGCGGTGTTTTTTGCAAGTATTGTAATTCCCCGCTCTTTTTCTATATCATTACTGTCCATAACTCTATCAGGAGCTTCCTCGCGCTCGCTAAAGGTGCCGCTTTGTTTTAGCATAGCGTCAACAAGAGTGGTTTTGCCGTGGTCTACATGGGCAATAATTGCAATGTTTCTAATATCCTGCATAAATTTATTACTTCCTTTTAAATAATTTTTACAAAAAAAACGACTTTGGAATTTCCAAAGCAGATGAAAAAATTATACAGCACTATTTGGCAAAAGTCAATTTTTTTGACAAAGAAACACTAAAAATATATAATAAAAACTAAAATAGCTTTTGGAGATATTTATTGAAAAAGTTCTACAGATTTATGATTTTTATAAATATAATTATAATACTTGCCTTTTGCGTACTGTTTTTTAAAAAGGAAATTTCCGGCTTTGTCTATTCTCAAACCGGATATGAGCTTAATATTCCCGATATAAGCTTTGACTGGATTGCGTTTTGGAAAAAGAACGAAAAAAACGGGAAAAGCAATTTAGAAGTTAATAATCAGCAAGGGAGAGGTGACGGCTCTCAGGTGAAGTTACAAAATGAACAAAGCGGGAAAAGCACAGATGAAAGTAATTCCTTTACCGAAAGGCTGGAAAATCTGGAGGGAAACACGATTATAGGCATAAATTATTCGGGAATAGGCGACGGACCTGAAACTCTTGAAAGATATGCCGACCGTATTGTTAAGGCTAAAATTAAATCGGTAAGCACTGTTGCATATGAAAATGTTGTTCGGTCGGAAATAATTGCGCAGGTAAAAAAGACATATAAAGGGGAAAGCGCAAAGGAAATACGCATATATTCTTTTGGCGGGAACGTCAATGTTTCTGATTTAAAGGATGGACAAATAAAGGATACTGCGTCTAAAACAGACAGCTATGGAGAATCAGTAAATGTGCTTATGGATTTCTGTGAGGAAATTGAAGAAGGAAAAGAATATATTATATTTGCCAGTAATGCAGGAGGAGTTCTTTCACCGGTGAATGGAAATATGTCCTTTTTTAAGGTGGAAGGTGGAAACGTAAAAAGGGTAAGTGCAGAAGATAATGAGTTCTCCATGAAGCTTAGAGATTTTGAAAAGAATTATTTAAAATAAATTTATAATAAAAAAAGACCACGAAAACATTTCAAAGTTTTCGTGGTCTTTTTAACTATTTACTAAGTTCCATTTGAATTCTTATTAATTCATCATATACATTGTGTCCAGTATACCTTTTAGAAAACTCCATGATATATTCGATATCTCCTTCCATTACTTTAAAAATTGCTTGCTGTATAATAATCAGACACATAGTTTCCAGCTTTTTTTCCTTGTTAAAATAAATTTTGTCCATTTCCATTTCTGTATTTATAAAATCTCTGTTTAAACCATTTGAGATAAACTGAATGTATTTTGCAATTAAACTGTCTATGTCCGTAATATTTGTTTTTGGATTTTTAAATCCTTTAAAACCGTTATTTTTATAGTGGATGGCTCCTTTACCAAGTTCTAAAAAAAGATTGTCAAGAACTGGGGAATTATATCGTATCATTATATTAAATCTCCTTAAGCTATATTGATAATTTTTTATTTATATATTATAATATATGTAAATAAAATGTAAAGGTGGAAAATATATGAAAAATGTATTAAAAAAAGCAGTATCTCTAATGTTGGTATTTGTTTTAGTTATCGGGTTCACATTTAGTGCTTCTTTGGCAACAGAACTTCCCGAAAACAATAAAAGTAATTATGTTATTGAATTAGTAGAAACCAAAGGGAATATTCCAATACTATTGGAGGGGGAAAATATTCCACAGACGAGAGCTATACCAAATTTTGCACGATTTGGGGCAAGATATGTAAATGGGAATCAAGCGGTAGCCAGTGTAACAAATATTGGTGTTGATACGATTGACAGAGTCCAAGTAAAGGCTACTGTATATCATAATAATGGTAATTATGCAGGAAAACCTACGTATAATGAGTATGGTATACTTCCATTATTTTATAGAACTTTTTATTATAATTATTCCAATATCGGTACAATTGTATTTGA
>CAJUEF010000009.1:0-3232 GCA_910585035.1 uncultured Christensenellaceae bacterium | reverse complement strand
TTATGGCTATGCTCAGTATAAGCTACATTGGTAAATGAAAAATAAAAAAGCTCCCTTAGGGAGCTTTTTATTTCATAAGCTTTGATATCTCCTGAGGATTGGGCGTTACAAAAAGGGTTTTTTGATTAGTGTATATGACTTTGCCGGGCATAGCGTGAGCAGGCTTTTTAACGTGTTTTATCAAGGTGTAATCCACCGGCACGTTCGATGAGGTTTTTGCTTTGGAATGATATGCTGCGATTTGGCATGCTTCTAAAATTGCAGTATCGCTTATATTTCCGTTTTCCCTTTGAATGATAACGTGGCTGCCGGGAATATCTTTTACATGGCACCACATGTCGTCAGTCTTTGCTTTTTTTGTTGTAAGCTCGTCATTTTGCAGGCTGTTTCTGCCAACTTTAATGGAAAATCCGTCAGAGGATTTATATTGAACCGGCTCCAGCTTTAGCTGCTTTGTTTTCCTTTTCGATTTTTTCATAAATCCATTGTCACGAAGCTCTTGTTTTATTGCGTCAACATCCTTCCCGGAAGATGCATTTTTTAAAAACACAATAATATTTTCCAAATAGTCAAGCTGTTCTGTTATAATATTAAGCTGCTCTTTTGCATGGGATTTTGCAGCTTTTATTTTGCTGTAGCGTTTATAGTATTTTTGAGCATTTTCATGAGCGGATAAGTTTTGGTCAAGCTGTATTTCAATTTCTTCATTGGTGTAGTAATTCAGCACTTTTGCGGAGCTTTGTCCAGATTTTATATTATGGGCGCTGCTTGTTATCAGCTCGCCGTAAAGGCGGTATTTCTCTTCATCGGTGTTAAGGCTTTTATTATGAACGTCCATTGAGCGGCGCAAACGCTGAATAATGGTATTAACGCTGCGTATAACATCCGTATTTTGTATTGAAGAATCCTTTAATGAATAAAAGTAATCAAGCATTTCACTCATGGTATTAAAGATTTTTGCTTTAGTATCGGGAATTAAAATGCTTAAAGGCAGTTTCGGTTTGTCATTAATGTAAACAATGTTAGGAGTGGGACTGGTTATGCTCTCTATACACTCATTTATGCTGATAACACCGCTATTTAATTTTTCTTTGGTAAAATAGTTAAGCCCGGTAAAGCTTTGATAGTTTTCAGTTATGTTATCGGGAATATCATCTTTTCTTGGCGGGCGCATGTACTGAAGACCAGGCAATACCTGTCTTACGCGGCTGACGGACATTGGAATGCGTTTTATGCTGTCCAAAATTTTTCCTTGCTCATCTGTTAATATAATGTTGCTGTGTTTGCCCATAAGTTCAATAATCAGTTTAAAAGAAACAGCGCTTAAAAGCTCGTTAGTATTGTTTATGGATATGGTTATTATACGCTCGTAGCCTTCCATGGAAACGTCGTTAATATGTCCTTTTGTCAGGTGCTTTCTAAGAAGCATTGCAAAGGCTGGGGGGGAAGCAGGGTTATCAAACTTTAATGTGGAAATGTGCGCTGAAAAATGGGTTGGATGAGTGGACAGCAAAAGAGAGCCTTTGCTTGTTTTTAATATGAGTTCAAAGCCGCTTGGCTGATATATTTTTTCTATTCGTGCTTGATTAAGAGTGTTTTTAAGCTCAAAGACTTGTGCTTTAAGAGTTAATGCGTCCATTAAAATACGTCCTTTTATAAATTGATATATAACAATGATACCATAAAATTGAAAAAAATAGTCGCTTATGTTAAATTGTTTTATGGCGAAAAAATTTTTTACATGTTATACTGTAACAGCATACATCTTTTCTACCCTTCTTTTAAGAAAAGAAATGTGGAGCCAAAGGAATGTGAATAAAAAGCAACATATTAAATTAAAACATATATAAGATTTTTTTGTTACTTTTTCTTTCTTAAAATAAAAGAAAAAGTAAAATAAATTAACTGGATGGTGTAAATCATATGGAATTATTAATTGCCACGAGCAACCAGGGCAAGGTAAATGAATTTAAAAAGCTGCTTGGCGACCGTTTTGACAGGGTTGTTTCTCTAGCTGAAATCGGAAAGGAAATTGAAGTTGAAGAGACGGGAATAACCTTTCAGCAAAATGCAAAGAAAAAGGCCATTGAGATTGCAAAGGCTACAGGTATGCTTGCTCTTGGGGACGACTCCGGTTTAGTTGTTGACGCTCTTGACGGTGCGCCGGGGGTCTATTCTTCCAGGTATTCAAAACAGGGAACAGATGAAAGTAATATTGCAAAGCTGCTGAAAAATATGGGCGGCGTTCCAAAGGAAAAGAGGACGGCCCGTTTTGTATGCGCTCTTGCTATTTGTAACCCTGAAGACTTAAACACAGTTATGGTAACAGGGACTTGTGAGGGATATATAACGGAAAAGCCAATAGGGAATAAAGGGTTTGGTTATGACCCTGTATTTTACTATCCAAATCTTGAGCTTACCTTTGCGCAGATGACGGATGATGAAAAAAACAATATAAGCCACAGAAAAAATGCTGCTAAAAAGCTATGTAAAATTTTAGATGAAAATAACATGAAACAGACAAGTATTTGGGATTAAAATGTGATAATACAGGCTATAATATAGATTAGATGTATTAAATTTAAAAATTATTAAATTTTTCCCTTGACAACAAAAAACTTTTAAGTTAGAATAATGCCTGTACCTTGAATTAAGAAATTCAATAATTTATGCAGATTATTCGCTTAGTTAATGGATTTTTCTCAAGACATGTGGGTACAGGATGCAATTGTGCCTGTAGCTCAGCTGGATAGAGCAACGGCCTTCTAAGCCGTAGGTCCTGGGTTCGAATCCCCGCAGGCACGCCATTTTTTTGGTGGGTATAGCTCAGTTGGTTAGAGTGCTAGATTGTGGCTCTAGAGGTCGTGGGTTCGACTCCCACTACTCACCCCACTTTTATGCAGGTATTTGCACCAGCTTTCAATGGGGTATCGCCAAGCGGTAAGGCACGGGACTTTGACTCCCGCATTCGTAGGTTCAAATCCTGCTACCCCAGCCATTATGATCCATTAGCTCAGTCGGCAGAGCACTTGACTTTTAATCAAGGTGTCCCGAGTTCGAATCTCGGATGGATCACCAACCTTATGCGGGTGTGGCGGAATTGGCAGACGCGCTAGATTTAGGTTCTAGTGTCTATGACGTGGGGGTTCAAGTCCCTTCACCCGCACCAATAAAAGCACCTGTATTAATTGTGCGGTAGTAGCTCAGCTGGTAGAGTGCCACCTTGCCAAGG
>CAJUEF010000008.1:61101-64761 GCA_910585035.1 uncultured Christensenellaceae bacterium | reverse complement strand
CAACTGCTGGCAACGCTGCTGTTATCCAGGTTGGCGCTGAAGAGGGTCATACTCTTAACATCAGCATTGAAGCTATTACCACTGCCGGTCTTGGTCTTGCTGAAGGAACAGTTAAGATTAACGGCGCTACTGCTGCTGATGCTCGTGAAAACGCTTCTAAGGCTATCACCGCTACCCGTGCTGCTATTAACCAAGTTTCTACTCAGAGAGCTCAGCTTGGTGCTATGCAGAACAGACTTGAGTACAAGATCAACAACCTTGATACTACTACTGAGAACCTTCAGGCTGCTGAAAGCCGTATCCGTGATACTGACATGGCTAAAGAAATGTCTGAGTTCACCAAGAACAACATCCTGTCTCAGGCTGCTACCGCTATGCTTGCTCAGGCTAATGCTGCTCCTCAGAATGTTCTTCAGCTCCTTGGCTAATTCGTCTCACACGATTACCCTTAATTCAAAACCCCGCATTACTGCGGGGTTTTTCTTTTGCTCCATGTCTGCTCCTCCTTCGAATAAAGAAAGAGTTCATCTTCGGATGAACTCTTTCTTTTTTACTCCGTTGTTTTTTCTCTTTACCAAAAATTTATAAAATTTTGTGAGACTTTTACGCTTAAAAAAAGCTAATTGTATTACTTTTGTAAAGTTATCTTCCATATTATTATAGTGTTGGTATATAAAGGTATGGCAGGCTTTAAATTTGTAATGAAAGCTTTTATTTTTTATAGTAGAATTTTCTATATGTTTAAAGCATGGCTGAATGGCTGTGTATGTTTTATATGAAAAGCTATTACATATTATTACATATAAATTTTAAAAGCTTTTAAGCTGTGTTTTATATGTTACACGGCTATAGAATTAGCAAAGTATCTTTATAAAAAGCTGCAGGGCACAGGGGGCAAAAAGGAATTGGATATTTTGGTAAAAAATAAATTTTTAAATAAACCCAGTGCTAAATTAAAAAAAATTATAATATTATATTATTGCGTGTAGTCAATTACATAAGAAAATAGCAGGAGGGGAAGAAATTGTTATTTGTTATGAAATTGTGATGAATTTAGTATAAATATTAATGAAAAATTACAAAAATCAGTTCAAAATCATTATGATATACCATGAATATTAATTATCAATAAGCCAAAACAAGCAATAACATTAAAAAGCTGTAAGTATAACTGCATAAATATGCGATGTATGAATAATTTACAATACAGATGCAGGTAATAAATTTGTTATGAAACACCAGATGAATTTATGTGGAAAAATTGTTAAAAACCTAGTATTAAAGGGAGAAATTAATATTGAAAATATTTTGGAAGCAAGGTTAAATAACGGAAAAACTTCCGAGAGAACACTAGGAAAAAATATATAAAAAATTGATTAATTTGTTGATTTTATTTATAAAGTATTATATAATGCGTTATGGATGATAATACAGAACTGTGACGTAATGTGTTTAAATACTTATAGATATATGTTACAGTATGGGCGATTTGCTCAGTTTTTATTTAAATTTAAGAAAATTTTTAATAATTTTTGATGTAATTTTAGGAGGAAGCTGTTGGGCATATCAGACATAACAAACCAGGCAAAAGAGCGGGCAGGGAAAGTTAAAGAAACCTGGGACAAGCTGGAGAAAAACAGAAGAATTGCAATTATTGCATCAGTAATTGTTGTAATAATTGCTATTGGATTTTCAATATACTTTTTAACTAAAAAGGATTATGCCGTGCTCTATTCAGGAATGGATTCAGCCGAAGCAGGCGAAATATTCAATTCCTTAAAGGACAGCGGAACAGACGTTAAGCTAAGAGGTTCCGATACTATTTTGGTAAACGCCAAAAAGGCGGACGAAATCAGGCTGCAGCTTAGCGCACAGGGATATCCTAAGAGCGGTCTTAATTATGATATATTCCAGGGTGCATCCAGTTTTGGAACGACGGATATGGAAAAACAGGTTTATTTAAAATTCCAGCTGGAGCAAAATATCAGACAGACTTTAAGACGCATTGAAAAAATTAAGGATGCCACTGTTATGATAACTTTGGCAAGTGAAAGTCAGTTTGCTCTTACTGCACAGGGAAGCACTCCTGCAAGCGCTTCGGTTGTGCTGGATGTGGAAAACGGCGACAGCCTTACAAAGAATGAAGCCGCTTCTATAAGAAACTTGGTTATGCGAAGCGTACCTAATTTAAAAAGCGAGAATATTACAATAGTGGATTCCAATATGAAAATGTATAATGCGGAATCTGAAGATGAGCTGGATATTGATAGTGACAGTCTTGCATTGCAGCAACAGACAAAGAATAATCTGGAAACGCAGATTATGAACTTGCTTACTCCGGTATTTGGTCACGGTAAGGTTTCAACCAGCGTTAACGTGGTGCTTGATTTTGATAAGAGAGTTACAACTTCAGTAACCTTTGAACCTCCGATTGAAGGTGAAGAACAGGGACTGATTGTTAGTATGAAAGAGCTGACGGAGCAGATAAACGGCGGCACTGCTGCTGAGGGAACCGTTGGCGTTGACCCTAACGGCGGAGTTACCACCTATCCTGTAGTAGGCGAGGATGGCAACGGAAACTATTATAAAACAACAAGAGAATTTAATGCAGAAATTAATGAAACCAAGGAACAAATTGAAAGTGCGAGGGGCAAAATTGCTCAGCTCAGCATATCAGTTATAATTGACGGAGATGAAAACACAGTAAACCAGCAGGTGCTTGCGCAGGTAGCCGACCTTGTATCAAAGGGCATTGGTGTTGATCCTGCCAATGTTAGCGTGGCAAGAATGGCGTTCCAGGCTAACGCAGACCAGCAGGCGGCTGCACAGGCTCAAGAAAATATGCTTAAACAGCAAATGTACATGAGATATGGTACTATAGCTTTGATAGCACTGTTAATATTTGCTGCATGCGGTGTGCTGCTATTTATATACCTTCGCAAAAAGAAGAGAGAACAAGAACTTCAGGCAGAGCTGGATGCACAGCTTGCAGCAGAAACTGTTTCCGGTATAGATCTGCTTGCTGATGAAGATTTAAGCATTGAAGACCTTACCAATAAAGACAGTGAGACTACAGAAAAGATATTCAAGCTTGTTGAAACAAATCCGGAAGCTGTTGCACAGCTTCTTAGGAACTGGCTGGATGACGAATATGGGAGGTAAGCTTTGGAGCTAACAAACAGAGAGAAGGCTGCTGTACTTATGATATCTCTTGGTAAGGAATATTCCGCCAAGGTATATAAGCACCTTACAAACGAAGAAATTGAAAAGATAACCCTTAGTATAACAGGGCTTGATAAGTTTGATTCTGAAATTAAAGAAGAGGTTATGAACGAGTTTCATGACATGTGTGTTGCTCAAAAGTATGTGTCGGAAGGCGGTCTTGAATATGCAAGGGAAATCCTTGTTGCCGCTATGGGAGAGGAACAGGCTGACCATCTTCTCGGAAAGATATCATCATCATTGCAGGTGCGTCCTTTTGACTTTATAAGAAGGGCAGATACAAAGCATATATTTAACTTTATACAAAATGAGCACCCGCAGACCATTGCGTTGGTTATGTCTTACCTGGATCCTCAGCAATGCGGTCCTATCCTTGCTGACCTGCCTATGGAAAAACAGATTGAGATCGTTAAGCGTCTTGCTACTATGGGGGTTGTT
>CAJUEF010000008.1:59866-61091 GCA_910585035.1 uncultured Christensenellaceae bacterium | reverse complement strand
CCGGAATATATAAAAGAGGCGGAGCGTATCTTAGAGCACAAGCTAACCAGCGTGGGCATGCAAAATGACAGCGAAATCGGTGGTATAGATGCAATTGTTCAAATTCTTAACGCCGTTGACCGCGCTACTGAAAAGGTTATTCTTGAAAAGCTGGAAACAGAGGACGGGGATCTGGCAGAAGAAATACACAGAAAGATGTTCGTATTCGAGGATGTTACCAAGCTCACCAATCAGGCTATACAGCGTGTGCTTAAAGATGTTGATAACGATCTTCTTGCTATTGCGCTTAAGGGTACCAGCACTGAAATTGAAGATAAGATATTTGCAAACGTATCCAGCCGTTTAAAAGAAACTTTGAAGGAAAATATGGAATATATGGGTCCTGTCAGAGTGCGTGATGTTGAAGAAGCTCAACAGAAGATTGTTAATATTATCAGGCGCTTAGAAGAGACAGGAGAAATTCAGGTAGCCCGCGGAGGAGGCGGCGAAGATGCATTCATTAGCTAAGGTAAAGCTTCCTAGCATTGAGGAGATAGAAAAGTTTCACAGTGAACTGGATGACGATATTGGGGAAGAAGCAGTTGATACTGCGCAGATGATCCGTGACGCACAGAAGGAATGTGACAGAATAATAGCTGCCGCTCAGGAAAAGGCTGTTGCCATTGAGCAGCAGGCAAAGGCGGAAGCAGAAAAACTAAAGGAAATGCAAAGCAATTTAGGATATATTGACGGCAAGAGCAAGGGTGAAAAGGAAATGCTCGCTGTGTTGGAGGAGCATAACGCAGAATTTGCAAGGGAAATAGAAGCGCTTAAAGGTTACAGAGAGCAGATGTTTGAAGCCGTTAAAGGCAATGTTATTGAATGTCTACAACTGCTTTGCAGAAAGATTATTTTTAAAGAGTTTGATGAAGACGACCAGGTGATTAATGCTATGATAGACCACTATTATTATATTATCAAAGAGCGCAGCAATTTGGTGATAAAAGTGAGCAAAGAGGATTATGACAAACTGGATATGGCTCAAATGAAATCCAGGGATATTGAGGTCAAAATAGACGAAACCTTTAGCCATGGAGATTTAACTATAAGCTGTGATGCGGAAGGAATTAATTTCGGTCTTGAAGAACAGCTTGATAAAATGGAAAGCTCTATTGGAGTTTAATATATGATAAAAGAGTTTTTTGACGAAATTAAGGAAGATATAGACAGAGCCAGCACAGTAGAA
>CAJUEF010000008.1:57663-59856 GCA_910585035.1 uncultured Christensenellaceae bacterium | reverse complement strand
TACTGGAAAAGTTGACAGAGTAATAGGTATGACGGTTGAGGCAATCGGCCCTATTGTCAATGTTGGCGATATGTGTAAAATATATTCTGCAGACGGAAGCGAAAGCGCCTATGCAGAGGTAGTTGGATTTAAAGAAGAAAAGGTATTGCTCATGCCTCTTGGCAATATGGGCGGTATCGGTCCGGGCAACAAGGTTGTTGCTGTGGGAAAAGGTTTTGGAGTTCCTGTCGGAGAAGGGCTTAAAGGTAGAATACTCAATGCCCTTGGCGAGCCTATGGACGGTAAAGAAAGAATACGTCCAGAAGCTTTTTATGAAATGGATAGAGATCCGCCAAACCCTCTTAGCAGAAAAAGAATTAGTGAAATACTTCCAATTGGAGTTAAGGTTATAGATGGATTGCTTACTATGGGCAAGGGACAAAGAATGGGCATTTTTGCAGGAAGTGGTGTTGGTAAAAGTACCCTTCTTGGCATGATTGCAAGGGGCAGTGAGGCAGATATAAATGTAATTGTGCTTTCCGATGAGCGTGGCAGAGAGGTTTTGGATTTTGTGGAAAAAAACCTTAAAGCCGAAGGACTTGCTAAATCCGTTGTAATCGTAGCCACATCTGATCAGCCTGCCATGCTTAGAATTAAATCATGTATGGCGGGAACTGCAATTGCTGAGTATTTCAGAGATAAAGGCTATAATGTAATGCTTATGATGGATTCACTCACGCGTTTTGCAATGGCTCAGCGTGAAGTGGGCATGGCAATAGGAGAACCACCTGTTGCCAGAGGATATACCCCATCGGTATATTCAAAACTGCCAAGGCTGCTGGAGCGCAGCGGCACCTCAGAAAAAGGCAGTATAACAGCTATATATACAGTGCTGGTAGATGGTGACGATATGAACGAACCAATTTCCGATACCGTTCGCGGTATACTGGACGGTCATATTGTTTTAAGCAGAAAACTGGCAAACAGCAACCATTATCCTGCTATTGATGTTCTGGCGAGCGTTAGCCGTCTTATGGCGGATATTGCAGATCCGGAGCAAAAGGAGATGGCGGGTAAGCTGAAAAACTGGATGAGTGTTTACAGAGATTCTCTGGACCTTATTAATATTGGAGCATATAAAAGAGGCAGTAACCCTGAAATTGATATGTCCATAAAAAAACAAGGTGCTATCAATGACTTTTTGTTGCAAGAAGTGGAAGACGCTTTTAGTTTTGAGGAAGTGTTGGAAATACTGCGGGAAACAGTTAATGGATAGGAGCAATAATTAATGAAAAAGTTTAAGTTTACGCTGGAAAAATATTTGGATATGAAAATCGGCGAAGATGAAAAGCTTAAAAGAAGCCTAAGTGATATTACAAACGAAATAGGAATTGTGAATTCCCGCATTGCGGATATTGAAGAAAAAGAAGCGCACAGAAGGCGCGAGCATAGCGAGAATTGCAAAAAAGGTATTACCGGGATTGGGCTTCATGAATATTCCGAATATATGGGATATTTGCATGATATGCGCATAGAGCTTGATAAAAAGCTCGAAAAACTTACTAAAAAGAGCGATGAATATAAAGAAAAGCTTATTATACTTACTAATGAGATAAAAGCTCTCAATAAAATGAAAGAAGAGCAGAAACAGGCTTTCTTAAAAGAAATAGAGGATGACGCAACAAGACAGATAGACGAATTTGTGTCATTTAAAGCCTATTCTTCGCTTTAGAGGAGGACCTGTAATTGGCTAAGAAAAATAAAGAAAAAATAGATACCAATCAGGAATCCGGTCAGGTTGTTGACCTGGAGGAGGAAAAGGATAATTCCAAGAAAAAACGCCGCATTAAAATTAAGGTTTTCATGTATCTTATTTTGCTTGCGTTAATTGGTTCTTTTATAGGAGCATACGCGTTTAACTGGTTTTCTATCAGGCAGCGTATACTGGATGTGCTGATTGTCGGTGACGAGCAGTATATTATGAAAATGATAGATGTGGATAATGAAAAGGAAAAGGCAAAAGGCGAGCAGTCTTTGGCCCAGGATGCCAAGGCGGCTTATGAAAGACAGCTTAAGTCCCTAGAGGGACGAGAACAGGAAATAGCCTCAAAGGAACAACAAATAGATGAAAGGCTAAAAGCTGTTATAGTTACTACTGCAAACGGCGGCGACTCAAGAAATAATCTTATCGCCTTGTTTGAAGGCATGGACGCA
>CAJUEF010000008.1:34630-57653 GCA_910585035.1 uncultured Christensenellaceae bacterium | reverse complement strand
AAAAAGTGCAGCAACTACTTTGCAAAGCATGAATGACGTCGATGCTGTTGCCAGCATTTTAGGCTCTATGAAGAAAAAGCCTGCAGCTGCCATTATGGAGGCTTTTGATACAGAGTTTGCAGCAATTGTTGCAGCTAGAATGCTGTTATAGCAACAAAATATAGACAGGAGAGTGCATAATGAACATTGGAGCAATATCGTCTAACATTATGGATGTGGGAAACGGTTTAGGTGCTGCTGAAAACAGCAGCGACATAGGCGGTTCTTTTTTCCAAGATGTAGAGCGAGCACTTAGCACGATGAATACCGTTAGTCTAAAAGAAGAGCAGGATGCTCTTGATTTAGATGGTGTTAATAGTGCTGTTGTTTCCCTGATAATGAGCTTTTATGCCAGCGGGGGAAATGTGATTGAATTGCAGGATGCACAGGCAATGACGGATATAATCCTTGGCAGTGATGCTATGCTGGATTTATTATCCTATAATGAGGTTACGCTGAACGACATCTTTTTGAGCAATCTTAACGGTGGCGTTCTTAGTGGCAGTGATAACCTTATGGACAAAATAAATAACATGGATTTTTCACAGATAATTGGCGCAATTAAAGATGAGGTGTCATCAGATATTAATATTGATGATAATATGTCTCAGCTAATTGTGAAAATAATGGATGAAATCCAATCGGGTACTAATCAAAAAATTGAGAATGCCCATCTCAACGAAGCAAACGTGATTTTTGATGTTGTTGGGAAAATAAGAGTTGACGGCGAAGATACTCTTGATGAAGCTGTTATAAAGGATCAGGATATAAGCCAGATTTTAAACAAAGAAGACAGTATTCAAGATCAGGAAACTATTATAAAAACCGGTCATGATGATCGTAATAATCATAAAGATAGAATACATGTTGGCAAAAAAACTGATTATAGCGGCGATGTGAAAAATAGGACGGATGTGACAAAGGTAAATGATAAAAATGCTTTTGGCATGTCTTCCATAAGTAAGCTTGAAAGGGCGGAAATAACCCTTGAAAGACCTATTGAAAGTGCCGGTCTTGCAAATTCAGTTCTTGAAGTTATGCAGACGTCTATAACCAATGGGAATAACAGTTTATTCATTAAATTAAAGCCGGATTTTTTAGGCGGGATTGCAATTAAATTGGCTATGTCTGAGGGCGGTGTTGTTGCAAAGATTGTCACCACCAGCGAAAGGACACAAAATATGCTCGCAAGTCAGCTTACTAATTTGGAGAGTACTCTTAAAGACAAGGGTATTGACGTTGCCCGCATGGAAGTATTATATAATCCTTTGAACCAGGACGGTCAGGGACAGAGCAACAAAGGTCACAGAGAAGACAGAGGAAATTCTTCCCGTAGCTTTGTAATTGAAGACAGCGAAGATGACGCCAGTCTGCAATATCTTCAGTTAATAGGTGAAGATGAAGAGCTGGAAGAAGGAGTTTATAACGCTTAAAGGGGGGCTTAAAAATGAGTATTGGTTCGACCGGAATGTCCGGTGTAATGCCTAGACAGGCAACAAATACAACTAAAAGTAAACAGGATGATAAATTTTATCCTGTTGAAGACTATATACAGGAGAAAAAGACCGGCAGTAATAGCCTAGTGGATACAAGTAATTTAAGGAAACCAACTGCTGAACTTGGTCAGGATGCTTTTCTTCAAATATTGATTGCACAGCTTGCTAACCAGGACCCTATGGAGCCTATGAAGGATACAGATTTCATTGCTCAGATGGCGCAGTTTTCAGCGCTTGAACAAATGCAGGCTCTTAACCAGTCATTCATTAACAGCCAGGCTTACAGCATGGTTGGAAAAACTGTTGTGGCAACCACAAATATTCAGGGTGCAGACGGAGAATATGTGGAGACTACGCTTACAGGTGTAGTAAGCGGTATTGAAACTGTTAATGGAAAGCCTTATCTTATAGTTGGAGATTACCTGCTTGATCCATCATCAGTGAGCCAGGTTTACGAAAGCAATCAACTGGGTGACAGTATTGTTCAAAGTGGACTTTTGGTTGGCAAGTATGCCAGCGCTAACAAGGTTGATGAAAACGGCAAGGTAACAGAGATTACGGGCAAGATAACAAAAATTCTTGCAAAGGAAGGCAGAGTATACGCTGTTATTGACGGCAAAGAAGAAGTACCAGTTTCATATATTACGGCTATTGCCGATGAGCCTATTACAGGAAGTGGAGGTTCAGAAGGGGATAAGACCGAGGGTGATAACAATGGTGAAGGCGGAAATAGCGCAGGAGGCGAAGCTGCCACAGATAAAGCTGAACAAGCTTAATTGTTTATTTTGATAAATTTAAAATTAAATTATAAAATAGATTTTTAGGAGGGCTATGCCTTATGATGCGTTCATTATATTCAGGAGTTACCGGACTTAGAGCCCATCAGACAAAGATGGATGTTATTGGTAACAACATTGCAAATGTAAATACAATTGGTTTTAAAAAGAGCACAACAACCTTTAAGGATTTGTTTAGCCAAACTTCAAGTTATGCATCTGCTCCTACGGGACAGATTGGTGGTATTAATGCTCAACAAATCGGTCTTGGAACACAGGTTGGAGATATTAGAGTTATGCACACTCCAGGTGCTTCACAATATACAGGCAATCCTTTGGATTTTTGTATTGAAGGTGACGGTTTCTTCATCGTTCGTACACCTGAGGGTGAAAGATTTACAAGAGCAGGTAATTTTGGTCTTGATGAATCAGGAAATCTTGTAACTGCTGATGGTAACTTTGTTCTTGGTTATCCGGTTTCATGGACAGACACAGTTGCAGCAACTCCGGACGTTCCTGCTGTTTACGGATCATGTGCAATAGATACAGTTAATTTCCCTAATCCGGGAACTGCAGATTTAAGAGGAATATCCATCGATGTAGACATGTTCTATCAGTTTAGCGTGGATTCTACAGGTGCTGTTGTGGCACAGCTTAGAGATGATACTTTGGATTCCGACGTAGCAGCTGCTTTAGGTCTTCAGGGTGGTAACGGTGAAACTATTCCAAAGGGTACCAAGATTACTATTGGATATGTTGCTCTTGGTAACTTTACCAACCCGGCAGGTCTGGAAAAGCAAGGCGGAAACAACTATAATTTAAGTGCAAACAGTGGAGCTGTAACAATCGGAAGACCGGGAGATGCAGGATACGGTAAGCTTATTGGAAGCTCTAAGGAAATGTCTAACGTTGACCTTTCTGAAGAAATGGTTGATATGATAGTTACTCAAAGAGGTTTCCAGGCAAACTCAAGAATCATTACTGTATCTGATACTATTTTGGAAGAGCTTATTAACTTAAAGAGATAGCAGCGGCATAAATAAAATAAATTTATGGGTTAATTAAAAGGGGTTTTAAATATGATTAAAGTGACACGTCTTAGAGGCGAAGAATTTTATATTAATTGTGATAAAATAGAGTTTATTGAGTCAACGCCTGATACGGTCGTGTCTCTTACAACAGGCAATAAGGTGGTTGTTCGGGAGACTCCCGAACAACTGCTTAATGCAATAAAGGTTTACAAAACTGGGCTTGCAGGTATGCTCCCTGCAGTATTCAGTGACAGAGATGAATAATCATTTTGATTTGATGAGGAGTGGAAAACAGTGGAGTTAACGACGTTAATTGGTATAGTTATAGGTCTTGGATGTACCATAATAACTATATATTCTGGAGGAAGTCTAGGGCAATTCTGGGATGCAGGTTCTGTACTCATAGTTGTTGGTGGCATTATAGGTTCAACAGTTGCATCTTACACCATGACTGATATTAAAGCGATAATTCAAGGTTTTAAAATTGCTTACTCAAAAAACAAAGTGAATATTCAAGAAAGCATGGATGTTATTTTACAGCTCGCAAATACGGCGAGAAGAGAGGGACTTTTGTCTTTGGAAAATGCTACTGAAAGTATAGAAAACAGATTTTTAAAAAAGGGAATAATGCTTATTGTCGACGGTACAGACCCTGCTCTTGTTAAGAACATACTTGAAACAGAGTCTGCTTATATTCAAGACAGGCATGCAAGTCTTATAGGTGTATTTGCAAGTATGCAGGGATATGCGCCTGCATATGGTATGCTTGGTACTTTGGTTGGACTTATTAATATGCTTGCATTTTTGGATGACCAATCGATGTTGGCGCCTTCAATGGCTACTGCGCTTGTAACAACCTTTTACGGCGTGTTCCTTGCCAACATTATATTTGGACCTGTTGCCAATAAGCTTAAATCATATAGTATGGAAGAGGAGCTTGAATGTGAAATGATCATGGAAGGCGTTCTTTCCATTCAAAACGGAGAAAATCCTCGTCTTATAAAAGAAAAGCTGCTGGCGTTTGTTTCCGGTGCGGAAGCAGATCAAATTGGCGACTCTATTGGAGCTGCACCTAAGGGAGAGTAATTACAATGGGTAAGAAGAAAGAACGTCCTGAAGCAGAAGGCTACAATTATATGGATACTTACGGAGATTTGGTTACTCTTCTTTTAACCTTCTTCGTGTTGTTATACGCCTTTTCCAGTACGGATGAGGCAAAATGGCAGATGCTGGTTGAAGCATTTACCGGCAGTCCGCCATCTTCAGCGGTAGCTATTGAGTTATCGCCAATAAATATAGGCGCTGAAACTTTTACTGAAAATACAAGTGGAACATCTTCTGAGAGCAATCAGGGAGATGGATTGACTAACGGTTCAAGCCAGATAACATCTCAGGAACAGATAAACGAGGATTTTGACGAGCTATACGAAAAAATTCAAGGGTACATTCAAAATAATGACCTTGGCTATGCTCTTGTGGTTGAAAAACTGGAAGATATGATAATCATAAGAGTGCTTGACGGCGTGCTTTTTGAATCAGGAAGCGCAGATATTATTCAAGGTGAAAATATGGTTTTGGAAGATATAGGAAGAATGTTTTCGTCTTCACAAAGCATTATTAAACAAATAGACGTTGAAGGGCATACTGATAATGTTCCGATAAAAAATGCAAGATATGAAGACAACTGGGATTTGTCTGCAAAGAGAGCAACTAATGTTGTGCGTTATATTCATGAGAGATATCCTATTCCTTGGGAGAAATTTGGAACTGCAGGCTATGCTGAATATAAGCCTATAGCCGAAAATAATACTCCCGAAGGCAGACAGCAAAACAGACGTGTAAACTTTATTCTAGAGAGAGCTGTTATCAGTGATCTAAAGAATTAAATATAATTAAAAAAGGGGAAAGACATGAATAAAAAAACTGTTATAATTATTATAGTTGCACTGGTATTGGTTATAGTTGCAATGGGCGTAGGAGGTTTTCTTTTCCTGTCTGCTAATAAGGAAAAGGAAGAAAAAGTATTGTTTTATTCTCCAGGCGAGTATTTTGTCACTAATCTTAAGGACAGCAACAGCCTGCTAAAAGTTACTGTGACTCTTGCTTACAATAAAGAAGGTGTTGAAGAAGAGCTGACAGCTAATAACGCTATTATTAGAAATGCTATTGTATTTACTTTAAGAAGTAAAACAAAGCAGGATATGCAGGCATTAGATATTGAGACTAACCTGAGTAACGAAATATGCCAAAAACTTAACGCTGAACTTGGAGTAGACTATTTCATAAAAGTTTATTTCAGCGATTTGGTTATTCAGGGCTAGGGAGTGAAATTTTATGGCAAATGTTTTATCTCAAAGCGAGATAGATGAGCTTTTAAATGCTATGAATTCCGGACAGGACACAGGTCCTGTTGTGGAGGAGAAGGAAGAAACCACCGAGTGCAGAGTATATGATTTTAGGGTGGCTAACAAATTCTCCAAGGAGCAGATGAAAACTCTGAAAATAATATTTGACAGTTACGCTAACTTTCTGTCTAATAATATTACATCGACATTAAGATCTGTATGCGATATAAATGTGGTATCAGTTGAGGAACAGAAATTCGGTGAGTTTAATAACTCCATTCCAAGTCCTACAATTATTGGAGTTGTGGATGCCGAACCATTTGACAGCTCCATGATAGTAACTGTATCATCCACTCTTTCTTATGCTATGATAAGCAGAATTTTTGGCGGTGAAGCCAGTTATATAAATGTGGATAAGAATTTTACTGAAATTGAAATTGTCATTATGAAAAATCTGTTTAAACAGATAACTTCTAATTTAAAGACTGCATGGAGTAAAATTGTTGAAATTTCTCCTATGCTGCAAAGAATAGAAACAACTTCACAGTTTACTCAAATAACGGCGTTAAACGAGCCGGTGGCTCTTATAAGTATGAACGTTAAAATTGATGAAGTAGATGACATGATGTATGTATGTATTCCACATGTAGCATTGCAAAGTGTTATAAAAAAGCTGAATACAACAGCATGGACTTTGGGCTCAGGACCTAAGATTGTTCACCAAAGTAAAAAAGAGCTGCTGGAAAAGGACATTTCAGATACGGAATGTGAGCTTAATGTTGCATTAAATGATACTACTGCTACTTTTTCGGAGATTTATAATCTTAGGGTTGGCGATGTGATTTGCACCAATCACAATATTAATGACTATATTACGATATATATGGAAGGAACGCCAAAATTTAAAGGAGTAGTCGGCATTGCCGCTAATAAAAAGGTTATTCAAATTGCTAAGATAATTAAGGAGAATAAAGACAGTGAATGATAACATTATGTCCAAAGAAGAAATAGAAGAAATGCTTAAAGGCGCAGGTCAGATTGATGCGGATGATGCCGGTGCGGAAAACAGCGCGCAAGATGAGGTTGCAGAGGCTACAGCAGCTGAGGAAGAGGCTGCCCCTGCTGAAGCAACTCAATTTAAAAACGAGGATTATCTGTCTAAAGAAGAACAGGATGTACTTGGAGAGATCGGCAATATCTGCATGGGAACTTCAGCTACAACCATGTATACTCTTTTGGGCAAAAGAGTTAACATTACTACACCGGTAATTACTGTACACAATCCAAGGTCTTTGGCTAAAGAATATAAAGCGCCTATGGTAGTTGTTGAGGTAGAGTATATCAAGGGTATAAGCGGTAAAAACCTTCTTATATTAAATGAACTTGATGTTGCTTTAATGACAGATGTACTTATGGGCGGCGATGGATCCGGAGTGGACAGAGACAACATTGTTCTTGACGAGATGCACATGAGCGCCATAAGAGAGGTTATGAATCAGATGGTTGGTTCTTCTGCAACCTCTTTGGCAAATATCATTAACACTACAGTTGATATTTCAACGCCGGATGCACACCATATTAGCATTGATGAAGAAGAACTTAAGGCTATGTTTACGCCAGATGACGTGCTTGTTAAAATTAGCTTTGACATGGAGATTGAGGGTCTTTTAAGCAGTAAGATTATGCAGATACTGCCTATTGACTTTGCAAGAACTTTGGCAGATAAACTTCTTGGCAGAGAAAGTGATGATGCTAAAATATCTCTTGAAGCTGAAGATATTGCTAATAATGCTCAGGCACATGCTCCAGATGCAGGAAACAGCAAACCTCAGGAAACAGCGCCAAGTGCAGTAAGTAAACCAGCACCTGCTATGGCACCGACACCTGCACCTGCTATGCCGCCACAAGGAGGGACTGGAATGGTACAGGCTGCTACAAATAATGTTGTTAGAAGCGGAGTTGCCGCACAGGAAGTTGAATATCCTAGTTTTGATTCTATTGTGGGACCTGGTTATGCAGCGGTTCCGGAAAACATTGCTTTGCTTTCAAATGTGCCTATGAGGGTTACTGTTCAGCTTGGTAAAGCTAAAAAGAAAGTTAAAGAAATTTTAGAGTTTAACAATGGTTCCGTAATAGTTTTAGACAAGCTTGCAGGAGAACCTGTAGATATTTTAGTTAATGGAAAACATATTGCCAAAGGTGAAGTTGTAGTAGTTGATGATAGTTATGGAGTTAGAATAACAGAAATAGATTCAGCAGCTATTAATGAAACAATATAATATTTTACGGAATTTATCATGACAGTTATTAATGTTTATATTATTGACGATTCGCCTGTTATAGCTCACAGAATTCGAAGAGGTTTAGAGCATAGCGTTGGAATAAAAGTTGCCGGTTGCGGCTCAGTTGCTGAATTTATGAATTGCAACTCCTCTTTGAAAGTTGATATAGCTGTTGCAAATATACCCATAAACAGCCTTAATGTTAAAAGCTTTGTAAGTCATGTTATACATGGTAAAAGGATTCCTCTTATTGTTCTTGTTGAAAATCAAGACGAAGTAATAGAAAGCATTCGTTTAGGTGTCAGTGATTGTGTTATCAAGGTATTAAATATTATTGACGATAATACATTTAAATCCCTGGCTGAAAAAATAAGGTTACTTTATAACAGAGAAAAGCAGATAAATCCCCTTGATAAGCTTATGAACGAAGCAAGCGGGGTTAAAAATCTTAACGGAGTTATTGCGATAGGAGCGTCAACAGGAGGTACTGAAGCTACTATTGAAGTACTTACTAAGCTGCCAAGAAAAATTCCCGGTATTGTTGTAACTCAGCATATGCTTGATAAGTTTATAGGCGTATATGCTCAAAGATTAAACAGGCTTTGTGTTCTGGATGTTAAAGAAGCTTGCGATAACGACCCTATACTTCCAGGGAATGTGCTTATTGCTCCAGGTGACAAACATATGGCAGTTAAAAAAGTTGGTCATGAATACGTAGTGAAATGTTTTAAAGGTCACGAAGTGTCAGGACACTGCCCGTCAGTGGATGTTCTTTTTGATTCCGTAGCAGATGCCTGTGGCAGAGATGCCGTAGGTATAATTCTTACCGGAATGGGTGATGATGGTGCAAAAGGCCTTAAAAAGATGCACGACAAAGGGGCTTTTACCATAGGTCAGGGGGAGGAAGGCTGCTGTGTTTACGGAATGCCCCAAAAAGCCTTTGAGCTTGGTGGAGTAAGTGTGCAGCGGGCTTTAAAATTAATTCCCGGTGAGCTTATGAATCACCTTAGAAGAAGATAATATTTATTGATTTACAGCCCCTTTGGGGCTTTTTTATTTTATGTGCCAGTTCTTTATATACTTTTTGTCATTTTAGTTATAGGTTGCTTCTATCATAATGCGCAGCCCTAGGGAAAAGCCTTCTGCGAAAATTTCTGCTATTTCGTCCGGCCATATACAATAATGTTTGGACATGAGAGATTCAAATTCATATTTTAATTCGTCATTTAATTTGTTTTTAAATATTTCATCATCAATACGCAGAGAATCCCTATGCTCTGTTACGGCCTTTAAAATTACTTTTGATTGTTCAGAGGGACAAAGCTCGCCGTTATACAAATCAGTTAATACACTTTTCATATTTTTCATCCTTTCTATTTAAGCTTTTAAGCTTTAAAATTGTTTTTAACTGTGGTATATTTAAAATAATTTATTAACTATGGCTTATTATAATACAGATATTTCTGTAAGTCAATATATTTTTACAGTTTTTTCTGTATTTTTGGAGGCATAAATTTGGATAATATATTAACAGCCAATATAATAAAATTACTATGTAAACAGAATAAATTAGCTGTAAAAGTGTTATTAGAGGAGTGCAAGATTAACCGAAACTTTATTTATGATTTAGAACATAAAAATAGCGCTCCTTCAAGCGATAAACTAGAACGTATAGCCGACTACCTGGATTGCTCCGTTGACTATCTTCTGGGGCGGACGGACAACCCAAAGGCGCACAAGCAATAGGTTATATTTGCTAAATTATGAGGTAATTATTATGGATTTATTTGAAAGCCAAATAGAAAAATATGCGCCGCTGGCGGACAGGATGCGTCCTAAAAAGCTGGAAGAATTTGTGGGGCAGCAGCATTTGCTGGGCGAGGGGAAGGTGCTTAGAAGCGCCATTGAAAGGGATGCTGTTACCAACTGCATATTTTTTGGTCCGCCGGGATGCGGAAAGACCACCCTTGCAAACATTATTGAAAATAACACCAAGGCGGGGTTTTTCCGTTTAAATGCCGTGACTGCCGGGGTTGCGGACGTCCGCAAGGTGATTGACCAGGCAACAGACGCTTTAAAGCTATATGGCAAGCGCAGTTATTTAATGCTGGACGAGTGTCACAGGTGGAACAAAGCCCAGAGTGACAGCGTGCTGCCTGCCATTGAAAAAGGCATTATAATTTTAATTGGCTCGACTACGGAAAATCCTATGATTAGCATGACTTCTGCTATTGTAAGCAGGTGCAGGGTGTTTGAATTTTATCCCCTTAGCATTGTTGACATTGAAACGTCAGTAAAGAGGGCTATTGAGGATAAAAGTAACGGCTATGGGGATTTGAATATTGAAATTTCTAAGGATGCAATGAAGCAGCTTTGTATGCTTAGTAACGGAGATATACGCTGCGCTCTTAACGGACTGGAGCTGGCGGTGGTGTCTACAAAGCCGGATAAGGATGGGATTATACATATAAGCGAGGACATCATATCCCAAAGCATACAGAAGAAAAGTATTCAATGCGATGATAATCAGTATTATGACATGATAAGCGCATTCATAAAGTCTATGAGGGGCGGAGACGTCAATGCCGCTCTTTACTGGTTCGGCGTAATGGTTCATGCGGGGGTTGACCCAAAACTTATTGCAAGGCGCATTATGATACACGCCAGCGAGGATGTGGGTATTGCCGACCCAATGGCGCTGGTGCAGGCAGCGTCTGCAATGACGGCGCTGGAGAAGATTGGACTGCCTGAAGCAAGAATACCCATGGCTCAGGCGATAATTTACATATGCCGTGCCAAGAAGAGCAACAGCGTTATTGTGGCGGTGGACGCTGCTTTTTCCGATGGGGCAAAGGGTGAGGTGCCGTCTGTGCCTATGCATCTTAGGGATTGCCATTATAAGGGCGCTAAAGAAATGGGCTACGGTACCGGCTACAAGTATCCCCATGATTATGAGGGGCATGTTGTCGAGCAGGAGTATATGCCTGTAGGCATGGAAGGGCGCATATACTACCATCCAAGCGGCATGGGTGAGGATGTTTGATTTGTTTTTATTTACTTTTCTTTTAAGAAAAAGAAAAGTAACAAAAGAAAACTTATATATGGCAAAGAGTTAAAAAACAATATAGCAATTTAAACTGACTGAATATAAAATAAAAACTTCTATTTTTTAAAATAGGAGTTTTTATTTTTCTTTTAAAAATTTAATAAGTAAATCCTTTTGGTTTGGGGATAATAATGAAAAGGCTTTGAGTAACTCTCTTTGTTGGTCAGTTGGATAGATAGCGTCATTATCTTCTGCAAAAAATTCCGAAAGAGAAATGTCAAAGGCATTACATATTTTTTCGAGAGACGAAATTGACGGTAGCATGTTTTGACGATACCAAGAGGAAATAGTAGATTGGGCTAATGTGGATTTTTCTGCAAGAGTATATTCACTCCAACCATGAAGATTTTTAAGTTCTTCAATTCTTTTTAAAACATCAATCATAATTTACCTCCGAATTATCGTAAATAATAATCGATTATTCGTTGTAATTTAATAATTATTATCGTATAATAATTACGATATTATGTATAAATTTGGAGAATAAGAATGGCGGAATTTTGTTTGGATTGCTGGAATAGGCTAAATAAGCGAAAGTTAAAGAAAAATCAGGTTGTCTTGTCAGAAGAACTGGATTTATGTGAAGGATGTGGTGAAATGAAATATGTAATTGACGAGATAGTAAAATTTGATTTATGTCGCAGTTGTTTTGCAGCATTTTTTGGAGAAAATTTTTTAAAGTAGCAAAAAGGCATTTTGTAACGCAATTTCTTCAAATCCAGAATTCAGAAACTTTTACTGTAATTAGTTTTCTTTTTGTTACTTTTTCTTTTTTAAAAGAAAAAGTAAGCTAAATCAAAAATTAAACGCAGACAATAGATATTTACTTTTTGCTATATGTAATGTATAATATATGGCAGTGTAAACCTTATAAAAGGACAGGCGGATTTGTATAAAAGCTTTAGAGAGAGTGGGCGGACGGTGGAAGCTCACAGGCTTTGCAAATAAACGTATCACCTTTTTTGGGACAAAGTGAAATGACTAAACTAGCTTTGTACGTTATTCGGGCGTTAACCGAAGCGAGCGGACAGCTTTATGCTGTCAAGGTGGGTGGTACCGCGGAAGTTGCCTTTCGTCCCTTTTTAGGACGGAGGGTTTTTTTCTTCTTCTCTTTTAGAAAAAAGAGAAGAAGCAAGAGAAAACCAACTTAAATACGGTGCGGATTGTTTTGCGGAGCTGCTGAAAAAAGCTGCATGGCTTTTGCTAAGATAACGATAAAGGATAAGAAGTAAGTATTAGGTTTTTCTTTTGCTACTTTTCTTTTTTTCTAAAAAGAAAAGTAGGAGAAAAAAGAAGAGTAATTATAATAGGAGAATAGATTATGTATAAGAAAGTAGACGCATCCTTAAACTTTGCGGACAGGGAAAAAGAAGTTCTGGAGTTTTGGAAAAAGGAAGAAATATTTAAAAAGGCAAATGAAAAAAACGCAGGCAATGAGCCTTTTACGTTTTTTGACGGTCCGCCTACTGCAAACGGAAAACCCCATATAGGGCATATCCTCACAAGAAGCATAAAGGATTTATTCCCGAGATACAAGAGTATGCAGGGATATGACGTGCTTCGCAAGGCAGGATGGGACACTCACGGTCTGCCTGTTGAGCTGGAAGTGGAGAAAACGCTCGGGCTGGACGGCAAAGAGCAGATTGAAGAATACGGCGTGGAGCCTTTTATTGGAAAGTGTAAAGAAAGCGTTTGGAAATACAAAGGGGAATGGGAGCGTATGTCCGACCGTGTTGGCTTTTGGGCGGATATGGAACACCCTTACGTTACCTATGAAAACGACTATATCGAATCTGTGTGGTGGTCTTTAAAGCAGATTGCAAACAAGGATTTGCTTTACAAGGGTCATAAGGTTGTGCCTTACTGCCCAAGATGCGGGACTGCTCTTTCATCCCATGAGGTGGCGCAAGGCTATAAGGACGTTAAGGATATAACGGCTTTTGCAAAATTTAAAGTTATCGGCGAGGACAACACCTATCTTGTAGCGTGGACGACTACCCCTTGGACGCTGCCTTCCAACGTGGGTCTTTGTGTGAACGCTGATTTTGATTATGCTTATGTTGAATTTGAGGGAGAAACCCTTATTATGGCAAAGGAGCTTTGCGAGGCTGTTTTAAAAGAAGGATATACCATTAAATCCACGGTTAAAGGCAGTGAATTAAAAGGCAAAAAATATGAGCCGCTGTTCCCGTTCCAAAAGGACTTTGTAAAGGGCGAAGGGTGGTTTGTGGTATGCGATGATTATGTAACTCTTTCTGACGGTACAGGTATTGTTCACATTGCGCCTGCCTTTGGTGAGGACGATGCAAGAGTTGGCAGGGAAAACGGTCTGCCGTTTTTGCAGATGGTAAACCCTAAGGGAGAGTTTATAAAGGGCTGTGGCGAGTGGGAAGGTCTGTTTGTTAAAGACGGAGATTTGCCTATAATCAAGTGGCTTAAAGAAAAGGGCAAGCTGCTGAAATCCGAAAAGCACGAGCACAGCTATCCGTTTTGCTGGCGGTGCGATACTCCGCTGCTTTACTATGCAAGAAGCACTTGGTTTATTGCAATGACCAAGGTTCGGGACATACTTGTTGCAAACAACCAGAAAATCAACTGGATGCCTGAGACAATTAAGGACGGGCGCATGGGTAATTTCCTGGAAAATGTTATTGACTGGGGACTTAGCCGTGAGCGTTACTGGGGCACTCCTCTGCCTGTTTGGGAATGCGAATGCGGTCACTTCCACGTTATTGGCAGCAAGGCGGAGCTTATGGAGCTTGGCGATAATGTAAGCGAGGATATTGAGCTTCACAAGCCGTTTATAGACGATATTACAATTAAATGCGAAAAGTGCGGCAAGGATATGAAGCGTGTAAGCGAGGTTATTGACTGCTGGTATGATTCAGGCAGTATGCCTTTTGCCCAGTGGCATTATCCTTTTGAAAACAAAGAGGAGTTTGAGCGCAGGTATCCTGCCCACTTTATAAGCGAAGCAATCGACCAGACAAGAGGATGGTTCTACACATTGCAGGCGGTAGCAACCTGTGTGTTTGGTGAAAAGCCTTTTGACAACTGTATTGTCCTTGGGCATGTGCTGGATAAAGACGGCAAGAAGATGAGCAAGCACGTTGGCAACGTTGTCAACCCGTGGGATGTGCTGGATAAACAGGGGGCGGATGCCGTTCGCTGGTATTTCTATACGGGAAGCGCGCCATGGCTGCCGACAAGATTCTTTGACGAGGCTGTGAGCGAGAGTCAGCGCAAATTTATGGGTACCCTTTGGAATACCTATGCTTTCTACATCATGTATGCGGAGATAGACCAGTTCGACCCGACAAAATATAAGCTGGATATGTCCACCATCCATCCTATGGATAAGTGGGTACTAAGCCGCCTTAATTCGCTGATTAAGGATGTTACTGCTAATCTTGACGAATATAAAATTTTTGAGACAGGCAAGGAATTACAAAGATTTGTGGACGACCTTAGTAACTGGTATGTCCGCCGCAGCCGTGAGCGTTTCTGGGCTAAGGGCATGGAGCAGGATAAAATAAACGCATATATGACCCTTTACACTATACTGGAAACCTGCGCAAAGCTGGTTGCGCCTTTCACTCCGTTTATGGCTGAGGCTATATATCAAAACGCTGTGAGGTCAGTGGATGAAAACGCACCTATAAGCGTGCATTTGTGCGGCTATCCAAAGGCGGAGGAAGGGTTAATTGATAAAGAGCTGGAAGCGGATATGGAAAAGGTGCTTAACATTGTTGTGCTGGGCAGGGCTGCAAGGAACAACGTGGCTATAAAGAACAGACAGCCTCTTGCCAAGATGATGGTATCAGGAGCGGGAGACCTTAGCAGCATGTACAGGGATGTTATTATGGAGGAGCTTAACGTTAAGGCGATTGAGTTTACCCAGGATACAGACGAATACATGAACTACAACTTAAAGCCACAGCTTAAAACCCTTGGTCCAAAATACGGCAAGGCGCTGCCTAAGATAAGAGAATGGCTGGCAAATGCAAATGGCAAGGAGGTTGTAAGCGCATTTAAAGAAGGCAAGACAGTTGAGTTTGCTGTGGATGGCACAGATGTTGTGCTGGCTCAGGATGATGTGCTGATTGAACCTACTTATGCGGAAGGCTATGCTGTTGAGCAGGAAAACGGTATTGCCGTTGTGCTGGACACCGGTCTTACCGAGGAGCTTATTAACGAGGGCATTATCCGTGAGATTATATCCAAGGTACAGACAATGCGTAAGGAAGCGGGCTTTGAAGTAACCGACAGAATAAATCTGCAATATATGGGCGACGAATTGGATAAGGTTATTGAAGCAGGTATGGAAGAGCTGAAAAAGACGCTTCTTGCTGAAAATATTACAAAAGGAGAAAAGGGCAGCTACAACAAAGAACTTGACATTAACGGACATAAGATGAAGGCTGCTATTGAAAAGATAAATTAATGGTTACAGCAAACGGATGGAAGGATTATGCGTTAATTGACACAGGCGAAGGGATGAAGCTGGAAAGGTGGGGTGATTACACCCTTGCCCGTCCTGACCCACAGGTTATATGGCCAAGGCTCAAGGAATGGAAAAAGGTTGACGCCTACTATGAGCGTTCCAGTGACGGCGGCGGAAAGTGGATTGAAAACAGCCCTGTTGCCAGGCAGTGGAAGATAAAATGGAAGGACATTACTTTTATTACCAAGCTGATGGGCTTTAAACACACAGGAGTGTTTCCCGAGCAGGCGGCAAACTGGGAATGGATGATGAAGCGCATTGGCAGCTACAAGGGTAAGTTCAGCGTGCTCAATCTTTTTGGATACACCGGTGGCGCAACTCTTGCCTGCGCTAAGGCAGGGGCAAGCGTGGTGCATGTGGACGCATCCAAGGGCATGACTATGCAGTGCAAGGAAAATGCCAAGTTAAGCGGTCTTGGTGAGGCACGCATACGCTATATTGTGGACGACGCTTTTAAATTTGTTGAGCGGGAAATACGCAGGGGCAACATTTACCAGGGGATTATAATGGACCCGCCGTCTTACGGCAGGGGCCCGGGCGGTCAGGTGTGGAAGCTGGAAAACAGCGTTTACGACCTTATTGGCAACTGCGCCCGCCTTATGGACAGAACATCGGACTTTATGCTTATAAACAGCTATACTACAGGATTGCAGCCAACTGTTATGGCGAATATGCTTAAAATGAACATTAGGCTAAAGGGAAATGTAACTGCTGATGAGATTGGCATAGCCCAGGAAAAGGGAGATATTATTCTGCCTTGCGGATGCTTTGCAAGATGGGAAGCTAAATGATTGACGCAGTATACGAGGATAATCACATTATTGTTGTGGTGAAGCCGCCGAATATTCTTACCCAGGGAGACAACACCGGCGATATATCAATGCTGGACATGGTGAAGGCTTACGTTAAGGAAAAATACAACAAGCCGGGCAATGTGTATATTGGCATGGTGCACAGGCTGGACAGGCCTGTCGGCGGTTTGCTGGTGTTCGCCCGCACGTCCAAGGCGGCGGCAAGGCTTTCTGAGGATATACGCAAAAACAACATTAAGAGGATATATACGGCTGTTGTTCACGGAAAAACCAAAAAAGAGGAGACCCTCATCCACTATCTGGTGAAGGACAGCCGCACAAACATGGTGAAAGCGTATGATACGCCTGTAGAGGGCGGCAAAAAAGCTGTGCTTGATTACCGACTTTTGGAATACAGAGACGGCAAGAGCCAAGTTGAGGTTACTTTGCACACAGGCAGGTCGCATCAGATAAGGGTGCAGCTTGCTGCCGTTAATCACCCTATTTACGGTGACATGCGGTATGGCAGGGGGGAGAAGGGTAATATTGCTCTTTTTTGTAACCGTCTTGCTATTGTGCATCCTGTTAAAAAGGAATGGATGGAGTTTGAGGCTTCTTTTCCCTTCTTCTCTTTTTGAAAAAAGAGAAGAAGCAAGAGAAAACCATATACGGGGAAAGAATGTAAAAAGGAACACAGTATATTGTGTTCCTTTTTTGTGTTGTAATTAATAATATTAAACTTATTGACGTTTTATACATGATTATATTATAATTCAAATAACAGGGAAACCAACGGGCGGTTGGCCACACTCCTTAAAAGGAGGTGGTTGCTATGTCAGAAGCATATATATTGTTGCTTTTAACGATTGCTTTGATTTTCTACATAAAAGAAATTAGAAAAAAATAACCGCCCCCTACGTCCAAAGGGCAGTTATTTTTAAATAATCCTCATGGGCTAACCGCTTTGCGGTGGTTTCCCTGTTTCTATTTATATTATAATGAAGTTATTTAATTACGTCAATATATTTTTTTAATAAAAACTTTTATTCTATTTCCTGATCTAAATTTTTAAACAAATCACAATCAAAGAATTCTACTATTGTTATATCTAAACCATCACATAATTTTTTAATGGTAATTATAGATAAGTCCCGTCGTTTTGGGTCCATCATACTGTATACGGTAGATGGTGTAATTTCACTTTTTTTTGCTAATTCATTATAGTTAATTTTATGTTGTTCGCACAGTTCTTGAAACCGAATAACAACGGCGTCTTTAATTTTCATGGTTTACACCCCTGTAAAATAATTATAAAACTATTTAAAATAATTACCATACGCGCTTGCGTAATAATAAAATTATTGCTATAATATACGCAAGTGCGTATATGTTTTACGGTAAAATATTTTATTATTATTTCACGGGGAAAGGGGATTATTTATTAAAATAAATATTAAAAACATGTTAAAAGGATATACGTAATTTAACTAAAATTATTTTTAAGGAGTGATATTAATGAGGGAAAAAAAGAGAGTGTGTTTTAGCCTTGATTATGTGGTGTTTAACAAATTTAAACGAATATGCGAATTGGAAGAGCGTTCTGTAAATAACGGCATTGTGCATTTAATTAAGGAGTTTGTTCGCAGTTTTGAAGAAGAGTTCGGGGAAATAGAGGAATAAAAAATCCCATCCACAGTGGATGGGAATATCATTAGAAAAACATTCTCAGCAGCATTAAAGAAATAACGCCCACAGCCACGGTAAATATCGGGCTTTTGGTTTTTATTGCAACTATAAATGTGGGTACTGCTGCTATAAGCTCATAAAGATTGCCGGAAACGCTTACTTTCCCATCGGCAATTAAAAGCTCGTTTACCAAAAGAGCCGTCATAACAGCTACGGGAACGTGAGCAAGCCACTTTGAAAGTCCCTCAGGTATTTTGAATTTGGAAAAAAGCATAATAGGCGTAATTCTGGGAATAAGGGTGACAAGGCAGCAGCCTATTATAACGGCAAGTCCATATGCAGTAACGGTCATTTTGTAATCACCATCCCCACTGTTGCACCTACTATAGTAGAAAGTACGATACTAAGGTAGGAAAAGTTTAAAATTGTAAAGAGCAGCATGGAAAGAATAGTAACCGCTATTATAACAACATCTTTGTTAAAGCGATTGTTGCTGGTAAGCTGGGTTACAAGAATGCCGGCAAACATGGCCACTATTGCAAAATCCAGCCCCAGTGCGGTTGGGGAAGGGATAAGACCACCAAGTATTCCGCCAAGAACATTGCCGGTTAGCCAGCTTAGGTGAGCAGAGTTGTTTACTCCCAGCATCCATGTAAAGTTTAGGGGATTATGCTTGATGCTCTTAACTGTTGCAAGACCGAAGGTCTCGTCTGTAAGCTCGCAGCCCACAAGGTAGCTCTGCCATGGCTTTAAGGCGCAAAAGTTTCCCGCAACGCTGGAGCTAAGCAGCAGATGGCGCAGGTTTACAAAGAACACGGTAAATATAATTGCGGACGCAGGCGTTCTAAGAGCAAACATAGCGGCTACAATAAACTGTCCCGATCCGGCATATAAAAGAAGACTTAAGAGGAATATCTCAAGCACTGACATGCCGGCGGTTTTAAGAAGCACACCGCAGGCGAAGGACACACTTATATAGCCAAGAATTGTTGGAACACAATCTTTAACACCACTTATATATAATGTACGCTGTTTTATATCTACCATAATTTATCTCCGATTTATGTAAGTTTTGTGAAGTTATTATATTATAAAACCGATTCTTATTCAATAAGAATAAAAGGTTATATTTAAAAGCGGGCGCCAATATAATTGTATAAAGCTGGAAAAGTAAAAAGTGGGCAAGCTTATATACATTCAGTATACAGGTTTTACAAATTCATATAAGTGAATAAATATTAAACAAATGACTGCTTTTTACTGTGTCTGTTATAAATGGATGTATATTAATAAGGCGGTGAATAAAAAATATATTAAATTTTTAAGAAGTGTGTATAAAAAAGATGGTCAAAAAAAAGAGCTGTTTAAATATGAAAACAAACGCCTTTTTTAAGTGCTTTTTTGTAAAATAATGTAAATAATAAAGAGTAAAATCACCTAAATAAAGGATGTTTAACAATATAATGCAGCAGGCAACAAAATTCTTGAAAGCTTTGGAAAATATTGATAAAAATTGATTGACAACAAATTTTCCTAATGTTATAATAAAGAAAATTAAAAATAGGGAGGTTGAATGATTATGCATCTTACACCAAGAGAAATTGAAAGATTGATGCTGCATCAGGCAGGAGAACTTGCTAAGGCAAGAAAAGAAAGAGGATTAAAGCTCAACTACGTTGAGTCAATCGCTTACATCACTTCAGAGCTTTACGAGTTGGTAAGAGAAGGAAAAACATGTGCTGAGCTTATGAACATCGGCGCTACATTCCTTACAAGAGCTGACGTTATGGATGGCGTTCCAGAGATGATCCACGATGTACAAATTGAGGGTACATTCCCTGATGGCACCAAGCTTGTAACAGTTCACAATCCAATTAGATAAAGAAAGAGGTGTATTTAGACATGATTCCAGGCGAAGTAATTGTAAAAAATAGTTCTATAGAAATCAACGCAGGAAGAGATACAAAGACTATTAAAGTAACAAACAAAGGTGACAGACCAGTTCAGGTTGGTTCTCACTTCCACTTCTTCGAAGTAAATAAGCGTTTGTCATTTGACCGCGCTGCAGCTTTTGGTTACAGACTGAACATCGCTTCAGGTACAGCTGTACGTTTCGAACCAGGTGAGACAAAGGATGTTGAAGTTGTTGCTATCGGCGGAAACAAGAGATGTTTCGGTCTTAACAACCTTACTTCCGGTCAGGTTAACGCTGCAACAGCTGAAAGAGCATTGCTTAACGCAAAGCTTAAAGGCTTTTGCTAATTAGACAAACGATTTTCAAAATAGAAGGAGTGAATTAAAAATGGCTAAAATTTCTGGCGCAGATTATGCAGCTATGTTTGGTCCAACAGTTGGAGACAAAGTTAGACTGGGCGATACAAACTTATTTATTGAGATAGAGAAAGATTACACAGTATACGGCGACGAGATCAAGTTCGGTGGCGGTAAGACCCTTCGTGAAGGTATGGGTTGTAACGCTCAGATGACAGCTGCTGACGGAGCTCTTGACTACGTTCTTACAAACGCTGTTATCATTGATTACTGGGGTATCGTTAAAGCTGATATCGGTATCAAAGACGGCAAAATCGCTGGTATTGGTAAAGCTGGTAACCCAGACATCCAGGATGGCGTTATGCCTAACATGGTTGTTTCTGCTTCTACAGAAGCTATCGCTGCTGAGGGCATGATCGTTACAGCTGGTGGTATTGATACACATATCCACTGGATTTGTCCACAACAGATTGAGACAGCTCTTTATTCAGGTATCACAACAATGGTTGGTGGCGGTACTGGTCCTGCTGATGGTACAAACGCTACAACATGTACACCTGGTCCTGTTAACATTCAGAGAATGATCGAGTCCACAATCAATCAGCCAATGAACGTTGCTTTCTACGGCAAAGGTAACTGTGCTTGCTACAGACCACTTGCTGAGCAGATTGAAGCTGGTGCTATGGGTCTTAAGCTTCATGAAGACTGGGGTACAACTCCTGCAGCTATCGACATGTGCTTAACAGTTGCTGATGAGTACGATGTTGCTGTTACAATTCATACAGATACTCTTAACGAGGCTGGATGTGTTGAAGATACAATTGATGCTATTGCTGGTCGTACAATGCATACATTCCATACAGAGGGTGCTGGCGGCGGACACGCTCCTGACATCATCACAATTGCTGGTATGCCTAACGTACTTCCTTCATCAACAAACCCTACAATGCCTTACACAAAGAATACTCTTGAAGAGCACATCGACATGCTTATGGGCTGTCACCACCTTGACAAGAACATTCCTGAGGACGTTGCATTCGCTGATTCACGTATCCGTCCTGAGACAATGTCTGCTGAGGACGTTCTTCATGACATGGGTATCATTTCAATGATGTCTTCTGACTCTCAGGCTATGGGTCGTCCTGGTGAGGTTATTACCAGAACATGGCAGTGTGCTCACAGCATGAAAGAGCAGAGAGGCGCTCTTCCTGAAGATCAAGGCAACGACAATGATAACTTCAGAGTTAAGAGATATGTTGCAAAATACACAATCAACCCTGCAATCGCTTCTGGTATTGCTGACTATGTTGGTTCTATCGAAGTTGGCAAGATGGCTGACCTTGTTATGTGGAGAACAGATATGTTCGGTGTTAAACCTTACGTAATCTTCAAGGGCGGTTTCATCATTGCAGCTAGAATGGGTGACGCTAACGCTTCCCTTCCTACTCCACAGCCTGTTATCTACAGAAATATGTTTGGTGCTGATGGCAGTGCAGTTCAAAGAACATGTGCTACATTCGTATCTCAGGCTTCTCTTGACGCTGGTATCGTTGAGAATTATGCTGTAGAAGACAGACTTCTCCTTCCAGTTTCTCAATGTAGAACAATTGGTAAGAAGAACATGATTAACAATGATTGCGCTCCTGTAATCACAGTTGATCCTGAGACATACATTTGTAAGGTTGACGGAAAAGAAGTTATCAGCAAGCCAGCTGAGACTCTTCCACTTACACAACGTTACTACCTGTTCTAATCTACGATATTGTAGAATTATAGATAACTAACAAAAGTTCAACTTGGGGTAGGGCTGCAAGAGCGATCTTTGCAGCCCTACTTTAAAAAAAGGAGAAATATATGTTAGGTACTTGTCTACTTTATGTTGGTGCTGTACTAATAAATAATGGCTACTGCGGTATTGCCGGCGTTGACGGTAAATCAGGCGCAGTTATGAAAATTTTTGCTGGACTATTAGGTGTTATTATTCAATCATTAAACCTTTTTTGGGGTAATCTTTTACCTACTGCACAGGGGTCTGACGCTTTTGCAAGTGTTTCTACTTTCCAGTGGTACGCTGCTGGTACAGGTTTTCTGTTTGCTTTTACATATCTTTGGCAGGCAGCTTTGGCACTTTGGGATCTTGATGCCAGACCATATGGCATTTATTGTTTATTTGTGGCAATTAATGCTGTATTTTGTGCTTACCTTTCATATATCAATTTTGACGGTGATTTTAGATTCACAATCATTTGGCTTGCGTGGGCAGTTCTTTGGCTTACAGGTACAATTGAAATTAATTTAAATAAGCCTCTTGGCAATTTTACCAACTGGCTTGCTATTTTTGAGGGTATCTTTACTGCTTGGATTCCAGGCATGATGATGATAATTGGTATTTGGAATTAGAGGGTTTACTTAATTAGTTTTAGGTTATACTATATACTAAATTATAAATTACTAAAGAAAGCGAATTTAAATATGTTAATTGAGAAAACAATCGGTAATATTAAGGACTTTCCTGGTAAGGAAATTGAATACATTTCAGTTGACTGGCATGAATGTCACAAAAGAATATTAAAAAAACGTCTTGCTAGCGGCGAAGATTTAGGTATCAAGCTTAGCGATCAAGATGCTCAGATTGGTCTCAAAGAAGGTGATGTGCTGGCGGTAGTTGACAATTGTGCAATTGCTGTCAGCATTGC
>CAJUEF010000008.1:29341-34620 GCA_910585035.1 uncultured Christensenellaceae bacterium | reverse complement strand
ATTAATTATTAATGTGCCGACGACAGACCTTATTCCTAAAGTGTGTTATGAAATTGGCAACAGGCATGCTCCGTTTTTTAAAGGGGACAAGCCGACAGAGTTTTATACTCCATATGAAATGCCAATTAAAGTGATGCTTGAAAAACTTGGTGTATCTGTTGAGGTTGGAATGGTTAAACTTACTCATGACAGAGCAATTTCTGCTGCCGTTAATGTTCACGGTCATTCACATGATGATGGTGGATACGATGGCAAAGGCGGAAAAGCTGTGGGTAGTTTTTATGGTGACGACAATGAAAATGAACACAGCCATGATCATGGTCATGAGCATAATCATCACCATAGTCATGAACATGACCACGTTCATAACCATGAACATCATCACGAGCATAATGGTGAGCATCATCACGGTCATTGCTGCGGACATGAGCATCATCATGATCACGAGAATGGTCATGAGCATAAACACTAGTATTAAAACTACTCAAACATCAGTGAGCAGTTAACACTATTCATTGATATGTATCAACAAAATAGCAAGGGGATGGCTGTCTCCTTGTAATATTTTGTATATAAATTATTTAAGAGGAGATACATGCCATGGAATTTACTAATGAAAAGGTTTATCTTCTAATGCAGGTAAACGACTCTGTTTTTCCTATTGGTGGATACACACAGTCATACGGGCTTGAGACTTACATTTTAAAGGACTTAGTTCGTGATGAAGAAAAGGCTTATGAATATATAAGCACCAATTTGAAAACAACTTATCTTTACTCTGAACTGTTGTCTGCTTCTCTTGCTTATGACGCTGCTAAAGCAGGGGATTTAAAAAAAGTAATGGAATTGGATGACATTATGCATGTAATTAAGTCACCTCAAGAAATCAGAGATGCAAGCTTAAAGCTTGGCAGCAGATTTGTTAAAACTATTTCTACAACAACTGAAATTAAGTTTGAATCTGAAATCTTTAACAGATATCTTGAAAAAGTGAATAATAAAGAGGTTGTTCCTAATCATGCTATAGCTTACGGAGTTTTTTGCGCGGCTATTAATGTAGATAAGACTACTGCTTTGTCTTTTTATCTCTATGCTGCTACCTCTGCAATGGTTACAAACAGTGTTAAAGCTGTGCCGCTCAGCCAGACTCAGGGTCAGCAGATTTTGTATAAATGCAGTAAGCTTTTTACAGAAATAATTGAAAAGGTGAAAACTCTTGATGAGTCAATGCTCGGTCTTTCAATGCCGGGATTTGACACCAGGTGTATGCAGCATGAAACGTTATATTCAAGACTTTACATGTCTTAACAGGAGGGATTTTTATGTCGTATGTTAAAATTGGAGTTGCCGGCCCTGTAGGCTCCGGTAAAACTGCATTAATTGAATGCTTAACTCGTAAATTATCTAGCGAATACAGTATCTGTGTTGTTACAAATGATATTTACACTAAAGAGGACGCAGAGTTCCTTATGAAAAACAGCGTTATGCCTAAAGACAGAATTAGAGGTGTTGAAACCGGTGGATGCCCTCACACAGCCATTCGTGAGGATGCATCTATGAATTTGGAAGCTGTTGAGGATTTAGCTAATTCTCATCCTGATGCACAGATTATCTTTATTGAAAGCGGTGGAGATAACCTTTCTGCTACTTTCAGTCCTGAGCTGGTTGATGCTACTATCTTTGTTATTGACGTTGCAGAGGGTGATAAGATTCCTCGCAAAGGCGGACCTGGTATTACAAGATCTGATTTGCTTGTTATAAATAAAATTGACTTAGCGCCTTATGTTGGTGCAAGTCTTGAAGTTATGGAGAGAGATTCCAAAAAAATGAGAGGCGATAAGCCATTCATATTTACTAACATTAGACAGAACATCGGCATTGATGATGTGATAGCTTGGATAAAGAGTGATGTTTTGCTGGAAGGAATGTAATATATGGGAAACAACTATAGCAGAGAATCAGTTGCAAACATTAAAATGACACATGAGGATGGCAGAACTATCCTTAGGGACGTATATTTCACTTCACCACTTAAAATTATTACTCCTTTCAATACGGATTACGGACTTGTTAGGGTTATGCTTTTATCTTCATCAAGCGGCATCATGTCCGGTGACAGATATAATATCAATGTAGACATTGGTGAAAACTGCAGAAGTGAAATTACATCCCAATCTTATGAAAAAATTCATAAGATGGAAGAGGGACATGCTGAAAGGGTTAACATAATAAATGTTGATTCCGGGGCTATTTTAAACTATATGCCTCAGCCAACTATTCCTTTTAAAAATTCAGCTTTTGAAAACACAACTACAATAAATTTAAAGGATGAAACATCAAAGCTTTTGTATCATGAAATTCTGTCCAGTGGACGTGTTCACTATGGTGAAACCTTTGGTTATACCTACTTTAAGAATTTAACTGACATTTTTGTTGGCGGCAAAAGAGTTTACAGAGATAATACTTATTTTGATCCTGAAATGTTTAACATGGAAGGCTTTGGAATGTATGAAGGATATACTCATTTATCCAATATTGTAATTGTAAACTTTAATGACAGCAAAGAGCTTGTTAAAATGATAAGAGATCTTCTTGCGCAGTCCAATCAGGATATTACCTATGGCGTTACAACAACAGGACACGATGATGTTCTGGTAAGGATATTTGGATATGAGGGCAATGCTCTTGAGCTTATTAACACTCAAATTGCTACTGCGGTTATTAACAGAGAAAACAATAAATAGCTTTAAAAACAAAGTGCAGGAGAAATCCTGTACTTTTTATTTATACATATAAAGTTGTTTAAAAGAAAATAAAATAGGTTTACCTTTTGATTTAAGATAAACCTATTTTATATATTATATTAATTATTTTTATTATAAAGAAGTTTTAGTAGGTAAGCCATATTTTGACCGAGGTTTTTCATGTTATCTATACCTTCGCTGTCATTTAATACGTCTTTAGGCATTTGACCATAAGTCATATTCCAATATGTTGAACCAGCAATAAACATTTCGTGATTTAAAAACAAGTGGTTCATGGCGTCGATTGCTTGTAATGCTCCGCCTCGCCGCACTGCTGCCACAGCAGCGCCGACCTTGTGTTTTAATATGCCGTTATTCATATCAGCTACTACAGCAGTTCTTTCTATAAAAGCCTGCATCCTTGAAGAAATATTTGCTGAATATACAGGCGAGCCTAATATAATACCGTCGGATTGTAAGAGCTTTTCAAAAGCGATACAAAATATATCATTTTTATGAACGCAATTATTTTTTCCATTGCATGCCCAGCATGCTTTACAAGGCTCAATTATACTTTCGGAAAGCTGTATTAATTCTGTGTCAATACCTTCTTTTTGTAATTCTTTAAAGACGGTATTAATTATTATTGCAGTATTTCCATCTTTTCTTGAGCTTCCGTTAATTCCTAATACTTTCATTAAAATTGTCTCCATTAATACCAATCATGTTTTTCGTTACGGTTTAAAGCATAAATTTGTGCCATTTCTTCATCACTTAAATTAAAGTCGAACAATTCTGTATTTTCCTGAATGTGATCTGGATTACTGGAACCCGGGATAACTACAACACCATTTTGTAAATTCCACCGAAGTATTACCTGAGCAGATGATTTTTTATGAGCATTAGCAATAGATGAAATTACGTCATTACCAAGAAGCTGTGCAGTATATCCTCTGCCACCAAGAGGATACCAGCCCTGGGCTACAATACCAAGACTTTGTATATATTCTACAACTTCTCTGTCCTGATAATAAGGATGTATTTCATTTTGAACAAGAGCAGGAGTGATGGTCACTTGAGGCAAAAACTCGTTAAGCTCTTTTATGTACCAATTTGATAAACCAATAGAGCGGATTTTTCCATCAGCAACAGCCTGTTCCATCGCTCGATATGCCTCTACATCATAATCTCCGGGATGATGGAGAAGCATTAAATCAATATATCCTATTTCTAGCTTTCCAAGAGCTTCATCAATAGCATTTGCTACATTGGAATATTGGTTTGGATATAGCTTGGTTGTTACAAATATTTCTTCTCTTGGAATACCGGAATTTCTAACTGCTCTGCCGACTTCCACTTCATTTTGATATATATAAGCTGTATCGATTAGTCTTACTCCACGGGAAAGCGCTTCAGAAACAGAATTTACGCATACTTCGTTTTGCAGGCTGTATGTACCAATGCCATAAACAGGCATGTCATAGCCGCTGTTGAGCTTAACTTTTTTTGTATCAAAATTAAATTTCACTGCATTACCTCCTGCACTTTGGGATTTTACTGGCTCAATGCCTAAACCTTGCAGCCATGATGACATATCTTCCTTAGTTGTACTGGAATTAAAGCGTTTTCCTGACTTCCACTGAGCCGTGTTGTCGCACAGAGTGTGTAAATTTCTGTCGCTTGAGCCAATTCCGCTGCTATGGGATGTGCAAAATGGAACAATGGTTTTACCTGAAAAGTCATAGCTTTCAAGAAAGGTGTTTATAATTCTGGGAGCTTCACCATGCCAGATGGGGTAGGCAAGCACAACTGTATCATATTTTGCAATATCACTTACCCGATTTGCAATAGCAGGCCTTGAAGAAGAATCTTTTTGCTCTTTTGTTGTTCTTGAATTTGTGTTGTTATAATCTGTGTCGCTGCTGTTATAAGGTATTTCTGCTTGGATTTCAAATAAATCTCCATTTAAATATTCTGCGGCGTATTCTGCCAGCCTTTTTGTTGTTCCCGTATAGGAAAAATATGCAACTAAAATGTTTGCGTTTTTATTTTCTAAATTAGGTGCAGACGGGTTATCTGTATTTGTTGGTGAATTATTTGCTGTATTTGCGCTGTTATCTGTTTTGATATTTTGATTACATGCCGCTAAAGAGCATAATATTATAAAAGCTACGGTCATCCATAGTAAACGCTTCATTGCACACCTCCGTAAAGTTTTATTTATATGATTTTTCAAATACAAGAGCGCAGTCCTCGTCTGTCATTTCACACGGGTTTGCTAAAAATAATCCTCCCTGCATGGAGCGCGCTCCTTTTGCAAGGGTCATACATTCTGATTTATCAAAGCCGTAATCGCTCATTTTAATATCGGCTACACCGCAATCCTCCTGTAATTTTACAAGGGCAGTAATAAAATCCTCTGGCTTATTTGCATTTTCAATTCCCATGACTTTTGCCATTTTAATAAACTGCTCGTCACAGGCATGACGGTCAATAAAAAACTCAGCAAAGGCTTTTGAAATAAGAATAAGTCCG
>CAJUEF010000008.1:19344-29331 GCA_910585035.1 uncultured Christensenellaceae bacterium | reverse complement strand
CCGGCGCCGTGGGGAAGGTTTGGATGGTATGCGCTCATTGAGTGCTCCATAGAGTGCTGTGCTGTAGTGGAGGTAAGCTGCATTGTGATTCCTGCTACCGTGCTGGCATAAGCTACCCGCTCACGAGCTTCTATATCATTACCATCTTTTACTGCGCGAGGAAGATATTTAGATATATTTTCAATAGCGGAAAGAGCGATGGCTTCGCTAAAGATGTTTACGCCGTTACTCATCATTACTTCAGTGTTGTGGAACAAAGCGTCAAAGCCTTGATATGCCGTGTATTTTGCGGGTACGGTGAGCATTAGCTCAGGATCAACAACTGCTAAAACAGGATTTAAAGCAGGATTTCCAAATCCGATTTTCTCCTGGGTTTCAGGGTTTGAGATTACACCCCAGCAGTTTATTTCCGAACCTGTACCCGCAGTTAAAGTAATCGTTACAATAGGGAGCCCTGCATTTGCAAGGGGCTTTCCTTTTCCCGTACCTCCGCTAACGTAATCCCATAAATCACCGTCATTTGTTGCCATGGCGGAAATTGCAACAGAAGAATCAAGCACTGCACCGCCACCAAGAGCAACTATGAAATCACAGCCGTTATTTCTTGCAAAAGCAGCGCCTTCCATAATCATATCTTTTTTTGGATTTTCCATAACCTTTGGAAACTCTGCAAATTCTATGCCGGCATTTTTAAGCTGCGTAACTGTTTTGTCGTATGCGCCACTTATTTTTGCTGATTTTCCATTGGACATAAGGAGAATTGCTTTTTTACCAAGGCTGCCAGTAGAGCGCATTTCGCTTATGGAGTTTCCTAATTCGTTAATTTTTCCACGTCCAAATAAAATTCGTGTAGGATTGTAAAAATCAAAGTTCATATTCATTTTCAAATACCTCCTAAAAATTTTCATTATCTTCTTTTTTCATTGCATATACCATAAAATCAAGGCAGTCAACTTTACGCTGGTTCTCATGAAGTTTTTTTAATAATTCCAGCTTATGACAAGACAAAAAACGATATTGTTCCGGACGCTTTTTTTCTTGCACAAGGTTAATGAACTGTTCAATTTGTGAAGTGCTGCAGCCGGCGTCTGTCAAATTTCTTTTTATTTTAAACTCCTGGTTTTGCGTGATATTTACCATTTTGCAATTCCTCCTCGATTTGTTTTTATTATAACCGCGCTAATTTTAAATAACAAATACCTAATTTAGATGATACAAATTGCTTTACAGGCATATCACTGTATGGTAAACTGTATTTTAAACATTTAATTAGTAATATTATTTGGTTAGGATGGTAAATCATTATGGAAATACGGGTTCTTCGTTATTTTTTAGCTATAGCAAGGGAAGAAAGCATTACAAACGCTTCCAACTTTCTTCACATAACCCAGCCGACGTTATCCAGGCAGATTAAAGAGCTGGAGGAAGAACTGGGCCACCCTTTATTTTACAGAAAAAGCCACAGTATGACCTTAACGCCGGAGGGTATAATTTTTCGAAAAAGGGCGGAAGAGATAATAGATATGGTAGATAAAACTTGGGAAGAATTTTCATCAATGGGTGCAGTTTTAAGCGGAGACATTTACATTGGCGGTGGAGAGACGAAGGCAATAAAACTAATTGGTGAGGTTGTTAAAGAGCTCCTAGATGAACATCCGAACATTCGTTATCATCTGTATAGTGGGAATTCCATAGATGTAACGGAAAAGCTGGACAGGGGACTGCTGGATTTTGGAATAGTTATTGATCCCGCAGATATATCCAAATATGACTATCTTCCTATGCCTGCAAAGGATGTTTGGGGAGTTATTATGCGCAAAGACAGTTCTCTTGCCACAAAGGAATATATAACAAAGGAGGACTTGCTTGGTCGCCCTGTTTTATGTTCACGGCAGGCAATAACCGGGGGGCAGTCAGACAACGCATATATGAAATGGTTTGGAGACGATTATAAAAATATGAATGTTGTAACTACTTTTAATTTATTATACAATGCGGCGGTTATGGTGGAACGAGGCGTTGGATATGCTATTTCTATTGATAAAATTGCGGATACGTCAGATAGCAGCGCTCTTTGCTTTAGGCCTCTTTATCCGCCTTTGGAATCGGGGCTGAATATAATTTGGAAAAAATATCAAGTGTTTTCTCCGGCTGCTGAGGCATTCTTGGAAAAAATACAAAGTAAATGGGGTTAATAGAAAAACCATTGGCTTTGTTTTTTTCTTATTATTTTCATGAGTAAAACATTCATATAAACATTGATTGTCCTCATATATATCTAGAAAAGGATATATAAAGGGGGCACAATTGTGAAAGAATATATAGAAAAAAGGGCTGTTGAAATAGCCCATTATATTCTGGATACAAAAGAAACGGTTAGAAGTGCAGCAAAGGTATTTAAGGTTAGCAAGTCAACAGTGCATAAGGATTTAACAGAAAGATTACAGAAGATAAATAAGAAACTATATAAACAGGTCAGCGCAGTTTTAGAAAAAAACAAAGCGGAAAGACACATAAGAGGAGGAAAAGCTACACATCTTAAATACAAAGGAAAAAAGAAAAAACAAACATAAAAGTTGAAAAAAGCTTGAGTATAGTCTATAATAAAATAAAACAGCTATTTATGCATATATTTGATGCTTTTGATAATATACAAAAGAAAATGAAAGGAAAAAGTATGTTTGAGTTTCTTAACAGCCATGATGTAGGTATTGATTTAGGTACTTCCACTGTGCTTGTTTATGTTAAGGGTAAGGGAATTGTTTTAAGAGAACCGTCGGTGGTTGCTATAGATAAAAATACAAATAAAATTTTGCAGGTTGGTGACGAGGCCAGGCGAATGATAGGTCGTACTCCCGGTAATATTGTTGCAATAAGACCTCTTAAAGACGGTGTTATATCTAACTTTGACGTTACGGAAGAAATGCTTAGATATTTTCTTAGGAAAGTAGTTGGAAGAAGATTATTTTTTAAACCCCGGGTTATCGTTTGTGTGCCAAGCGGCGTTACGGATGTTGAAAGACGTTCTGTTATTGAAGCCAGTAATGACGCCGGAGCAAGAAATACATATATAATTGAAGAACCTATAGCTGCTGCCATTGGAGCAGGTATAGATATAGCTGCGCCTTATGGCACAATGGTGCTTGATATTGGCGGCGGTACTACTGATGTTGCGGTAATATCCCTTGGAAATCCTGTTGTTACTCAAAGTATAAAAATTGCAGGGGATAAATTTGATGAAGCTATTGTGAAATACATGAAAGAGAAACATAATTTACTTATTGGAGAGAGAACGGCAGAGGAAATAAAAATAACTATTGGCTCGGCTTTCCCAAGAAAAGAAAATACTTATATGGATGTTACCGGCAGATTTATTGGCGGTGAAATAGGAAGTAATATTACCGGATTGCCGAAAACTCTTAATATAAGTTCCAACGAAACAATAGTTGCGCTTGATAAGCCTCTTCAGGATATTTTAGAGGTGGTTCACAATGTTTTGGAAAGAACCCCACCTGAGCTTGCGGCTGATATTGCTGAAAATGGAATATGTATGACAGGTGGCGGTGCGCTTCTTTATGGTCTTGACAGGCTTGTTGCAGAGCACACAAAGATTCCTTGTTATGTCGCTGAGGATGCCGTTTCCTGTGTTGCACTTGGAACGGGAAAATCTCTTGAAAATTTAGACGCAATGTCTGCATATTCACCTGTTAGGGATTACAACAGACGTTCGATTTTCTAATTTGGAGGAAATTATTTTTATGGTTGTTAACTCACAAAAATTAATTAGAACAATGAAAATTTTATTGGGGGTTTTGCTAACAGCGGGAGTTGGCTGCGCTGCGGCAGTTGGCCTATATGTGAAAGGCATATGGGATGATCCTACAAAGTCTTTTGGCGGCGGTGCTAACTTTGTGGTTACTGACGATGCCGGCGTGACTCACCAATATAATCAAGGTATAATTTCTTTTCTTATTGTTGGGCTTGATTCTAATGAAGAAAGAGAAGCAGCTCATAAGGGATACCGAAGTGACGTAATAATGGTTTGTGTTGTGGATACCCAGAAAAATCAGGCATCTCTTATATCTGTGCCAAGGGATACGCGGTCAAGAGTTCAGGTTTTGAATTCTGAAGGTAAACCGACAAAAATGGTAACAACCAGAATTAATGCAGCCTTTTCTTATGGCTTTAGCCCGGATAAATACGGATACCAAAATACTATGGCGGCAGTAAATGAGCTGTTTAACGTTGACGGAGTTAAAATTGATCCTATTACAACATACATAGGAGCAGATATGGACAACTTTGTTCATGTTGCTAATTTACTTGGTGGTGTTGATTTACAGCTTCCTTATGATGTGCCCGGCTTTGGAGCGAGTGGAGAATGGATACATTTGGAAGGTGAAAAGGCTCTTGACTATGTTTGTATTCGTAAGGGAAAAGGACTGACGGGAATGGATACTGACAGAACAGAAAGACAAAGAGGGTTTCTTAAAGCGGTAGCAGTTAAAATGCAGCAGCTTGGAGCCTTGTCAACTATTCCTAAATTATATAATGACTGTGTAAGACAAGGATATGTTCAGACTAATTTAACTATTGAACAGATTTATGCACTGTCTGCAAGTATTGATCAAATTGATATGGAATCAGTTGTTTTTGAGATGCTGCCGGGATACATTAACGATAATGAAGGCGTTGGTTACTGGCATGTAAACAGAACACAGCTTAAAAAGATGATACTTGATTTATTCTATAATGCCCAGCAAGGAAATGGAATGCCTACAGCATTTTCAACATCTGCAATTACGTCTTCCACAGTTGGAGACGGTACTAAGACAGAATATAATTATAAGGGCAAGACAACTACAAAATCAACCAGTAAGAAGACCACATCATCCGGCAATGATAAAAAGCAGAATAATAATAAAAACAATAATAACAATAATAATAAGAAGCCAAGTAATAATGGCAATTCAGACAATAGTAAAAAACCGTCTGATAATACAGAAAAGCCAAATGATAACACTGAAAAGCCAAGCGATAATAATGAAAAACCAAGTGACAATGACGAGACCAAAGTGGACAAGCCATCAGACAGTAGCGGCGATGAAAGTGGGCAAGAGGAATAATAAAAGAAAAACCCGTCAATATGACGGGTTTTCTTTTACTATTTTCTGTCAAGCCAAAGCTGATAATTCTCCTTATTATAGATGGAAAGATAGATTTTATCTTTGAAATCCGGGTATTCTACGCACATGTGCTTTACAAGCTTTCTTATTTCATCACGCTTTGTATTGCCGTTAGCAGGACACGGACTTTTTGCAACAGGTAATTTAAGGCGGTCAATACTGTTAATAACATGTGCTTCAGGCAGATAAATTAAAGGTCGTATAGCTGTAAGTCCGCAGCGGGACAGGTAAAATATAGGCTTTAAAGCGTTTAGCTTTCCTTCGTAAATCATACTTAAAAAGAAGGTGTCTATTAAGTCATCTTTATGATGACCAAGAGCTACTTTGTTACAGCCAAGAGAAACAGCAGTATCATATAACACGCCTTTTCTCATTTTAGCGCAAAGAGAACAGGGATTTTTTTCTTTTCTAATATCGAAAATAATTTCACCGATTTGAGTTTCTATAACGTGGTATTCAACGCCTAAGCTTTCGCAATAGTTTCTTACCTCGCTTAAGTCAAAAGGTTTTAAACCAAGGTCAATAGTTATGCCCACTATTTCAAAATTCTTTTTAGAAAATTTTTTATAAAGACTAAGAGCTCTTGTCATAAGCAGGCTGTCCTTTCCTCCTGAAATTCCTATTGCTATTTTATCTCCGTCATTTATAAGTCCCCAGTCTTCATCGGCGCGGCGAAGGCATCCAAGTGTTTTTTTCATTTGTGTTCTCCTTTACTTCTCTTTTACTTTTTCTTTTAGAAAAAAGAAAAAGTAACAAAAAGAAAACCTTATATATGTTTCCTTATTAATATCTTATTTTGTATTTAAGTTTCTTTGGTTTTACCTTTCTTTTCTTAAAGAAAGGTAAAAAAAGAAAGGTGGATGAGTTTATTATAATATGAAAAATATCCTTTGTATATAATCTAATTGATTTAAGTGTAAAAAAGGGATATAATTAAATTAAAAGTATAATAATGAGGTAATATGTATGAGAACTATTTTCACTTCAGAATCAGTTACAGAAGGACACCCGGATAAGGTGTGCGACCAGATTTCCGATGCTGTGTTAGACGAGCTTTTGCTTCAAGACAAGTATTCCAGAGTTGCTTGTGAAACGGCTGTAAATACTGGACTTGTGTTGATTATGGGCGAGATAACGACCAAGGGTTATGCGGATATTGCTAATATTGCCCGCAAAAAGATAAGTGAAATTGGATATAACAACGTAGCAGACGGTTTTAATTCTAAGAGCTGTGCTGTGCTTCTTTCAGTTGACGAGCAGAGTAGTGATATTGCAATGGGCGTTGATAAGGCTCTGGAAGCAAAAGACGGAGATTCAAGCGTTACTGCCGGGGCAGGTGACCAGGGAATGATGTTTGGTTATGCATGTGATGAAACAAAAACCCTTATGCCAATGCCTATCTTCCTTGCTCATAAGCTTACAAAAGCGCTGGCAACCAACAGGAAAAACGGCAATCTTGGTTTTTTAATGCCGGATGGAAAGGCTCAGGTATCATGTGAATATGAAGATGGAGCCGTTAAAAGGGTTGATACTGTTGTAGTATCTACTCAGCATAAGGATTATATAAAAATTGAAGAGCTGAGGAAAAGAGTTAGGGAAGAAATAATTGATAAAACTATTCCGGCTGAATATTTAGATGAAAATACTAAGTATTTTATTAATCCTACAGGCAGGTTTGTTATAGGCGGTCCGCAAGGTGACAGCGGTCTTACCGGCAGGAAGATAATAGTTGATACCTATGGTGGATGCGCCCGTCACGGCGGCGGTGCATTTTCCGGTAAAGACCCAAGCAAGGTGGATAGAAGCGCAGCTTATTATGGAAGGTATGTTGCTAAAAACATTGTTGCTGCCGGACTGGCAAAAAAATGTGAAATAATTGTTGCTTATGCCATTGGTGTTGCTAACCCTGTGTCCATTGCTGTGGATACTCACGGAACAGGCACAGTGGGTGATGACAAGATTATTGAAATAATTAAAAAGCATTTTGATTTTCGTCCTCAGTCTATAATTGAAGAACTGGATTTGTTAAGGCCTATTTACGGAAAGACTGCTGCTTATGGTCATTTTGGAAGAGAGGATTTGGATGTGCCTTGGGAGAAAACAGACAAAGCACATTTATTTTAAAAGTTGGAAACTATATCCGGAATTATTGAAGAGATAACCTATTATAATTCAGACAATGGATTTACAGTGTTTGTTATTGAACACGATGATTGTTATTCGACCTGTGTTGGCACGTTACCTGAGCTTACAGCAGGAGAAAGAGTGACCCTTAATGGTAAATGGGGCAGTCATCCTGTTTATGGTGAACAATTTAAAGTTGAAACCGTTGAACTTCATGTGCCTACTACCATTGAAGATATATTTTCATATCTTTCAAGCGGAATAGTTTACGGTATAGGCAAAACTACGGCAGAAAGACTTATTGAAGCCTTTGGAGAAGACACCCTTGATGTTTTAGCCACCAGTCCTCAGCTGGTGGCTTCTGTTCGTGGCATTGGTAAAAAACGTGCCCTTAAGATTTGTGAAAGCTATAATGAACACATGGCAAGCAGAGAGGTGATGGTTAAACTTACCCATTTTGGTATTACCGCAGGGCAGGCAACCAAAATATATCTTGCTTACGGAAACAGCGCTGTAGCAGTTATGCAAAATAATCCTTACCGTATTATTGATGATATACAGGGAATAGGTTTTAAAACAGCTGATGTAATAGCTCTTAATATGGGAGTGGAAAAGGACAGTGTGAGCAGGCTGGAAGCAGGGGCTGCCTATGTGCTGTCTATGGCGATTATGAATGGACATGTTTATCTTCCAAGAGAAAAGCTTGTGTTTAAAAGCAGCGAAATACTTGAGTGTGAACAAGAAAAGGTCCAGCTTGCCATTGATAATATGATTACTTTGGGAAAGCTTATTGATGCTGACGGTGGTATATACCTTTCTTCAATGTATATAAGTGAGGTGGAAACAGCCAGGAGGATAATTGAACTGGTAGTCTACGGAAATAAATGGACAGGACTTACAAAGCAGGTGGAAAAGGGAATATCACAATTTCCAATAAAGGTTAGCAGTGAGCAGAAAATTGCTGTTGAAACGGCGGTGGAAAATCCGTGCACTGTTATAACCGGCGGTCCGGGAACGGGAAAGACCACTATTATTAAGCTTGCGATAGACATATTTATGGCTGCAGGAAAAAAGGTACAGCTCTGTGCGCCTACGGGAAGAGCTGCTAAAAGAATGTCCCAGGCTGCCGGGTATGATGCAGCAACAATTCACCGTTTACTGGAATACACCGGAGACGGACGCTTTATGAGAGATGAGGAAAATCCGGTTGAAGCTGATGTGCTTATTGTGGACGAAATGAGCATGGTTGATATTGATCTTATGCACAGGCTGGTTATGGCGGTGCCCAGCGGAGCAAAGCTCATACTTATTGGAGATTCTGACCAGCTTATGTCTGTTGGTGCAGGGAATGTGCTAAAGGATATGATAAGTAGCGGGTGTATACCAACTGTAAGACTGAATCATGTATACCGTCAGGGTGAGGGAAGCGGAATTGTTATGGCGGCTCACAGTATTAATAAAGGTGAAATGCCTGTGCTGTCAAAAGAGGGGGACTTTGTTTTTGCGGAAATTGACAGTCCCAGAGAGCTTATTGCCAAGCTGCTTCAATATTTTAGGGTGATGAAAAAAAAGGCAGATGAAAAAGAACTTTTTGACATTCAGCTGCTGTGTCCTTCCAAAAAGGGCGAGCTTGGAACGATAAATCTTAACCGTGAGCTTCAAAACATACTCAATCCAGACGAGGGCTATGAGGACAGAAAGGTTGGAGAAGCTGTATTTAGGATTAAAGATAAAGTGATGCAGGTTAAAAATAACTATAATATTGAATGGGTGGACACTGTCGGGAATGAAGACTGCGGCGTTTTTAACGGAGATGTGGGCTGGATTTTTGATATTAATGGACGTGCAGAAATGATGACTGTGCGGTTTGACGACGGTAAACAGGTGCAATACCCTTTTGCTGATTTAGACCAGCTAATACACGCATATGCAATGACTGTTCATAAAAGCCAGGGCAGTGAGTTCGATACTGTGCTTATGGTGCTAAGCGCACCTGCGCCGCTACTTACGAGAAACCTTCTTTATACAGCAGTTACAAGAGCCAAGAAAAAAATGTATCTTCTTGGAAGCAGAGATATCCTTAGAAAAATGATAGAAAACGATAGGGTATCTGCCAGATATACAAATTTTGCTCTTTATTTAAAGCGTGAGAGAGACAGGATTGGGGGCAGTTTAAATGTTTGACTGGCTGTTTCCCACCTACTCTGCCTGTATATTTTGTGGAAGGGAGGACATATCTTCTCTTGATACGGGTATTTGCTCGAAGTGTATAAAAACCGCTCCTTTCGCTTTGGAAAAAGATGCTGCGTTTTATTATGATAGTGATATGGAATATATGATTCAGGACCTTAAATATAATAATAAACGTTATCTTGCAGATATATTTGCAAGGCTTTCCGAAGAAAAGATAAGGGAAATAGATTATGATATAGTTTGTTTTGTTCCTACGAGAAACAAGAAAAAGAGGGGATATAATCAGGCTGAACTGTTTGCAAGAGCTATTGATAAAAGCAGAACCGTTGATGCTCTGGAAAAAATAAAGGATACGGTTTCCCAAACTACTTTAACAAGGGAGCAGAGGATGTTTAACGTAAAGGATTGCTTTAGGGTTAAGGATGCAAAGACGGTAAAAGACAAAGATATATTGCTGGTGGACGATGTGCAGACAACGGGAAGC
>CAJUEF010000008.1:15714-19334 GCA_910585035.1 uncultured Christensenellaceae bacterium | reverse complement strand
AAGCACTGTTAATGAATGCAAAAAGGAGCTTTTAAAGGCAGGGGCAAATAGGGTTTATATTTTTACAATTTGTAAAACAAAGCTGAAAGACGCCATGTATTAAGTCCAATAATTTTTTGTCTAAATCATACCTAGTAAGCTAACTATAAATTTTGGAGTGGAAGGGAATTCCCGTAAAACTGTATTTTTAATTAAAGTTGGGTCAGTAATGTTATTTATGCTAAAGGTTATTACGCCTGATGTTTTATCACCAATGGCTATGAAGCCTTGAGCAAAACCACCTGCTGCAACTCGGGAAGCTATAGCGCAGCCGCCAATTGAATATACACCTAAAGCAAAACCGCCCATTGCAAAAAATCCTAAAGCGAAACCGCCTATTGCAAGTGCGCCTATGCTTACACCGCCAAGAGCTAAAAGCAGCGCAACTGCCAAGCCGCCAAAGGATAAGAGACCAAAGCTTATTCCGCCAAGAGATAAAAATCCTGCGGATATGCCGCCTATGGAGACCAGCCCTGTGGCTATATTGCCTATTGCTATTATGCCCTTTGCCCGTTTTAATCCAATGCCTAGGTTAATGTGAACCAAAAATCATGCTTTTACTTTTATATTCATAATTAGGAATCATAATGAAGCGACTATTAGTGTAATATACGTTGTTGCTATATTTTTGGTTTTCATCACCTTTAATAAACTCATCCAAAGATATTTCAAAAAGCTCACTTAAAGCTATAAGCTTATCCATATCAGGAGAGCTTTCTTCAAGCTCCCATTTTGATATTGTTTGTCTTGTAACATTTATTATTTCTCCAAGTTGTTCCTGAGACAAGCCTTTTTTCTTTCTAAGTTCCATAAGTCTTTTACCAAAATTCATTGTGTTATCTCCTTGTTTAAATTATGATATAATTTTATTTTTATTTCTAAAATATTTCTACCATTTACAGATGGAAATTTGTCAATGAAAGTTAACATTTGTCTATTTTAGCTTGTTTTAGAGCAGATAGTTAAATATTTAAAGAATATAGGTTTTTATAAATTTAGCATTCCATTTTATAAATGGAATGCTAAAAAGTACATATTCTAAAAAAGTTTTTTACGCATTTATTTTATAGTTAAAATGTGAAATCAATTAATTCTCTGCCGGTCTGCCTTTTATCAGTTCAAGCCCGGATTTTCCTATATTAAGGGAAGCGCCTGTTATAGAATTATCTTCACCGTAAAATATTATTGTTAAATCATAAGCCATGTCACCTTCGGTAACGGCTGTGGCTGTTACCGTGTATAAACCGTTTCCACTATCTTTTATATCCGCATATTTAAACTGAGCTTTGTATATTCCAAGAGGGGCATCTTTAATATTTACATCATTTGCTATATTTAACTCTATATCATAAGTGTCGTCTGTAAGATTTACAGTCATGCTGCATCTTTGCTGTGCCATTAGCTCGTTATAGTTGCCTGTATATATGTGAGCTTTAGGGTCTGCAGTCGGCGCGCTTGTTGTTGTGGTTTCTTCACTTACGATTTGGGTAGTAACCTTCGTTGTTGCTTGTGTTGTTTCATTTTGTGACGGGGCAGTAGTTGAAGTTTTTTGTTCCCCTGTACATGCAGTGAGCAGGACTGCTGCTGCTAATGCTGATATGAATAATATTATTTTCTTTTTCATTTGTTATTGTCCTTTCTTAAAAGATTTAAACAAATATGTCTTTTGTTAAATTCTATCACAATATGTCAGTCTGCACAAGCTGTATTGCTTTTAATGCCTTTTTTAAGGCGTATGTTTTGTTGTTTTAATTGCTGTTAAACAAATATTAAAAATATATTTGTGGTTATAATATTTTATTTAAAACAATATATTTTTATCGATAAACATTAAAAATATATTGACAAACATTATATAAGTAAGTATTATAATAATATCAATACCGGTTTGATAAAATATGGAGGTAAAACAATATGAAAAAATTTAATATGGATATAGTCATTAATATATCCCTCATTCTTTCAAAATTTGCGGAGGTTTTGCATTGGATTGGAGTTGTTTCCATGAGTGTACTTCTTATATGTTCTCTTACGGCAAAAAACTGGCTGTGGAGTATTTTGGAAAATAGTATTGAAGAAATTGGATCTACAGTATCGACTTATGGATTTGAAATTTCCGTAGTAAACGCTCAGGGAAATGTTACCATGACAGCTATTACTTTATTTTGTATAAGCTCAATTATTATATTTTCACTGTATGCTATGGTTTTTCGCAATGCTTATTTAATAATAAAAACGTCAAAGGGAAAAACATGGTTTTCAAAAGGCGATACGCCTTTTCAAAGCGATATTGTGCGTATGCTAAGAGAAATTGGTATTTTCTTAATATCATCATCTGCTGTAAGCTACATAATGGGTGTTATTGGCAGGATTATTATAGGCGCTGATATTGCAGAAATAGGAATAAGGTTTGAAAGTATAGTTATAGGACTTTTGGTGCTTTGTTTATCCCAGTTTTTTGCATATGGCACAGAGCTTCAAAAAGATGTTGACGGACTTTTGTAACGAGGTATTTTGTTATGGGAAAAATAATTTTAAGGCTTGACCGCATGATGGTGGAGAGAAAAATGACATTAAATGAGCTTGCGAGCAGAGTTGGGATATCTAATGTAAATTTATCAAAAATAAAAAACAACAAGGTGACGGCAATTCGTTTTTCCACTCTGGCTGCAATTTGTGAAGCCCTTGATTGCGATGCGGGAGATATTCTTGAATATGAAAAAGAATTGTAAAAAAATAAATGATTAAGGGGATATGAAATGCAATATAATTATTTAAAAAAATATATTATCAGTTCCTATATTTTAATTTGGGCGCTTATTATTTTTGTGGCGGGACCTGCAAGTCTTATTTTTCATGCGCCGCCGGTTATTATGTGGGTTGTTAGAAATCTTTGTGCATGGTCGCCGACACTTTTGCTTCTTACCTGCTGGAAATATTTTAGACCGGACGAAACACGAATATGCTTTATAAAGAGGTGTTTTTCAGGCAAAGTAAGTCTTCTTTATATGCTGCTTTCATTTGGACTTACATTTGTTATAAGTATACTTGCTTTGTTTATTCTTTCTTTAATTGAGGGAAGGCAGATGATGTCGTATATTAACTTTGGAACAACTGCGCTGCCACTTAGTATTTTTCTGTCTTTTACTTCAGGGCCGACGGGAGAAGAACTTGGATGGCGTGGATTTATGAGGGAAGAATTTAACAAAAAGTATGCTTTTCTTAAATCGTCTGTTTATCAAGGACTTGTGTGGTGTTTTTGGCATGCATTATTGTGGGTGGTAGATTCAGATTTTACTGATTTAAGGGCAATTCCTTATGTTATATCCAACATTGTTGTAATTACCTCTATTACTGTTTTGATGAATATTTTTTTGGAACGTCGCAATAATCTGATTTATGCTGTGTTACTACACTTTGGTTTTAATATTATATATGTATTTTTAGATGCGGATATATTGTTCTTTGTAATATTGACTATCTTGTATATGGTGATTACACCAATCGCTGTTTTTATAAGAAATAAGACGGTTAAAAAAACTGTTGGACTGATTTAAAATTGGCAATTATAAATAGAGATT
>CAJUEF010000008.1:15339-15704 GCA_910585035.1 uncultured Christensenellaceae bacterium | reverse complement strand
TATACTGTTTATTTTAAAAATTTATATAAAAAAGCGCCGCTTATAGCGGCGCTTCGACCATTTTTGAATTAAGATTTAACCAAAGCTTAAGAAGTTATCTAACGTTTTGGAAACATTCGCTGCAATAGATTGGTCTGTCGTTCTTTGGCACGAAAGGAACTTTTGTTTCCTTTCCGCACTGTGCACAAACAGCGTCATGCATTTCACGGCTTCTGCTGTTGTTCTTGCGCTCACGGCGGCAAGCTGCGCATCTTTGTGGTTCATTTTGGAATCCCTTTTCTTCATAGAACTCCTGTTCGCCTGCAGAAAAAACAAATTCGTTTCCACAGTCTTTACATACTAAAGTCTTGTCTTCGTACATAACT
>CAJUEF010000008.1:0-15329 GCA_910585035.1 uncultured Christensenellaceae bacterium | reverse complement strand
CTCACGGTCGGAACGCTGGCTGGCCTTGCGGGCGTCACGGCAGGCCTTGCAGCGCTGGGGCTCGTTGGCGAAGCCGCGCTCCGCGTAGAACTCCTGCTCGCCGGCGGTGAAGATGAACTCCTGGCCGCACTCTTTGCACACTAAAGTCTTGTCTTCGTACATAACTTTCCCTCGCTTTGAAAATAAAAAAATACATGTCATTCAGCTGACCTGGTCTTTGCCCCCACACCCGCCGACTGCAGCTTTTGCAAAAGCGTAGCCGTCGCTATGCAATCACTAACGGCTGTCTCAAATTACTTTGGCCGGACTTACTTCTAAACCGCACCATGCTCACTGATACGCTATGAACAGCTTACGTGGGTCCCTTTGCCTGCGACTAGCATGGACTTGCAACCACAGACCTAATTGACATCCTTCGTTAATTATAGTCTATCATTAAGAATAAAGCAAACTTTTTTTAAAATTTTATCAATAAAAGTTTACATAATTAATTTATTATGATTATAAATGGAAAATAAAGAAAAACACGGAACGATTATCTATAGACAAGGATGCTGAAAAAAGGGTATAATATTAACAAGTAAGAAATGCAAGGAGCTGATACTATGAAACTGAATATTGCGGCAAAAAACTTTGAGGTATCTGATTATCTTGAGGAAATGGTGGAAAAGAAATTTGCAAAGCTTAGCAAATACTTTGATAAGGACGTTAATGCAGATGTTAAAATATCTGTTGAAGCGGGACTGGAAAAGATGGAGGCAACTATATACGTAGGCGGCACAATTTTTCGGGCTGAGGAAAAATCTACGGATATATATGCTACCCTTGACAGCGTGACCGACAGACTTTCACGCCAAATAGCAAAATTTAAGGATAAAATTGTATCTAAGCACCAAACCGGCGGACTGAATTTTACTGAAATTGAGCATATGGATGTTGATGAGCAGGAAGCGGAAATTGAAATTGTAAGGACTAAGAGGTTTCCTGTAAAGCCAATGGACAAGATTGAAGCTGCCCTGCAAATGCAGCTGCTTGACCACAGTTTCTTCGTTTTCAGAGATGCCGAAACAGAGGATGTTTGTGTGGTTTATAAAAGGAAAGACGGTAAGGTTGGCTTAATTGAGCCTTACTTTGACTAAATTATAAAAAAGCGGATGGTTGTTTACCATCCGCTTTTTTATTTTAAGATAATAAAATTCAGATCAATGTTTTTACTGTGAATGGTAATTACAAAGAAAGGTTATCCTAAGTAACATAATAAATAAAAAAGTGAGAGATTATATGAAACACAGTAAATGGACTGTACTCATCAGCTCTGTTTTTATGCAGATGGTACTTGGGATAATATATATTTGGGGAGTGTTTCAGCCTGAAGTTGCCCTACATTACGGCTGGAGCACGCCGGTAAGTGCGGCGGTTTTTTCCGTTATGATTGTTTTTATTATTACAGGAAGCATATTAGGTGGAAAGTTACAGGATATTTACAGCCCAAGACCCGTTATACTTATTTCAGGCGTGTTTGTAAGTATTGGCGCCTTTTTAGCATCTTTTACGAAGTCGAGCCCTATTTGGATGTATTTTTCTTATGGAGGATTATCAGGTATTGGCATAGGCGCAATATATACCACAACAATTGCTGCGGCACAAAAATGGTTTAAAGAGAAAAGCCCTTTAGCAACAGGCATTATTCTTGGGGCTCTTGGATTTGGCGGAGTGGTTTTTACACCGGTTGCCCAGTTTTTACTTAGTCATTATGGTGTGCCGGGTACCTTTAGGGCGCTAAGCCTAATATATTTTATAATATGTATTGGCGGAGGTGTTTTTATTGTCAATCCTGCAGCCTATGAGGAAATAAATAAAGGGGAAAAATCGGCATTTTTAAAAGGTATGAGTAATAAAGAAATGCTTGGGCAGCCAATGTATTACATTTTAACTGTGGCAATGATGTTTTCCCTTCCTGCATTTTTCATGATGGCCCCTATTTTAAAGGTTCTCTGTCTGGAAAGGGGAGTTAGTGAAAAAGTCAGAGCGTATGCTGTAATGAGCGTTGCTCTGTTAAACTGCGTGGGAAGGTTTGTTTCGCCGGTTATTTCCAAAAGAATAGGAGATAAAAATACATTGGTACTGTTAAATATTGTAACTGCTGCTTCCAGTATTGGTATGGCATTTTCATACGGCTGGCTTTGTATTTTATTTATGTGTCTTATTGCTGTTTGCTTTGGAGGAGTGTTTGGGGTTTTTCCAAGTATGACTTCCAAACTTTTTGGAATGAAAAACGCAGCGTCTAACTATGGTTTTGTGCTTATTGGTTATGGTATATCAGCTATATTTGCTCCGGGAATATACGGAATAACTGTTCCTTTAGGAAGGTACGCGCCTTTTATTACTGTAGCTGTAATATCAATTGCCGCTGTGATAATCAGCCGTTTTATAGGAGAAAATTATTTGGGGAAAGACGCTGTTTAGGCGTCTTTTTTTATTATCATTTTTAAAGGAGAAAAGAATTAATAAAAAGAAAAGAAAAAAATTTGAATATGGTCTTTAAAAAGTGTATTATATACTCTATCAATAAATATTTTGGAGTAAAGCTATGAGTTACAAAGCGTTATACCGTGTTTTCCGCCCAAGGACATTTGATGAGGTGGTAGGGCAAAAGCATATAGTTTCTGTGCTGAAAAGCCAGGTTATGTCTATGCAGATATCCCATGCCTACCTTTTTACAGGTAGCAGAGGCACAGGAAAGACAAGTATTGCAAAAATTTTTGCAAGGGCGATAAGCTGTCCCAATAGCAGCGAAGGAGAGGCTTGCTTAAAGTGTCAGCTGTGTCAGGATGCCTTTAACGACACAAGTATGGATATTGTGGAAATAGACGCAGCAAGCAATAACGGTGTGGATGAAATTCGGGAACTTAGGGAAAACGTTAAATATGCTCCTGTGACAGGCAGGTATAAGGTATACATAATAGACGAGGTGCATATGCTTTCAGGAGGCGCTTTTAATGCCCTGTTAAAAACCCTTGAGGAACCCCCTGAGCATGCGGTGTTTATCCTTGCTACCACTGAGCCGCAAAAGCTGCCGGAAACAATTATTTCCAGATGCCAAAGATATGATTTTGAGCGTATTGGCAAAGAGGATATTGCTAAAAGGCTGGATTACATATGCGCTAAAGTTGGGGCTGAGGCGGAAAAAGACGCTCTTTTTGCTATAGCTGATTTTGCAAAGGGTGGACTTAGGGATGCCATAAGCCTTTTAGACCAGTGTATTGTGTTTGGGGATGGCAAAGTAAATGAAAGTGCCGTACTAGAGCTTCTTGGCAAAAGTGAAAGCAGCGAACTTTTTAAAATAGCGGATATGCTTATTAAAAAAGACGGAAGCGGAGCTGTCATATATATAAATTCCATAATCAGAAAAGGTAAAAATCCATCGGTACTTGCGGGAGATATTATTGACCATCTACGCAAGCTTATGATATTTAAAACCGCAAAAGACCCACTGGATATTGTGGATTCCGCTTATAAATCTGATTACGAAAAACAGTGTAAAGATGCGGATATAAACATGCTTTTACGTGGCATTAAGGTTTTGTCTGCATCTATGGCGGAGATGAGGTATGCCTTTTCTCCCATAGTAATTCTTGAGGTGGCGCTTATGGATATTTGCACACCTTCGGCAAGCGATGATAATTTAGCGGTTTTGCAAAGATTGTCTGAACTGGAAAAGGCTGTTGGAGAGGGCGTAAGGGCTGTTTCCGGGAAAGCTGAAAATAAAGAATGTGAGAAAACAGAAATTTTTGCTGTAACTGATGAAGAAGCTGTACCTTGGGATACAGAGGCATATGACAGCATCCCCGATGCGCCTTTAGAGGATGAAGGTGCATTTATTATGGATGAGCCTGTTTATGAAAATGATGTACAGGAACCAGTTTTAGAGAAAAAAGAAGAAACCGGTGAAATTAACAGTTTACAGCCTGTAGTGAATAATGAATTTACCAATAAGGACTATGAAGCGTTTTTAAAGAAAATGAACAAGGTCAATAAAGGTGTTTATATAAGTTTAAAGGACAGCTTTTTCGGAGGATTTGAAAACGGCGAACTCATTATCGGTTATCCCGATGAAAGCTGCGGCGTGTTTATGAAGGCCGTCCAGGCAAAGAAAAGTGAAATAATAAATACTTTGGAAGATTTAGGCTTTAAGGATTGCAAGGTTTGTGTTAAAATATTAAAACAGGATAAGACCGACGCTTTAAAAGAGATGTTTGGTGATGATATTAAATTTATTGACTAGGAGGAATTACAATGGGAAAAGGCAGATTTGGCGGAATGCCAATGGGCGGAGGAAATATGCAGCAGATGATGAAGCAGGCCCAGAAGATGCAGGAAAATATGGTTAAGGTACAACAGGAAATAGAGGAAAGAGAAATTGAAGCAAGTGCAGGGGGCGGTGTTGTTACTGCAAAGGTAAACGGCAAAAAAGAGCTTTTGGATTTGATTATTAAACCGGAAGCTGTTGACCCTGATGATGTTGAGATGCTTCAGGATTTAATTATTGCAGCGGTTAACGAAGCTATTGGAAATGCAGATGAACTAATGAAAACGGAGATGAGCAAGGTTACCGGTGGACTTAATCTTGGAGGTCTGATGTAATTGGAATACATTCCAAAGCCTATTGAGGCTCTTGCTCTTGAGCTGGGAAGGCTGCCTTCTATCGGTCCCAAATCTGCAATGAGGCTGGCATATTATATTGCCGTTATGGATAAGGAAGCGGCAAAAACACTATCAGAAGCGATTTATAATGCTAATATGAAAATAAGAAAGTGCAGCGTGTGCGGCAACATGGCGGATGATGAAAAATGCTTTGTTTGCAGGGATGACAGAAGAGACAGGTCGGTTATATGTGTTGTCAGCAAGCCTAAGGATATTGTTGCCATTGAAAAGACTCATGAATATAACGGCGTTTACCATGTGCTTGGTGGGTCTATTTCTCCGGTTATGGGAATTGGTCCCGACGACATTGATATTAAGGGTTTGCTTAAGCGGCTTGACGGTGTTGATGAAGTTATTCTCGCTACAAATACAGATGTGGAGGGAGAGGCAACCGCTTCTTATATATTTCGGCTGATTAATAAAAAGGTGAAAACAGTTACTCGTATTGCTCATGGCGTTCCCGTTGGTGGGAACTTGGAATATACTGACGAGGTAACTATTATAAAGGCTTTGGAAAACAGAACCAGCCTTTAGATATAACGATTGTGAAAAGGGGGAAAGATTTTTCCTCTTTTTTGTATTATATTTCTTTTTATAAAGGTTTTATGGGCAAAAGGAGCAGTGAAGGAGCGGACGGATATTTTCGAGGGAAGTCAAAAAAGGAGTAAAGCGAAATCAACTGGAAAAAGGCGGGCCCCCAAAAAACCGAAAGGTTTTATGGGTAAAAGGAGCAGTGAAGGAGCGGACGGATATTTTCGAGGGAAGTCGAAAAAGGAGTAAAGCGAAATCAACTGGAAAAAGACGGGTCCCCAAAAAACCGAAAGGTTTTATGGGTAAAAGGAGCAGTGAAGGAGCGGACGGATATTTTCGACGGAAGTCGAAAAAGGAGTAAAGCGAAATCAACTGCGACGTGGGTTATATGAATACTTTTTTTTACATATAGATATACAAGCATATAATATAGGAGTGTTGAATTTGGGTCTGGTTTTAGACTGGAATGTAATAATTTCATTTGCAGCAGGACTGCTTGTTTTGTTTTTGCTGCTCAATGTGCTGAGCGCGCCTTTAAAAATAATTTTTAAGCTGGTACTAAATGTTATAATAGGCACGGTTTGTTTACTTATATTTAACTTTATAGGAGAATTTTTTGGCTTTACCATAGCAATAAATGTTGTGACGGCATTTGTGGTAGGTTTTTTTGGATTGCCGGGAGTGATACTTCTTATTATTTTAAAAGTTATCTTGGGAGTGTAGTTTAAAGGAATATATGCAGTGGTTTACAGCCTATAACAGATTAATGTGCCGGACGCTTGTTCGGCTTTTTTATTATGGGATTATATATTTTTATTTTTGGTAATATAATCTATATATAATTATCTTTTATGGCTCGGTTAAAAAGTTAAATAAAATATTTTGAAAACATTAGTTTTTTTGTAATATTTTATGATATTATGTTATTATGTAAAAATAACTGTTTAATTTTAAATTAAGGTAATTTATTTGGTGCGCGGACCGCATACTTATTATAAGTTGTTTTTTATGGAGGATTAAATGGCGGTAAAGTCTAAGGACACCTTTGTGAAAGGTGCAGTTGTTCTGGGAATTGCAGGACTGATATGTAAAATAATCGGTGCATTTTACAGGGTTGCACTTTTTAATATACTTTCTGCTTCAGGTATGGCATATTATGAGATGGCTTATCCTATATATTCGTTTCTGCTTGTGCTTTCTACGGCAGGACTGCCGACTGCAATATCAAAGCTTGTAAGCGAAAAGGCGGCTATAGACGATTACAGGGCTGCCCACAGGACATTTCAAACGGCTTATAAGACTTTATTTTATATAGGCGTTATAACCATGTCTCTTATGCTTATTGGTGCGCCTATATATGCTAATATGTATAATCTTAAGGAAGGTGTGCATTCCCTTAGGGCGATTGCTCCCGCCTTGCTTTTTGTAAGCGTGGTATCCGCTTACAGGGGATATTTTCAGGGGCTGCAAATTATGACGCCTACAGCCCTGTCTCAGTTAATGGAACAAGTAGGAAAGCTTGTTGTTGGCTTTGGTTTTGCTTCTTATTTCTTTAAATACGGCGCTGAGTATGGCGCTATGGGTGCTCTTCTGGGCGTTTCTATCAGTGAATTTCTTGCAATGCTGCTGCTGATAATTATGTATAATGTGCACAAAGGCGATATTAAGCAGAATATGCGTAAGTATAATTATACACGAAGGGAAACCAAGAAAGAAATTATACGCAAAATCCTTATGGTTGCATTTCCTGTAACAATAGGCGCCAGCATTATGCCCCTTGCAGGAATGGTGGATGGTTTTATTGCCATGAACCTATTATCCAAAGCAGGGTTTTCTGCCGCTGAATCCCAGCAGCTTTACGGAGTGTATTCAGGAAGTATTACTTCAATAATTAATATGCCGGCGGCGGTATCCCTTTCTATAGGCGTAAGCCTTGTGCCTGCCATATCCTCTGCACTGGCGGGAAGGAGCTATGGAAGGGCAAAGCACACTGCTTGTATAGGCTTTAAGCTGGCTATACTTTTTGGCTTGCCATGCGCAGTTGGAATGTTTCTTGTGGCTGAACCGGTTTTAAATTTGCTTTATAAAACCCTCACTCCTTATGAACTGCCCATTGCTGTAAAGCTTCTTAAAATAATGGCCTTTGCAGTGCTTTTCCTTACCATTGTGCAGGTTATGACCAGCATTATTCAGGGCTATGGGAAATACAAAATACCTGTTATAACGTTGTTTATAGGTTCGGTTGTTAACATTGCTATAAGCGCTCTGCTTGTTATAAGACCTGATTTTAATATTGCCGGCGTTGCAATAGGAACAGCCTGCTGTTATGCTTTTGCAGCTATTTGCAATACCATATATGTATTTATAATATCAGGTATGAAGTTTAAAATAGTAGATTATCTTATAAGACCACTTATTGCAAATCTGATTATGGGTACAGTTGTATATTTTGTTTTTACGCCTTTGATGAAAATTCTTGGGTCCAACGTGGCTTTAATGGCAACTATATTAATTGCAGTATTTGTGTATTTAATTCTCGTTATAGGTATAAGGGCAGTGGATGCTGAAGATATGGATTACATGCCGGGCGGAGGACGTTTACGTAATTTAATGTATAAAATGGGAGTGTGGAAACAATAAATGATAACTGTAATAGGCGGCGGCAGTATAGATGAAAAAGATGGCATGACTGTTCGCGGAGAAAAAATAATTGAAAATGCTAAAACTGTTATTTACCAGAGCACCAGACAAGGATGCTATAAACAAGGGGCGTTAAGCCTTGATAAAATATTTGAAGCAGCCGAGGATTTTGATAATTTTGTAAAGACTGCTGTTAATTTTATTGTCAGCAAGGGCGAAGGAACGGTGTTTGTTGCTATTGGAGACGGCGTTAATAACAATGTTTCAATGGAGCTGTGCAGGGAGCATGATAATGTAGAGATAATTGAAGGGCACATAAGCGGTTGTGTTTCTGCGGCTGCAAGGGTTTTGGGTCGTTCCTTTGATTCTTTATGTTATATAAACGGATATGATTATATGAAGATACAGCCGGAAACGGATAAAGAGACAGTAATATATCAGATAGATGATAAATTGTTGTTTTGGGATATAAAGTCCAAATTGTTAGACTATTATCCGGAGAATACAAGAATTTTTATTGATAAAACAGCTGTTCTTCTTAAAGATGCAAATTACATTTCGTCATGTGATATATTTTTGCCAAAACTGGATATACTGGAAAAGAAGCGGTATTCTTACAGAGATTTAATGTTCATTGTTAGGGAGCTTAGAAAAAAATGTCCATGGGACAAGGAGCAGACCCATGAAAGTATCCGCACAAATTTAATTGAGGAATGTTACGAGCTTTACGAAGCTATTGATGAAGGGGACAGCAATATGATGCTGGAGGAAATGGGAGATGTTCTGCTTCAAATATGCCTGCATAATGTCTTTGAATGTGAGCACGGAGATGTGTATGAGGATGATGTTACGACTATAATCAGCCAAAAGCTTATAAGAAGGCATCCTCATGTATATGGACAAGCAGTGGCAAATACAAAAGGCGAGGTTAAAGCCGGATGGGATGAAATAAAAAGGCAGGAATACAGCTTAAAAAGCAAAAGTGACGAACTAAAGCATATATCAATGTATCTTCCGGCGCTTATGAGGGCATATAAAGTTGTGAAAAAGGCGGAAAAACAGGGAATAGAGCTAAGTGGTGACATTGTTAAGATAATTGAAGATATAAAACAGGGAAAAGATGTTGAAAATAACAGTTGCCGTATGCTTCTTTTAATGGTACAATTATGCTTACGTATTGGAATACATCCTTATATTAGCATGAATGACGGCGTAAGCGCCTTTATTAATACTGTGGAAAACATGGAAAATACAGGAAATAATTCCGTTGTGAGCGGGATTGTAGATGTTTCAAGTGTTTGTTTTAAGAATGAATAACAAAAAAGTGACTAATAATGCAAAAAAAAGTTAAAAACAGACTGGAAATTATAACTGAAGTGTGTTAAATTATATTAAGTAGATTTTTAAAAAATAATTACCCATAAAACTAAGGAGGAAATTTTGAATGAACAAGGCACAATTAATTTCTAAAATCGCTGAAGATGCAGGTATGCAAAAAAAAGAAATTGAAAAGGTAATCAATTCGTTTGTAAATGTTGTAACCGATACTCTTAAAAGCGGTGAGAAAATTCAAATGGTGGGATTTGGAACTTTCGAAGTTAGAGAGAGAGCTGAAAGAAAGGGATTTAATCCTTCCACAAAAGCTGAAATAACAATACCGGCTTCAAAAGCACCTGTATTCAAAGCGGGCAAAGGTCTTAAAGACGCTATAAATTAATTTGCTTTTTATATTTTAATTAGTTTATTTAAAAACCCAACGGCTGTTGCTTTATTATTAAAAGCAGCCTTTGGGTTTTTTGTTTTATATGGTTTTTTGTGTTATAATAACCTCACAAAGCACCGGCAAAAGCAAAGCTTTTGAGTGCTTTGGAGAACATTGAAACATGCTTTGGGCTATTTGCCCTTGCAGCTAACGCTGCTGCTTGCTGTCGCAAGCTGCAAGCATGTTATAATAACCTCATGAAATACTGGCAAAAGCAAAGCTTTTGAGTGCTTTGGAGAACATTGAAACTTATAATTAAATTATATAACTTTCTTTTTTATTTTTCTTTTATCAAAGAAAGGTAAAACCAAAGAAACTTAAGTAGAAAGAAATTAATTTTAAACAAATATATTTTGTTTTCTTTATGTTGCTTTTCCTTTTTAAAATAAAAAGTAAAATAAAAAATAAGAAGAAAAAGATTGAGCAAAAAATTTAATTGTAATGTAAATATATAAGGTTTTCTTTTGTTTACTTTTCTTTTTTCCAAAAGAAAAGTAAAAGAGAAGTATGAAAAAGAAAATAAAAAGAAAACGGAGAAAATGATGAGACTGGATAAATTTTTAAAGGTATCACGAATTATAAAACGCAGGAGCGTTGCAAACACAGCATGTTCCAGCGGGCATGTGGAAGTAAACGGGAAAGTGGCAAAAGCCGGGACTGTACTTAAAATAGGTGATGAAATAACAATTACTTTTAATGATAATTCAAATAAATACCGTGTGCTGGATTTAAAAGAACATGTTGGCAAGGATGACAGCAGCTCCCTTTATGAGGTAATATCATAATGGTGATTGCCATGATAGCTGCCGGTGGAAGCAGCAAACGCATGGGGGCTAATAAGTTAAAAATAAAAATTGGCGGAGCATCTGTGATAGAGCGTACTCTTATGGCTTTTGACAACTGTGAAAAGGTAAATTCAATTGTGCTGGTGACAGACGATAAAGAGATTAGAGAGATGGCAAAGGCTATTGTTAACAAACCTATATATTTTGCAAAGGCGGGAGAGGAACGCCAATATTCTGTGCGTAATGGACTTGAGCATATAGGTGACGATGATATTGTTCTTATTCATGATGGAGCCCGTCCATTTGTTAGCGATGAACTTATTTGCAGGTGTGTGGACAGCACAATAAAATATGGCAGCGGAGTTGCGGCAATACCCGTTTATGACAGCCTGAAAAAAGCTGATGGAAATATGAATGTGATAAATACCATTGACAGAGACGGAGTTTATCGCATGCAGACGCCTCAGGGGTTCTTGGGGAAAATTATAAAAGAGGCTCATAAGCTAAATGCTTTTGGAACTGACGACGCATATTTGGTACAGCAGGCGGGACACGATGTAAAGCTGGTTGCGGGTGAAGAAAGCAATATAAAACTTACTACTCCGGAGGATATACATAAGATGAATTATCGTGTTGGACAAGGGTATGACGTGCATAAACTGGAAAAGGGAAGGGAGCTGGTGCTTTGCGGAATAAAAATTCCCTATGAATACGGTTTACAGGGACATAGTGATGCAGATGTGGCTGTTCATGCCCTCATGGACGCTATGCTTGGCGCTGCAGGCGCTTATGATATAGGCAGGTTGTTTCCGGATACGGACAACAGCTTTAAGGGAATATCCAGCATGAAGCTGCTGGACAAAGTGAGGACGCATATTGCAGAGCTGGGTTTTGAGCTTGTTAATTGTGATATTACGATTATTGCTCAAAAGCCGAAATTGCTTCCATATATAGATGATATGAGAAAAAATGTGTCCGCCACTTTAAAGGCAGATTTTGGCTGTGTAAACGTTAAGGCGACTACAACTGAACGTCTTGGCTTTGAAGGCAGAGGCGAGGGTATAAGCGCTATGGCTGTGGTTATGGTTAGAGGTGTTTAATTCCATGAAAAAAAATGTAAGCAGAAACGGACTCTTTGGTCCAAGAGACAGAATAAGCAAATTAAAAAACAAGAGCTATTATCCTTTGTTTTTTGTGGGGCTGTTGATTGCGGGAATACTGTTTATAGCATTGTTTGTATATTTTGTTGCAATTCCTATGGTTGCTAAGGATTTTGAAAAGGATGAGGGGCCTACAATTATTAAAGACAATCAAAATAAAAATACCATGATTGAACAAAGGCAGGATCTTTACAGCTTTGTAAAAGAACATTTATTTAAAATAAGATACATAAATCAGCCACAGAAGCTTGGTAACGAGCTTATATGTACCGGAGGAATAGATCCGGCGGGAAATCCGCTGCTAAACTATGTTTATCTTTATACATTTAAGGACGAGGATAATTCAGAAGTTAGCAGACTTAATATAAAGTGTGAAAATGATAATATTTTTTATCCCCAGTTAAGTGACAAGTATGTTGCTTATGTTGACGCTATGACCGGCGGCGGTGGCGGAATATATTATTTTGACAGAAAATCAGGTCAGTCAAAGCTTGTAAAGGAGTTTTACGGGGCAATACCCAAAATTCACCTTTCCCAAAACCGTATTATATGGTTTGAGCAGGTTACAGGAGATATTGCCAGCGTTTATGTTTACGATATACTTTTGGACAGGCTCACTGCGGTAAACACGCAATACGGACTTCCTTTTGTATATGGCGGCGTTGATGTGGACGGCAACAAGATAATATGGGCGGGTCTTAGCGATACGGACAGCAATATAAATGATTTAATGGCATCCGGCAAGAGCCAGCTTTATGTTTTTGATATGACTGCCGGAACGACGGAAAAATATAATCCGGATATGTATGTTTTTAGCCCTCAGATTAAAGGAAATATTATGGGCTGGCTGGATACTAATAACAGCCCTACTGCAGGTCTTTATATTGTGGAGGGGAATGGTGTTACAAAGAAGCTTGCAGATGCAGTGACAGGGTATTATATTGGTGATGGAATAGTGGTTTATTGCCAAAACCAAAGGATGTTTTGTTATTTTGTGGAAAAGGATTTAACTTTGCCTCTTTCAAAAGAAGATAAGAAAGCCATGATGATAGGCGGAGCAAACGGAATTGTATTTTGGTATGACATTACTCAGACTTACGAGAGAGATATAGTTAAATATGCAGAGGTGAACAGCAGCTCATGGCGAAAATAAGAACGGTTTATATTTGCAAAGAGTGTGGACAAAAGTGCGGTAAATGGCAGGGGAAATGCCCTTCCTGCGGTGAGTGGAATACTCTTGTTGAGGATGTCGTTTCCGTAGGAAGTCAAAAAACCAGGCAGAGCGCCTTTTTAAAGAACAGTTCAACTTATCCCATGCTTTTAAAGGACGTTGATAATGAAAAAACCCTGAGACAAAAAACAGGTATAAGCGAGCTGGACAGGGTGCTGGGCGGAGGATTTGTTGCCGGAAGCGTTGTGCTTTTAAGCGGCGATCCGGGTATTGGAAAATCCACGCTGCTTATTGAGTGCTGTGACAGAATGCAAAAGCAGGGTAAAAAATCTCTTTATGTAACCGGTGAGGAATCCTGCCATCAGATAAAACTCAGGGCGGACAGGCTGAATTTAAGCTGTGAAAACGTTTTAGTTATGAGTGAAAACAACGTAGACAGGGTACTTATATCTATGGATGGTATGGATTTTGTTGTAATAGACAGTATTCAGACTATGAGCAGTGATGAGATTTCTTCGTCTATGGGGAGCGTAAGCCAGATTAGGGAATGCTCAGCCATGCTTATTCGCAAGGCAAAAGAACAGGGGATATGTGTAATACTAGTTGGACATGTGACTAAAGATGGCGCTATTGCCGGTCCCAAGGTTCTGGAGCATATGGTAGACACGGTGCTTTATTTTGAGGGAGAAAGGCATCAAATGTTAAGGGTGCTTCGCACCCAAAAAAACAGGTTTGGCTCTACCAATGAGGTAGGGGTTTTTGAAATGACGTCAAAGGGCATAAAGCAGGTAGGAAGTCCCAGCGATATATTTTTAGGAGACAGCCAGGAGGATAAAAGCGGCTGTGCCGTTGTATGCTCATTGGAAGGCACACGCCCTATGCTAATGGAGGTACAGGCGCTTCTTACTCCTACGGTTTACGGTCAGCCAAGGCGTATGAGCGACGGTGTGGATTACAACAGGCTGATGCTGCTTTTAGCTGTGCTTGAAAAAAAGCTTCGTTTGCCTACAGGAAGACTGGACTGTTATATAAATGTAGCAGGAGGAGTTAATATAGACGGCCCTGACAGTGACCTTGGAGTATGTGTTGCCATTGTTTCATCCATAAGGGATGTGGCTGTAAGCAGAAAGTATGCTTTTGTTGGAGAGGTGGGACTTTCCGGGGAAATACGTTTTGTGGGAAATATGCAAAAACGAATAAATGAATGTACTAAGATGGGATTTGAAAAGATATTTGTGCCAAAATCTGCTTTAAAAGGTGTGGAAGTAACGGAAAATGTTATAGGTTGCACCTCTTTGGTTCAGGTGTTTAGGCAGGTATTTAAAAAAGAAGATAATCAATAAGGATAAAACGAATGGAAAAAATAGTTGTTGGAATGTCAGGGGGGGTGGATTCCGCCCTTTGTGCCGCCTTGCTTAAAGAGCAGGGCTATGACGTTATAGGCATGTTTATGAAGAACTGGGAGGAGCAGGATGAGGATGGGGTTTGTACATCTGCCCAGGATGCGGAAGATGTACGTAAGATTGCTGATAAATTGGGAATAGACTACTATCCTGTAAATTTTGTAAAGGAATATAGGGACAGAGTGTTTTCATATTTTCTGGAGGAATACAAAAAAGGAAGAACGCCTAATCCGGATGTGCTTTGCAATAAGGAAATAAAGTTTAAGGCATTTCTTGACAGGGCACTTCAGACAGGTGCAAAAAAAATTGCAACGGGACATTATGCAAATGTGGAGAAAAGGGATGGATATTACCGTCTTTTAAAAGCAAAAGACGAAAATAAAGACCAGACGTATTTTTTGTGCATGTTAAATCAACAGCAGCTTAGCAAAGCCATGTTTCCCCTTGGAGGATTTTTAAAGACAAAAGTTCGTGAAATGGCGAGAGAAAGGGAGTTACATGTTGCAGAGAAAAAGGATTCAACAGGTGTGTGTTTTATAGGCGAACGGAATTTCAAGGAATTTTTGCAGCAGTTTTTACCATCGAAAAAGGGAGATATTGTAACGCAAAGCGGTGAGGTGGTCGGCAGCCATGACGGACTTATGTATTACACTCTTGGGCAAAGGCGGGGTCTTGGTATAGGAGGATATGGAGACGGAAGAAGCTTTTTTGTTGTGGATAAGGATCTTGAAAACAACAGGCTTATTGTAGTTCAGGGCGATGACAGCAGACTGCTTTACTCAAAAGGGCTTTTTGGTGAACCCGTGCATTTTATTGCACAAACTCTTCCAAAGTCTTTTGAATGTCGTGCAAAATTCAGATACCGCCAAAAGGAACAGTCATGCCTTGTTACCCATAATAATGAAGGATGCTATATTGAGTTTAAAGAACACCAGCGGGCAATTACTCCCGGGCAGTTTGCTGTGTTATACCTTGGTGACGAATGTATAGGGAGTAGCGTTATAATTAAAGGAGATAAAATTTAAAATAGCACTGTCTAAAAAAATTAATAATAACACAATATACGTGTAAAGAATATATTATAACTGTTAAGAATTATTTTTCCTCAAAAAAAAGTTAAAATTTTTTGTTAAAAGGTATTGACAAGAGGAGGAGTAAGTGATAAGATGAATA
>CAJUEF010000007.1 GCA_910585035.1 uncultured Christensenellaceae bacterium | reverse complement strand
CCACTTATACAGATATACAGCCCTTTTGTCCCACGCATTCCCACTTGTGGCTGTATACCGCCCACTTGTACATCTAACGCACACTTATACCAATATCACCCCCTTTTGTACTATGATTTTGTTTATTTTTTCTTTACTAAATTGTATTTTGACATCTACTAAATGTCAAATTAACATTAGTTTATCATATAATGTTAAATATGACAAGCAGTGAATGTTAAAATTTGGAGAATTGATATGTATAAAAACAAAGCTGAAGATGGCAGAAACAATATTAGCGGCAAAAAGGTTGAAATGTTTAGAAAAAATCTTGGATCCCATGTGTCTCAAAGTAAATTTGCTGAAATGTTACAAGTAAATGGAATTGAAGTTGATAAAAATGCTGTTCAAAGGATAGAAAGCGGAAAAAGGTTTGTAACAGATATAGAACTTAAAGTTATTGCAAAAACTTTAGGCGTTAAATACGAGGATTTATTGGATTAAAAACAATAAATTGTTTACCGGTTTAAATATCTTATTTTGTAATTAGTTTTTTCTTTTGTTACTTTTCTTTTTTTTAAAAAAGAAAAGTAATGGTAAAAGTAATAATATGTAGCTTTCTGACATGGCTATCACCTGTCTTGTCGGAATGAATGAAAGCCTGTGATTTTGCAGGCTTTTATTCATTTTGTCATTTCTCCTTAATCGTAAAATGCAGTAAAAATATCTTGTTTAGTAATTAGTTTTTCTCTTGCTACTTCTCTTTTTTTAAAAAGAGAAGTAGGAAAAAGTAAAAGAGAAAGCAAAAAAATAAAACAGACGCATGTTTTATGCGCCTGTTTAAAATGACTGAAATTCCAGGGATGTGCAGCCCTTTTAAGTATACCTGTTATTTTGATTTTACTTTAATACCGCTCATAAACTCCATTGGGTTCAATTTGCGGTCACCGGAAACAAGCCCGAAATGAATGTGGGCTTCTTGGTCGAACTCGCTTATGGCGGTTTTGCCAACCTTGCCTATTTCCTGGTCTTTAGAAACTTTATCACCCTGAGCCACGCTTAATTCCTTTGCGAGATTGGAATAAATGGTTTTATATCCGTTTTCATGGGAAAGCACTATGGTTTGTCCCATAAGAGCGTCCTGCGAAACTGATTCCACAGTGCCGCCAAGAGCGGCTTTAACAGGGGTTCCCTCTGCGGCGGCAATATCAATTCCGTCATGAGTGGTCCATTGCTTTAACGTGCTGTTATAGAGCAGCTTGTCGTTTGCAAATTCCATAATAACATCGCCCTGAACAGGTCTTGCAAGGGAAAGCTTAGGCTCTGCCTTTTTCTCGGTTGCTTCCTTTGTTTGCTCGCTTGTGGTCACGTCCTCCATAACCATATTTTCACCGGCATAGTTTGCCTGCTGACCCTGATCCTCTTCCTGCACCTGGCTTTCAGGCGGGGTTTGCGCCTGATCGTCGGCGCTTTTATCATTAGTCAGAGATAATATGGCAGTTACGGAAATAACCACTAAACAAAGAGCAAGCACGATATAAAAGCCCTGCTTATCCAAAAAGCTCATTATCCTTTGCTTAGCGTTCATGTTTTACACCTCCAAAGGTATTTTTGCCAATACCTTTGGAATTAATACCTGCTTATTGGATTTTAGATAATTCAACCCCTGTATAATAGTGTTTAATTATTTCATCGTATGTACTGCCCTGCTTTGCCATGTAATTAGCGCCCACCTGGCTAAGACCAACGCCGTGACCGTAACCCGTTGTGGTAAATACCACGTTATCACCGCTAACGCTTATTTCAAAATTGGCAGAGGACAGACCTAAAAGTTCCCTGAGTTCTTTGCCGCTCATGGTCTTTCCGAAAACGTCAACACTGCGCACCCTGCCGGTTGGCAGCCTTTCAATAACTTTTATTGTATTACCTTCGGCTTTTGCCTTTTCCTTTATCTCCTCAATGGAAAAGGATTCACGCTGGCGGTATCTTGGGGTGCCTTCTTCGCCCTGGCTTATAACACTTTTTAAATAAGGAAGATTTTCGCCAAAGACGTTAATGTTATCCTCGGTCATCCCACCTGAGGTGCTGTGAAAAAGTGCGGTAATGGGTTTTCCTTCATAAGTAATAATTTCGTCTTTGGTGGAATAAACCGCATATTCCATTCTCTCTTTATGTTCAGCAGGTATGCTTGCGGCATAAGCCTGACAGTGATTTATATCGTCGCATATTTGTGCGCCTTTATTGCCGCAGCCGCCGGACTGCAGCTTTTTATATGTATATGTACGGGCGGTAACCGCCTGGGCTTTAAGGGCCTCTATGTGGTAATCGGGATACATTTCGCCGGCAACCACATGCACTAAGTATTCCTCCAGCCCCATTTCCTGTATTTTATCATCCACCAGCACTTTTATTGACCTTGTATCCGTCTTATCCACTTGTGGAAGCACTTCCATTCTAATATAATTTTTTTGCGGATTATACATATACATAGAAAATATTATAATCGCAACAAAGCATATTGTCGGCAGCACTCTTTTTAAAAAAATATCTCTATCCATATTACATTGATATTAAAGGGGCGGCTTTAATATGCCGCCTTTATTTTAACCCCCACGCCTCTTAATTTTTCCACATAATCTCCGTAGCCTCTATTTATATACTTTACACCGCTTATCACCGTATGTCCAGAGGCGAACATGCCTGCAAGCATAAGAGCGCCGCCGCCGCGCAGGTCGGCGGCTTCAACTTCACCGCCTGTAAGCTCCTCAACGCCCTTTATTCTGGCGGTGTTTCCCGATAGCTTTATGTTTGCTCCCATTTTGTTAAGTTCCTTAGTGTGAACAAAGCGGCTGGAAAACACTTTATCCGTCACCAGGCTTTCACCCCCTGCAATGGCAAAAAGAGAACACATAGGCGCTTGGAGGTCTGTGGGAAAGCCGGGATGGGGCATACATATAATGTTTGAGCCTGAAAAACTGCCTTTGGATTTTATTCTAACAGCGTTATAATAAGGCGTGACATTTATTCCCATCTGCCTTAGTTTAAAAGTGAGGGGATTAAGGTGTCTTGGATTTACGTTTTCAAAAAGCACGTCGCCGCCGCAGCCTGCAACGCCTATCATATATGTTCCCGCCTCAATCCTGTCGGGCATTGGAGTGTATACTCCGCCGTAAACCGTTTTAACTCCTTCTATTATAATAGTATCCGTGCCGTGACCGAACACTCTTGCGCCCGTTTGGTTCAGGAATTTGCCAAGGTCGTATATTTCCGGCTCTCTGGCTGCGTTTTCGATTTTGGTATATCCCGCCGTAAATACCGCCGCCATCATAAGATTTTCAGTTGCGCCAACGCTGGGGAAATCCAGCCGCAGGGTGCAGGGCTTTAAATTTCCCTTTACGGTTATAAGCTCTCCTTCTATATCAACCTTTGCGCCGAGCTTACGCACGCCGTCCAGATGCAGGTCTATAGGGCGCTTGCCTATTTTGCAGCCACCGGGAAAAACCATTTTTGCAAATTTTACTCTTGCAAGGAGCGGTCCTAAAATTAGAGAAGAGCCACGGATTTTGCTCATATCCGCCGAGGCGATTTTCCCCGGGTTTATGTTTTCATTATTAATTATCAGCACCCGGCCTTCTCTTTTTATCTTTGAGCCAAGGGCTGTCATTATTTTAATCATTACTTCCACATCGGATATATGGGGTATGTCCAGCAAAACAACTTCTTTTTTTGTCAGAAGGCTTGCCGCCATTATGGGAAGTATGGAATTTTTGCAGCCGTGAATTGTTATTTTACCCTGTAAATCTCTGCTCTTATCTATTAAAAGCTTCATTAATTTAACTTATCCCCTTTCAAATTGTAAGCAGTTTTATACAAAAATATCAAGGATATTTTACCCAGAAAAAAACAATTTTATTTGCGGCTTTGATTTATAATCTATTGCATTTACATTGCTTAGTAGTATAATATCCGTATAACAATTTTGAAAAAAGTCGAAAGGGAAAAAATAATGCCTGTAAAAATACCTAAAAACCTGCCTGCTTCCTCTGTTCTTCAATCTGAAAATATTTTTGTAATGGATGAAACAAGGGCGAGCAGCCAGGATATACGTCCGCTGCGTATACTCATTTTAAACCTTATGCCAACAAAAATTGTGACAGAAACTCAGCTTTTGCGGGTTATAGGCAACACTCCGCTGCAAATCGAGCCGACACTGCTTATAACCGCAAGTCACACGCCGCGGCACGTAAGCAAAGAGCATATGGACGAATTTTATCACACCTTTGACGAAATAAAGGATATTAAATATGACGGAATGATAATTACAGGCGCACCTGTGGAAAAGATGGATTTTGAAGAAGTCCGCTACTGGGATGAGCTGGAAACCATAATGAAATGGGCTAAGCATCACGTTTTTTCCACTATGTATATTTGCTGGGCGGCTCAGGCGGGGCTTTATTATCATTACGGCGTTGAAAAGCACGAGCTTGAAAAGAAGCTGTCAGGAGTTTATAAACACAGTGTGTTAAATCCCCAAGCGCCGCTGGTAAGAGGCTTTGACGATTTTTTTTATGCACCTCACAGCAGGTACACGGGAATAGACAAAGAGGCTGTGCTATCCTGTGAAAAGCTGGAGCTGCTTACATTTTCCAAGGAAGCAGGATGCCATATTATAACCAGCAAAAACGGCAAGCACGTGTTTGTAACCGGTCACTCGGAATATGACGTGGATACGCTGAAGAAAGAATATCAAAGAGATGTGGCAAAGGGGCTGGAGCCGGATGTTCCATGTAACTACTTTCCTGGCGACGACCCATCCAAAACGCCTATGATGACTTGGCGCGCTCATGCAAGTCTGCTGTTTTCCAACTGGCTTAATTATTACGTTTATCAGACTACGCCATATGATTTGGACAGCGCCAGCCTTGAAATTTAATTTAAAAATTTATTGAGGTTATTATAACCAGTTTTTGCGATAACAAGCGCTATTTCTTTTACTTTTTCTTTTTAAAAAAAGGTGGAAAGAAAAGCGGAAAAGGTTTTATCAAATACAAAGCTTACATAGATTTTAAAGTATGGACAGTGATGGATTTTGTGTATAAATTTTTACAATAATCATATAATCCAGCTGAATTCTGCTAAAATATACGACTTTTATTTGACACAATATTTTCATCCATATTATAATGAAAAAGCATCAATTAAAAAACAAATAAATTATATAAAATTATAGGGGGAAAGTTTAATGGCAAAACACCTAACAATTGATGGTAACTATGCTGCATCATATGTATCCTATGCATTTTCAGATGTTGCATCCATTTATCCTATCACTCCTTCATCCAACATGGGCGAGGTTTGTGACGAGTGGGCTGCGGCCGGCAGAAAGAATATTTTCGGTCAGCCAATGCAGATAACTGAAATGCAGTCTGAAGCTGGCGCTGCAGGTGCAGTGCACGGCAGTCTTGTAGCGGGCGCTCTTACAACTACTTACACGGCTTCTCAGGGTCTGCTGCTGATGATTCCCAATATGTATAAGATTGCAGGCGAGCTTCTTCCTACCGTTTTTCACGTTAGCGCAAGAGCTATTGCAGGTCATGCCCTTTCTATTTTCGGCGACCACAGCGACGTTATGGCAGCGCGCCAGACAGGCTTTGCAATGCTGTCTTCATCTTCTGTTCAGGAAGTAATGGATCTGGCAACTGTGGCTCACCTTGCAACTTTAAAAGCAAGAGTGCCGTTCCTTCATTTCTTTGACGGCTTTAGAACTTCCCATGAAATTCAAAAGATAGAAGTTATAGATTATGAGGATATGGCAAAGCTGGTAGACTATGATGCAATTAAGGAATTCAGAGACAGAGCAATGAATCCTGAGCATCCGCATCTTAGAGGAACTGCACAAAACCCTGATATTTTCTTCCAGGCAAAGGAAGCTGCAAATAAATATTACGAGGCTACTCCAAAAATAGTGCAGGATACTATGGATGAGCTTGCTGGGCTTACAGGCAGACAGTATCATCTGTTTGACTATTACGGAGCAAAAGACGCTGAAAACGTTATCGTTATTATGGGAAGCGGCGCAGACGCAGCAATACAGACTGCTGAATATTTGAATAATAAAGGCGCTAAGCTTGGCGTTGTAGTTGTTCGTCTTTACAGACCGTTTAGCGTTAAAGCATTTATTGACGTTATTCCAAAGACTGCCAAGGTTATTTCTGTGCTTGACAGAACAAAAGAATCCGGCAGTATTGGCGAGCCTCTTTATTTGGACGTTGTTTCCGCTTTTGAAGAGGAAGGAAGAACAGCCAAAATCATTGGAGGAAGATACGGACTTGGTTCTAAAGAGTTCAGCCCGACAATGGTTAAAGCTGTGTTTGACAACGCAGCACAGGCAAATCCTAAAAACCACTTTACCGTTGGCATTAACGATGATGTTACAAATACTTCACTGGCTCTTGGCGAGCTTTTGGACGTTGCTCCAAGCGACCTTTACAGCTGTATGTTCTACGGTCTTGGTTCTGACGGTACAGTCGGCGCTAACAAAAACAGCATTAAAATCATCGGCGACCATACAGATATGTTCGCTCAAGGTTACTTTGTATACGACAGTAAGAAATCAGGAGGCATAACAGTATCCCACTTGCGTTTTGGTAAAAAACCTACAAGATACCCTTATCTCATTGACGCGGCGGATATGGTTGCATGCCACAACCCTTCTTACGTTACAAGATATGATATGCTGGATAAGATTAAGGATGGCGGCGTGTTCCTGCTGAACTCTCCTTGGTCTGCAAACGATATGGAAGAAAAGCTTCCTGCTTACATGAAACAGCAGATTGCAAGTAAGCATCTTAAATTTTACAATATAGACGCTATTAAAATTGCTAAGGAAATCGGTCTTGGCGGACGTATTAACGTTGTAATGCAGGCCGCATTCTTTAAAATTTCCGGCGTTATTTCCCAAGATGACGCAGAGAAGTTTATGAAAGAGGCTATTGTTAAGTCCTATGGTAAAAAGGGCGAAAAGGTAGTTAACATGAACTATGCGGCCATTGACAAGGGATTTGCAGAGCTTGAGGAAATTGCTGTTCCTGCTTCCTGGGAAAACGCTTCTACAGGCGCTGAGCCGGTTGAGGTGAAAGGTACAGACTTTATTTCATCTGTGGTTGCTCCTATATTAAAACAAGAGGGTGAAAAGCTTCCTGTTTCTGCTTTCAGTGTAGACGGAACTTTCCCTGTTGGAACAACCAAGTATGAAAAACGCGGAGTTGGCGTAAACGTTCCTGTATGGATTAAAGAAAACTGTATTCAGTGTAACCAGTGTGCTCTTGTTTGTCCTCATGCTTGTATCCGTCCTTATGCTGCTAAATCCGAAGACTTGGCAAATAAGCCGGAGACCTTTGAAACAATCAAGGCAAACGGCAAGGAATTTGCAGGCATGGAATACAGAATCCAGTGCAGCCCGCTGGATTGTACCGGATGCGGAAACTGTGTTCAGGTATGTCCTGCTAAACAAAAGGCGCTTGAAATGAAACCTCTTGCTGAGGCTGAAACTGTTGATGTTCCTAACTGGGATTATGCGCAGACTCTTCCGCCTCTTGATGTTAAGCTTAATACAAAGACAGTTAAGGACAGCCAGTTTAAACAGCCGCTTTTTGAATTCTCCGGCGCATGTGCAGGCTGCGGTGAGACACCTTACGTTAAGCTTATAACTCAGCTCTTTGGCGATAGAATGCTCATTGCAAATGCTACAGGCTGTAGCTCTATTTACGGCGGCTCTGCACCTACCTGTCCTTATACTGTAAACGAAAAGGGCAGAGGTCCTGCTTGGGCAAACTCACTGTTCGAGGATAACGCAGAATATGGCTATGGTATGAGCCTTGCAATCAGCCAGAGGAGAGATACTCTTGCGGCTGTTATTAGAGAAAACATTTCAAAATACAGCAGCGAGCTTCAGGGACTTCTTAACGAATGGCTCGACAATATGGAAGATGCTGATAAAACATCAGAGCTTTATGAAAGTCTGTTCCCGTTAATTGAGAACGAAGCTAAAAACGCAAGTGATAAAGCTGCTTACAAACCGCTTATAGATGCAAAGGATGTATTCATTAAAAAATCCGTATGGATTATCGGTGGAGACGGCTGGGCATACGATATTGGTTATGGCGGTCTTGACCACGTTTTGGCTTCCGGCAAAGACGTTAACATTCTTGTGCTTGATACAGAGGTTTATTCAAATACCGGCGGTCAAAGCTCTAAAGCTTCTCAAACCGGCTCTGTTGCTAAATTTGCCGCAGCAGGTAAGCGCACCAGCAAGAAAGACCTTGGTCTTATGGCTATGTCCTATGGTTATGTATACGTTGCAAGCGTTGCAATGGGTGCTAACCAAAACCAGCTTATGAAGGCAGTTCATGAGGCTGAAAGCTATCATGGTCCATCAATTATTATGGCTTATTCTCCATGTATCAGCCATGGTATTAAGACAGGTATGGTGAACACTCAGGCAGAAACAAAGCTTGCTGTTGAGTGTGGTTACTGGCCTCTTTACAGGTATAATCCGGAGCTTGCTGACGAGGGTAAAAATCCATTTATTCTGGATTCAAAAGAGCCTACCGGCAACTTTGAAGAATTCCTTATGGGTGAGGTTCGTTATGCTGCACTTGCCAAATCTAAACCTGAGATTGCAAAAGATTTGTTTGAAAGAGCAGAGAAGGAAAGTAAACATAAATATAATTACTATAAAGCGCTTTCCGAAATGCCTTATTAAAATAACAAAGTTAAAGGAAGAACCAATATGGTTCTTCCTTTTTTTATTTTATAACAATTAAAAAAGAAAAATAATAATAGGATAAAGTGAACCGTTTGACTAAATTAATGGATAAAATTTTTGTTAAAAGGTTAATTTGGTATATAAAGTTATCTTTTATTGTTTAAATTATGGATTTGTAATATGTTTTATCCATGTTTTTGCAGATAATTTATATATTTTTTTAAATTTTTTTATTTTTTTTTAAAATTTATAGAGACATTTTAAAAGTTTTATGTTATTATATATATACAGGGCAAAGGTGAGTTAATAGGTTCTCCCCATATACCTATTAACGCTTCCCATCATTTTTGTCCTAACCCTACTTGCAGGCTGTTGCAGAAACCCAACTGTACGGACTGCAGACCCAATAATCATCATATATAATTCCTACCAAAGAAAACAAGAGGGCCCGTTGCTCTCTTGTTTTCTTTTACAATGATTATATTACTCTACATAAAAATAAAGAATTAAAAGGCTCTATTGATTTTATCAACAGAGCTTAAAATAAATTATCATATAATTATAAATAATTTGTTTTGCTAAAAAGGAATAGATTATTTTAAAAAATTTTTAAGAAAATAAATCTGTTAAAATTTAAAAACCATATCTGTTTTTTTCTTCAAACTGATTATTGCATTTGCTGCAAACTCTAACTCCAAACTTTCCCATAGACAAAAAAGTATAATGGCCGCATTTTTGACAAACGCCTTTTTGATTTACATGTTTAACGCTTTTATTATCATCATTTAAAATTCCTTCTACAAGTATGTGTTTATACATACCATCGCCTCCGTGTAGTTTATCCAAGTATATTATATTATACACCATTTAATTAAAAAATCTACATGGGAAAGAAAATAATTTTTTGTTACCTTTCTTTAAGAAAAGAAAGGTAACGCCAAAGAAACTTAATTACAAAGCAAGATATTAATCCTTAAATAATATACAAGGTTTTCTTTTTGTTACTTTTTCTTTTTTCAAAAGAAAAAGTAAGAGAGAGCAATAAAAAGGGCAATGCTACACTGTACTAAATGTCTTTTTCAAAATGCTGGTAATCTTTAAGGCTGGACCAGTTTCCTCCCCATGTCCAGCCTGCTTCTTTAAAAAGCTTATATGCAAGGTCATTTTTATCTATTTTGCCTGCAAAGGTTTTGCTTCTGTCAGTATAAGGTTTTCCAGATGCCGGCTCAACATTTCCACTTTTGTTAATGCATGGATTATAAAGGGGATTAATATCTATGGCTGTGCCGCTGCCATGTTTAGACAGTTTATTACTGCCTGATATTAAACGGTAATTAAATGCTGAAGTGTTATTTGCGTTCATGGAAGCCTCATCATCAGCATCAAAATCATCAATAAGCCTTACGGAAGCAAGAGGATATTTTTCCAAAAACAGCTTATAAAATATCTCGGTGACTTCCTTTGCCAGAGCTTTATTAATTATAAGTTCTCCCTGTCTAATGTTGCCTTCAAAATCATAGTGCAAAAGCCGGATATAACTTAAATTATCTAAGGATATTTTTGCGCCTGTTTTTGGGTAAGACACTCCTGTTATCCGTTTAATCATAGTTTCATTTAAAGGTCCAAACGAGAAACCATCTGCAATATATGTACGCTCCTTATCAGGTATATCCTCTTTTGCTGTGTGCTCTTGCTGAGTTGTTTGCTCCTGTAAGTTGGTTTCGATGGATAGAGAATTTTCCGTTTTAGGCATGTCAGGCTTACTACAGGAGACAAGGGAAAAAACACTTATGGCAGCTATAATTTTCAGTGTATTTTTAAACGTAATCATCTTCTTTCAATAGACATTTCCTTGTAATTATAATATATAACTGTAAAACAGGTGTGGAATTTTAAAAATTTTTTTATTAATCTGCGGTATATAACGTTTAAAATAAGGCGGCTTTTATGGTATGTAAAGTTTTTGTGCTGTTTTTCTTTTTAAAAGAAAAACAGCAGAAATTAAAGTAATTAAATTATCGCCGCCTGCACATTTGATTTAGAATATAGCGCACGGGAAATGCCGGGCTTTCACCATAATAAGGCTTATACCAGTTACAGCAGGTATTTGGAAATACCGTGCATTGGAAATCAGAATAAACATAGTATAGCAGCAGGCGCTTTACAGATTCTGCGCAGCTCATTGGAGGAGTGGGGCACGGTCTTACAGGACACGGTGGCTTTTGACACTGTGATTTTATATTGTTCTTGGATTGTCTGCGTTCACGTGCTGAATTTGAATTACATGAATTAGCTTCTATATTTGAATGTAAACAGATACATGGATTATGACCGCATCTTTTACAGTAATTTATCATAATAAATAGCTCCTTTCATTTATTTTATTGTATGTATACTGTATAATATGAGTGTATGAAAAAGATTGCAGATAAAATAAAAGAACTGGGCTTTTCTGAATATGCCGTGTGTCATGAACACAGCAAAGCTTATTTACTTGTTTTTATGTCTTATGGATATTATACGGAAAAAGATGAGGACAACTTTTCAGTGTCTCCTTATTATTTTGCTTCCAATAAAGCTTATTTTGCCACAAAGGAGCTTAGGGAATATATATGCTCTCTTGGATATGCGGCAGAGGTGAGGAACAAAATTGTATATGATAATCTACTTGAAAAATGTGGCGCTTTAAGAGGACGCAATAACTTATTTTTTACTGAAGAAAGCGGCTCGCTTTTCTGTGTTCATGTTATTGAAACAGATGCACCCATTGAAGATAAAGCAATAAAGGGCAAGAAATGTATTAATTGCAGAAAATGTGAAATGCTTTGCCCCATGAATGCTCTTGGCAAAGGCGTTGATAAATGCAGATGCCTCAGGCATAGAATGGATATTATAGACGACACGGAAGGAAGAGATAAAATAACTACTCTTCTTGGCTGTGATATTTGTCAAAAAGTTTGTCCTAATAACTGCGGCAAGAGGGTTATAAAGACCTATCCTCAATTTAACAAGCAAAAGGTGCTTGAGGGGGATATGACAGGTATTGCGGATTTGGTGGGCAAAAATATGGCAAGGAAAACAAGACTTCAGTTTCAGGGAATTTGCCTTATCACAAATTCTCATAATAGAGCTTATTTGAATATAATAAACAGTATACAAAGTGAATTACTCAACAATAGTAAAAAATGGTGCAATGAAATTTTAAAAAATATTGACTTGGAAGATGGAAAGTGATACGATATATTGGTATTTAAGTAGTAATTGTTTTGCAAAACCGGAATGGAAAGAAAGCTTTTTGGTTTTACAAAACATTGAAACATAATTAAGTTTTGGAGTGTAAGAATTGTCTAGCTTAGTCGTAATAGGCGCTCAGTGGGGCGATGAAGGTAAAGGCAGATATGTAGATTATCTGGCAGGAATGGCGGACGTTGTTGTTCGCTATCAAGGCGGAAATAACGCAGGACATACAATAGTCCTGGGCGGCAAAAAATATGATTTGCACTTAGTTCCATCGGGTATATTCAGCGGTGACAAAAAGTGCGTTATAGGCAACGGCGTTGTTATTGACCCTAAATACCTTATTGATGAAATAAAAGGAATTGAAAAGGCCGGCTTTAGCGCTGATAAGCTTTACATAAGCGACAGGGCTCATGTGGTTATGCCTTATCATATTATGCTTGATAAGCTTTCCGAAGCTAAGCTTGGGGATAAAAAAATCGGCACAACCGCCAAGGGTATCGGGCCTTGTTACACTGACAAGGCTGCGAGAATAGGAATTCGTTTTTGTGATCTTTTGGACAAAGATGTTTTTGCGGAAAAGTTAAAGGCGGTGCTTGCTGATAAAAACGAAATTCTTGTTAAAATTTATGGAGCGGAGCCTCTTAACTATGATAAGATTTTAAGTGAATATCTTGGTTATGCAAGTGAGCTTAGAAAATATGTTGCGGATACAACTGTATTAATATATAACGAATATAAAGAAGGTAAAAAAGTGCTGTTTGAAGGCGCCCAGGGTGCGCTTTTGGATATAGACTTTGGAACTTATCCTTATGTAACTTCATCACATCCTGTATCTGGAGGCGTTGCTATAGGCAGCGGAATAAGCCCTAATATGCTGGATAACATAGTTGGTGTTGTAAAAGCATATTGCTCAAGGGTGGGAGCCGGTCCTTTTGTTTCTGAAATAAAAGATGATATAGGAAATGCAATAAGGGAAAAAGGACATGAATACGGAGTGACAACAGGCAGGCCGAGAAGAATTGGCTGGCTTGATGCGGTTGCTCTTAGATATTCATCAAGAATAAATGGTTTTACTTCACTTGGCGTTACGAGAATGGATACTCTTGAAGGCTTTGATAAAATAAAAATGTGCGTTGGTTATGAGCTTGATGGAAAGATAATTGATTATCTTCCGGCAAATATAAAAACTATGGAAAAAGTAACTCCTTTATATAAGGAGTTTGACGGCTGGAAAAATACACGCAGCGCTAAGACATACGATGATTTGCATCCAAATGCAAGAAAGTATATTGAGGAGCTGGAAAAACAGGTTGGAGTAAAGGTCAGTCTTGTTGGTGTAGGCCCTGAAAGAACCGAGTGTGTTATAAAATCGGAGCCGTGGGTAAAATAGTAAAGTGATGAATATGCGATTACCAAGTGTAAAATTTAATACTGAATAAAAGTTTGTCGTGCTAGACGGGGAATTAGCGGCTCCTTGTACCTGCAATCCGCTATAGCAGGGTTTAATTCCCGATTTAAGGTTTAGCAGCTGTTTTTAAGCGAGGATTAATTTAAGGCGTTTGATGACTCGGCCCTGTGCGACTTCCTGCCGTGAACCATGTCAGGTCTTGACGGAAGCAGCATTAAGCGGATTTGGAAGTGTGCCGCAGGTCAACCGAGTAGTAGTTTTAAACCTTTGTTTTATTTAGCGGCTGTTATTATCGATTTTCGGGTGCACGACATTTGAAAAATTAAGCACCTTTTAAGGTGCTTTTAATATATCATTTTATTTGTTAGAAGGGAACGAAATGGAGCCTGCAATTATTAAAAAAGATATTAGAAAAAAGAATAGGCTTACACCTTCACAGGTGCTGGTGATATTTTTCTTCCTGCTTATAACAGCGGGAGGACTTCTTTTGGCACTGCCTGCAGCAACTGTGGAAGAAGGCAGCCTGGGGCTGGTAAACGCATTTTTTACGTCTACGTCTGCTGTGTGCGTTACCGGACTGGTGGTGGTAGACACGGGAACTACATTTACGCTTTTTGGGAAAATAGTTATTATGATGCTGATACAATTTGGCGGTCTTGGAATAATGACTTTTGCTTCGGTTATATATGTGTTTTTGCGAAGAAAAATGTCTATATCAAATATGCTGTTAATGCGTGAGGCTTTAAATCAGGATAGTATGTCTTATCTGTCAAACACAGTTGCAAATATAATTAAGATGACTGTTATAATTGAATGTGCCGGCGCTCTGCTTTTGTCATTTAGATTTATACCTATGTACGGTGCATTAAAGGGAGGATTCTTTAGCATATTTCATGCGGTGTCTGCATTTTGTAACGCAGGATTTGATATTAACAGCGGAAACTTTTCTTCAATTACAGAGTTTGTAGGAGATCCTCTGATAGTGCTTACAATATCCGGACTTATTATACTTGGCGGTACAGGTTTTGCAGTTATTCATGAGATTAAGACTTTCAAGAAAAATAAAAAGCTGAGCCTTCAGGCAAGAGTTGTAGTAGGCATGACGCTCTTTTTAATAGTTGCGGGAACAGTCGGCTTTTTTGCTTTTGAAGCAAATAATTCAAAGACTATTGGAGATCCAAATATGAGCATGGGAACCAAGGTTTTAGCTGCCTTGTTCCAGTCAGTAACAACGAGAACGGCAGGCTTTAATACTATAGACCAAGGTGCGATGACATTGCCTTCCAAGCTGCTTTCTATGGTGCTGATGTTTGTGGGAGCTTCACCGGCATCCACCGGCGGCGGTATAAAGACTACAACATTTTGTATAATGCTTATGGCATGTGCTTCTATAATAAAGGGAAGCGGTGAGAATATTCAGTTTAAATACAGAAGAATTTCAGTTGTGCTGGCGATAAAGGCATTTGTAATATGCACAATAAGTTTCATGTTTGTGCTTTTATGCAGCAGTATGATTATGATATTTGAACAGGGATTAACCTTTGATGCAATTTTGTTTGAAGCCTTTTCTGCCTTTGGAACAGTAGGGCTTTCAGTTGGAATAACCCCGGGGCTTTCGGTAGCTAGCCGTATAATACTTATAATAACTATGTTTGCAGGACGAGTCGGTCCTCTAACTTTAACAATGGCTCTTGCGGGTACAAGGCAGAAAAAACGTCTTGTTAAAAATGTTGAAGCAAGTATGATGATTGGTTAAGGAGTGAATAAAATGAAAAAATATGCAGTACTTGGACTTGGAAGGTTTGGCCAGAATTTAGCAGTGGAACTGGCAAATATGGGCAATGAGGTGCTTGCTGTAGATATTAATGAGGAGCATCTTGTTCCAATTCAAGATTATGTGACCCATGTTGCCATTGCGGACGTTGTTGATGAAGACGCTGTGCGTGAGCTTGGTATAGAAGAGTTTGACGGCGTAATTATTGGAATAGGAAATGACATTCAAAGCAGCATAATGTGTGCTATTATATGTAAAGATTGCAATGTATCAAGCTTGTGGGCTAAGGCAAGCTCGGAGCTGCATGCAAAAGCTCTTCGTAAAATTGGCGTTGACAGAGTTGTATTGGTTGAGAAGGAAATGGGCGTTAGAATTGCCCATCATATTGCCAACAATAATATTGTGGATTATATTGCTTTATCCAGCGACCATCAGATGGTAGAGATAGAGGCAAAGCCTGAATGGGTAAATAAGACCATAAGCGGCGTAAATTTCAGAACCAAGTACGGAATTAATATTATTGGTGTTCGAAGAAATGAAGAGTTTATTGTGTCTCCTCAGGCGGATTTTTCAATTAATGAAGGGGATATTCTCTGCATTATCGGTAAAAACATTGCAATAGATAAAATTTAACAAAAGGTTTTTTAGTTTATGGTAAATATAGACGAAAGAGCAAAAGAATATATGTTAGAAGGCAGAAGGGACGTTGGCGTTGTGATTACCCATGGCTTTACATCGTCCCCAAGTTACATGCACAGCGCAGCAAAAGAGCTTAATGATTATGGTTACAGCGTGTTTGCACCTCTTTTATCCGGTCATGGTATTTCTGAAGACTGTTTAAGAAACGGCAGCCCAGAGGGGTGGTATATGTCAGTTACAGACGGAATAAACAGGCTTAAAGAAAAGGGAATAAAAAAGGTGTTTGCCATGGGTCATTCTTTAGGAGGAATAATGTCTTTGCAGGCTGCAGAACAGGGCAGAGCTGATGGGGTTATAACTGTTGCAGCTCCTATAAAAATTTATCATTATGGGCGAGTAAAGATATTTTCCGTGTTTGGCAAAAAAATGTTTTACCCTATGAATAAACCAGATGGTAAGGAAAACATGTTTCGTTATTACAAGGCGGATGGTAAATCTGTTGGAGATTTGCTTTGCGCCGTAAAAATGGTTAAAAAAAGCCTGTATAAAGTAACTGTTCCTGCAATGATTATATTTTCCAGAGACGACCATACAGTGAGACCGGAAAGTGCAGATATAATATACAATGGAATAAGAAGTGGAATTAAAGAAAAAGTGGAAATAACCGGTGATCATCATGAATGCATTGTAGAGGGTTTAAGCCAATATATAAATAAAATTAATAAATTTATAGAGGAAAACTCTTGAAAATATTTAATTAAATATGTATAATAATTTAGTAATGCTTTAAAGCAAAATTTAATACCAAAATATAATTTACCAATTTACTTGTGGAGAAGTCGCGTAGTTGGTCGAGCGCGCACGATTGGAAATCGTGTAATCGTGATGAGCGATTCGAGGGTTCGAATCCCTCCTTCTCCGCCATAAATAAAAAAGTTGCCATAAGGCAGCTTTTTTATTTATGCAGATGTAGGGGATTCGAAGCCGTAGAGGGTTCTAGTGATACACGAGACGAGAGGCGAAGTGTGAACTATCCCTCCTTCTCCGCTGCGTCGGAGCAAGATAACTTAGCTCCGCTTTTCATTTTAAAAAGAAAAGCATTCGCACGTTTTCTTGCTCCTCCTTTACCTACAAAAGCGTTTGCTTTTGTGAGCACCCTTTTATATAAACTACTTGTTAATTAATAGATATTTGGAGTGTTTAATATTATAATTGTAAATAATTCCTTTTTTATTTTTTACATGTTTATTCTTATTATTTAATACTAAAATTCTGTCAGCATTGGGGAATTCTATAACTTTAATATTGTAAATTATAAATTTCTTATTTCAGTTAAAGCAAAAATTAAAAGAAATTGTAAAAGCTTTAATAAAGGTGAAGTTATAGGCTATAGATAAACGATAGTATTACGCATAGCCCATAATATTATGTATTATTGTTTATTATTATAGATATAAAATATAAGGAGAATAAGTATGAGTACTTCACTTGCGATTAGGAACAGGATTTTAGAACTCTGCGGAAAGAAAGATATTACTATACATAGATTATCTATTCTTTGCGGCTTGCCGGCTTCGTCAATTAAAAACATTGTATACGGCAAAAGTTTAAACCCAAAGATTTTAACGATTAAAATTATCTGCGATGGACTTGGAATAACCCTGGCAGAATTTTTTAGTTCAGAAGAATTCAATGGTTTGGATCAGGAAATACAATAATAAAAATCTCCCATGAAATTCATGGGAGATTTTTATTTAATCGTTAAACTCGAAAAATATAAATTTAAAATGTTTATTTAACCTAGTTGTTATTTACTTTTGCAAGGAAGAGCTTCAAAATAAGCCTGAGGATGAGCGCAAACAGGGCAAGCAGTAGGAGCCTGAGCGCCAAAGTGGATATGACCACAGTTAAGGCACTTCCAAGCGATTTCCTTTTCTTTCTTAAATACTGTACCGTCTTCAATGGACTTAAGAAGGCTGCGATATCTCTCTTCATGTTCTTTTTCCACTGCAGCAACGCCGTCCATTTGAGCGGCTATTGCGTTAAAACCTTCTTCTCTTGCTGTTTTAGCGAAATCAGCATACATGTCAGTCCACTCATAATTTTCACCTGCGGCAGCGTCTTTAAGATTTGTAATGGTATCAGGCACTTCACCGTTATGAAGGGCTTTAAACCAAAGTTTTGCATGTTCTTTTTCATTTTCAGCAGTTTCCATAAATATGTTAGAAATGTGCACATATCCTTCTTTTTTAGCTTTTGCTGCATAGTAGGTGTATTTAGTTCTTGCTTGGGACTCACCTGCAAATGCTGTCATCAAATTTTGTTCTGTCTTGGAACCCTTTAATTCCATTAATATCACTCCTTAAATATAATATATAATTTTTTAGTAATCTTTTTCAGAAGAAGCGCATTCTTTGCAAATACCATTTATAGATAAGTCCAAAGAGGATATTCTGTGACCTTCAACAATGCAGCCTTTAGGCATTGGCAGACATTCTTTTTTTATATCAAAGATTTTACCGCATTTTTCACAAACAAAATGGTAATGCTCATGAACATCGCAATCAAACCTGTCTTTTTGACCGGGGATCTGCACTTTAAGCACTTCATGGTTTTCTGCAAGCTGATTTAAATTTCTGTATACAGTTGCAAGGCTAAGAGCCGGATGATCATTTTTTAAAATATTGTAAATCTCATCTGCCGAGGGATGAATTTTGTTTTCAGCCAAAGCATTATATATAAGCTCCCTTTGCTTTGAATATTTCATAATATACCACCACATCAACAATATTAATAATTGTTACTATTTATTTTCAATGTTTTAATTATAATACTTGTTAAAAAGATAGTCAATAGACATAATTCAATTATTTTATTGAATTATGATATTTAGTTGGGTATACTATTCATAAAATAAATGTTAATAAGTTTAAGGAGAGATAGTTTTGAATATATCAGTTATAGGCTGCGGAAGATGGGGCACGTTTATTGCGTGGTATCTTGGCAAAATAGGACACAGCATGCTGCTTTACGGCAGAGAAACTTCAAAGGATTTTAACGAACTTAAAGACACCCGTAAAAACAGGCTTTTAACTTTAAATGATAATGTAACTATGTGCAGTGATATTGAAAGGACGATTGCCAATTCTGACATTATAGTTATATCAATAAACGCCCAAGGGCTGCGTGGACTTATGAAGGAGCTTACCGAAAAGGGAATTGAGGACAAAACTCTGGTACTGTGTATGAAAGGACTTGAGGAGAGCAGCGGTAAACGTCTTAGTGAAATTGTGGGAGAATATTCAAAATGCAAGCTGGCAATATGGGTAGGCCCCGGGCATGTGCAGGACTTTACAAAAGGACGCCCTAACTGCATGGTTATTGACAGCTTTGACAATGATGTAAAAAACAGGCTTATTAATTTGTTTTCCAGTGATCTTATACGCTTTTATTACGGCAGTGATATGATTGGAAATGAAATAGGTGCAGCAACCAAAAATGTTATTGGCATTGCCTCAGGCATGCTGGACGGGCTGGGCGTTGGTTCTTTAAAGGGCGTGCTTATATCAAGGGGAACAAGGGAGATAAACAGGCTGATAACAGCTATGGGCGGAGACGGCATGTGTGCTTATGGGCTTTCCCATCTTGGAGATTACGGCGCAACGGTGTTTTCCGAATTCAGCCACAACAGGGCATATGGAGAACGAGTTATAAAGGGGGAGGACTATGGACTGTTGGCAGAGGGGGTTTATACTGCAAAAGCTCTTGAGGTGTTATCAAAAAAATATGATGTTGAGCTGCCAATATGCCATAGTGTGTATTCTATTTTATTCGAAAATGCCAAGGGTGAAGAGGTTTTAAGCAAGCTTTTTAGCCGTCCTCAAAAGAGTGAGGAATAAAGAAATATTTTAAATATCATGGGTATTTGTTGTTTTTCAATTGTATATTAAGCTTTAAAAATAGTATCACTTAGCCATATGGCTAAGTGATACTGCCTTTACGCATTGTATATATATCTCCCGTATGAGCCAGCTCCATATGAGTTGTGGTAATAAAGGATTGTATGCCATCAATTTGAGACATAAGACGGCTTTGCCTTGCCTTGTCAAGTTCAGACATAACATCATCTAAAAGCAGCACCGGACTTTCTCCGATGTGGGCTTCAATGTATTTGAGTTCGGCAAGCTTCATGGAAAGAGCAATGGTGCGCTGTTGCCCTTGAGACCCAAAGAGTTTTGCTTCTTTGCCCATAATAGTTATTTCCACGTCATCTTTATGGGGACCAATGGTGGTTATGCCAAGCTTTAAATCTTTTTCACGGCTTTGTTCAAGGGCTCTAATATAGCTTTGTTCTTCTAATAGCCGAGTGTCAATGTTAAGTGCAAGGGATATTTTTTCTTTTATTACCATATATCTGTGAATACCTGCTGCCTTTGCACATATATCCTCAATATATTTTTGACGAAATTTATTTATAACCGTTCCGTATTTACTTAGCTGTTCGTTCCATGCTTCCAGGGATTTTCCACCGGTCTTTAAATCTGCATTGCGGTTTTTCAGAGCTGCGTAATATTTACTAAGTGATTCAAAATAACGGGGATATAATTGGGAAAGCCCTCTATCCATGTACTTTCTGCGTTCACCGGGGCTGCCTTTAACGATGTTTAAATCCTCGGGACAGAACATAATAACAGGAAGCTTTCCAATTAATTCGCTGCGCTTTTTTATTGCAGAGCCATCTACGGCTATTTTTTTCTGACCATGGTTAAGCTGCACGTTTATGTTATGATGAAGCTCGTCTCTTAAATAATAGCATTTAAGGGAGGCAAACTGGGAATCGAAAGAAATAAGCCCCTCGTCAGTTTTTTGACGGTGGCTTTTGCCAAAGGCACAGTAATATATTGCTTCCAAAAGGTTAGTCTTTCCCTGAGCATTATGACCAAGGATGACATTGCAGCCTTTGGATGGCGCAAATATTTCCGGCTTTAAGTTTCTAAAGCCTTTTATGTGCAAGCTGGTAATATACATACTTAAATTTTATCACTAATTAACCCCATCGTAAAGTAAAAGAAAAATTAATGAGGTTATTTAAAATATACCTTTGGCTTTGTAAAAAAATAAATAAAAGCGCCGCGGAATTTTTTAACCAGTTCATGGTATTCTTTAATGGTAAATTCACCGTTAAAGTTAAAAAATTCATATTTATTTCCAAACTCGTCAAGTATAATGCCAGCTTCTTTAAATCCGTTCTTTTCATAAAATGCTTTTCTGCGAAGGCGCTGGTCAAAGTTTTCTGACAAGGAATTCATTTCTTCAATTTCAAGAATAATACGACAGCCGGAGTAACGCTCTTTTAAACCGTCAAGAGTGCGGCTGCCATAGCCCTTTGAGTGGTGTTTACCGTTTATGGCAAGATACTGTATATATACAAGGTCATCCTTTTTCATTATATAAGACATACCTACTATATCATCGCCGTCACATACTGCGAGGAAATCCACCATGTCAAAAGCTGTCTTTCTTACTATATACCAAAAGGGCATACGTTCCTCTTTTGGAAAAGAGGCAAAATAAAGTTCTTTTATTTCTTTAAGACCTTTGTATGATTTTGTTATTTCTTCAAATTGCAGATTGTTATTCATTTTAGCTTCTTTCACAATTTTTTGCCTAAATCATAAACGTGGTTTTTATTTAAGCCGTAAAGCTCGCACACGGTTTTAACGGCAGATTTCAGGCTTTCGCCGTTACTTAACATGGTTTTTAAATGATCTTCAATTTCCTTGTCGGTAATTTCTTTGGTTTCGGGATTTGACGGAGCAATGATAATAACCATTTCTCCCTTTATGCTGTCTCTATTCTTTAAGTTTTCCAGTACATCTTTTGTGGTTCCGCGGATAAACTCTTCATGGAGCTTGGTAAGTTCACGGGCAATAACTATTTCCCTTTCCGGCATAATCTGAGCAATAGCAGTTACTGCGTCAACAATCCGCATAGGGCTTTCGTAATACACAAGAGTGGACAAAGATGAGGACACACGGCGCATTTCTTCTTCTCTCTTTTTGCGGGGGAAAAAGCCCATAAAGGTGAAACAGTTTGTGGAAATTCCGCTTGCAATAAGCCCTGTAAGCATGGCGTTTGCTCCGGGAATTGGAATGATGGTTATTCCTTCTTCAATGGCATCCTTTACAAGCTGTTGCCCCGGGTCGGATATACAGGGCATACCTGCATCACTGCAAAGAGCGGCGTTTTCGCCGCTCTTTATTCGCTCAAGGATGTCTGTATGGCGTTTGCCGCTGCTGTGTTCATGGTAGCTTATAAGAGGCTTTTTTATATCCAGATTAAATAGGAGTTTGCCGGTTACTCTTGTATCTTCGGCAAGAACAATATCCACATTTTTAAGAGTTTCTATAGCGCGCAACGTAATATCACCCATATTTCCTATGGGAGTTGATACAAGATACAGCTTACCCACCATTATATATTCTCCTCATTTCATCTGTAAGTTTACCGCCGTTATCATACATTATAAGAGGCGCATGCCACTTAACGCCGCAATTGCCTCCCTTTATTGCTTCAACGAGAATGAGTCTTGGCGGATTTGCAGCGTTTTTTTGAATAGTCCGTAGTGCCTTTAGTTCCAGCCCGTGAGCGCTAAGGGCGAGAGTAAGCTCGGCTATGCGCTCCGCCTTGTATACCATGCAAAGCCTGCCTTTAGGCTTTAAATTGCGGGCAGCGCAGGATATTATATCAAAAAGGGTTGAAGCTGTTTCATAGCGGCTTTTCATAACGTGTTCATTCCCGCCTGTAAATCCGGTTCCCAGTTTTTCGTACGGAGGATTGGTACAGACTAAATCGTAACTGTTTTTTCTGGTAAAGTCTTTTAAGTCTGTACAGATAAATTCAATGCCCTCGTCAATGCCGTTTAAAGCCTTGCTTCTTTTTGCCAGCTCAATAGCCCGTGGCTGGATGTCTATACCTGTATATTTTGCGCTGCTGCATCTGCCGTAAAGCAAAAAGCAAATAACACCTGTGCCTGTGCCAATATCTAGCACATCGGTATTTTTTTTTACCCGGGCAAAATCAGCAAGAAGTACGCTGTCCGTTCCAAACATGAAAAGGTCTGTATCCTGAATTATATGCAGACCCTTTATTTGCAAATCGTCTATCCGCTCCATAAGTCTTAGTATTTGGTATAATTGCGGACACGCAGCTCTGCACCCAGCTCATTTGCAAGAGTCTTGCACTGCTCAATATGTTCCTCCGGTATTATATCCACCACAGTTACAACAACTTTTGGAATAGCCTTTACGCAGCCCTTTATAAAAGCAATTACAGCATCAAAGGCTTGCTCGCCGTATTCACTGCAGCTAACCTTGTTATAGCTCTCTGCACTGCATTCGTTTAAGCTGATTGAAACAATATCTATGTATGGGGCAATTTCCGGAATAATGTCCCGACCATGATAGAGGCTGCCCTGACCATTGGTGTTGAGCTTTACGGTAACTCCTTTAGTTCTAAGGTATTTACCTACTTCAACAAGCGCATCTATGTTTGAGGTTGGCTCTCCGTATCCGCAAAAAACAACCATTGCATATTTTGAAAGGTCTTTTTGCTCCAAATCAGCAATAACATCCTTTGCAAGTGCGTCTTCACTTAGCCAAAGGTTAAGTCCGCCCATAATACTTTGCTGCCTGCGGACGCAAAAGACGCAGTCATTAGTACAGGTGTTGGATAAATTTATATATAGGTTATCTCCGTATTCATAGATGTAAGTATTCATTAGTCCTCCAGTTTAAAAAGTCGTTTTGCGTTTGCTGTGGTTATTTCTGCCACCTTGTCTGCACTCATACCAATACAGTCTGCAAGAACCTGTCCCGTATATTTAATATTTGCCGGCACGTTCATTGTGCCGCGCACGGGCACAGGAGCAAGACACGGACAGTCAGTTTCCACAAGCAAACGGTCAAGAGGCAGCTTTGGCGCCATTTCTTTAAGCTTCTTTTCGTTTTTAAAGGTTATAGGTCCGCCGATGGATATATAAAAGTCCTGCTTTATTGCTTCCATTGCCATCTCATAGCTGCCTGAAAAGCAGTGGAGCACGCCGCAAACACCTTTACAGTTATTTTTTATTATATTCATTACGTCGTTATGGGCGTCCCTGTCATGAATTATAATAGGGAGGTTTGCTTCTTTTGCAACCTCTGCCATTTCAATCATTTTTTTCTGTTGGTATTCTCGTGGGTCAACATCATAGTGATAATCAAGACCGATTTCACCAATGGCAACCACTTTTTTTGAGGAGCGGGCAAGCCTTAAAAGCTCATCCTGATAGCCTTTTTCCAGTTTACCTATAAAATCGGGATGGATGCCCACGGCAGCGTATACGGCAGGATGGGCTTTTGCATTTTCAATAGCTCTTTTGCTGTCCTCAAAATTGGTGCCTGCATCAATAACGCCGCAAATTTCATCCTTTTCAAAAGATGCAATAATATTTTCGCGGACTTCGTTAAAGCACTCGTCGGAAAGATGGGTATGAGTATCAAACCACATTAGCGCACACCAAGGCCGTCTTCCATTTCCCTGTCTGTAGTTATAAGGGAAAGAGAAGTGTCATCATCGTTGCTTGCTGCAAGTATCATACCGCAGGACATTTCGCCCCGTAGTTTTACCGGCTTTAAATTGTATACAACAACAACAGTTTTTCCTATTATGTCATCAGGAGAAAGGAACTTCTTTATGCCTGATACCACCTGTCTTGTTTCGCTGCCTATTTTTACCTGAAGCTTGTAAAGCTTATCGCTCTTTTCAACAGGTACGCATTCCAGCACTTTTCCAAGGCGTAAATCCAGCTTTGCGAAATCATCAATTGTAATTTCCGGCTTGCTTTCCCTGTTTACTGTTTTCGGTTCTTCTTCCTTCTTTTGTGCACTTGCAGGCTTAAGTTTTTCCAGATCTTCCAGTTCTTTTGGTATATCAATTCTTGGGAAAAGGGCTTCGCCTTTAGTCACTTTAGCCCCCATGATTTCTTTACCAAAGTCAACGTCCGCAAACATGTTCATTTCCTCGCCAATACCTAGCTGACGGCGAATTTCAACTGCTGTGTCAGGTAAAAACGGAGTTAAATAAATGCTGATAATTCTAAGGGATTCAGCAAGGTGATACATGACGTTGCCAAGGATATTTTTCTTGCTTTTGTCCTTTGCCAGCACCCAAGGCTCTGTAAGGTCAATATATTTATTACAAACGCTTATAACCCTGAATATCTCAGTTAAGGCTTCATTTATTTTGTATTTATCCATAAGTTTGGTAACATCCACCTTTAATTGGGAAAAGCTCTCCTCCAGCTCCTGGTCAAAATCTGTTTTTTCACCCATAGATGGAATAATACCGTCAAAATATTTTTCTATCATAGATGCGGTTCTGGATACTAGATTGCCAAGGTCGTTGGCAAGGTCAAAATTAATCCTATTAAGCAGGGCTTCGTTTGTAAATTCGCCGTCACCGCCAAACTGCACTTCACGAAGCAGGAAGTAACGGATAGCGTCTACACCGTATCGGTCTACCAGCAGTTTAGGGTCAACCACATTTCCCTTGCTTTTAGACATTTTACCCCCGTCAATAGTGAGCCAGCCGTGACCGAAAATCTTTTTAGGCATAGGCAAATCCAGCGCCATAAGAATTATAGGCCAGTAGATAGTATGAAAACGGATTATCTCTTTTCCTACGACATGGAGGTCTGCCGGCCACAGTTTTTGGTACATGGAATCATCATCGCTGCCATAGCCAAGAGCAGTAATGTAGTTTGAAAGAGCGTCCAGCCATACATATATAACGTGATTAGGGTCAAAATCCACAGGAATTCCCCAGTAAAAGGACGTTCTGGAAATACAAAGGTCCTCAAGCCCCGGTTTTAAGAAATTTGTCATCATTTCCTTTGCCCTTGAAGCGGGCTCAATAAAGTCAGGATGTTCTTCAATATATTTTATGAGCCTGTCTGCATATTTGCTGGTGCGCAGGAAATAGCTTTCTTCCTTTGCCTTTTCCACCTTTCGTCCACAGTCAGGGCAGCAGCCGTCCTTAAGCTGGCGTTCCAGCCAGAAGGATTCGCAAGGGGTGCAGTAAAGCCCTTCGTATTCATCTTTGTATATGTCACCTTTATCATAGAGTTGCTTAAATATTTTCATAACAGCATCGCTGTGACGCTTTTGTGTAGTGCGGATAAAATCGTCATTACTGATATTCATTAGCTTCCAAAGCTCCTGAATGCCTGCAACCACTTCATCTACATACTCCTGAGGAGTCACGCCCTTTTCCTCTGCCTTGCGCTGTATTTTCTGCCCGTGTTCATCCGCTCCGGTTAAAAACCAAACGTCTTTGCCAAGCAGCCTGTTAAAGCGTGCGATAGCATCTGTATTTACAGTTGCATAGGCATGTCCTATATGAAGTTTGTCGCTTGGATAGTAAATCGGCGTTGTAATATAAAATTTTTCACTCATGCTGGTTTCTCCTTTACTCGCTTATATTAAAGGCGCATATAAGGACAGATGAGGTCCTTATATGCGAATAAATTCTATTTAATTATAATACCATATTTTTCATGCATTATACAAGACTAAAAAAGCAGGTTTACAGCGATAAGGGCGCCCATCATTCCTGCAAATTGGGCAATAAAAGCGCACATAACGGTATAACGGGTGTTTTTAATGCCGACATAGCCAAAGTACAGTGCAACGGTGTAAAAAATTGTTTCGGAAGAGCCCATCATTACAGAAGCTATAAGCCCTATATAACTGTCTGTACCGTAGGCGGCGTAAATATCCGCAAGTATACCTATGGATGCGCCGCCGGAAAACGGCTTTAAGATGGCAAGGGGAAGGGTTTCCTTAGGCAGTCTTAAAAGGGTGAACAAGGGTGCGAATACTTTGCTTAAAAGCTCAATGGCTCCCGACGTTCTGAAAATGGTAACTCCTACCATAAGGGCAATCATATAAGGGAATATCCGCACAGTTGTTTGCAGACCCTCTTTTGCGCCGTCCACAAAGGCGCCGTAAACGTCTATACCCGTATATATGCCGTATATGATAATTCCGGCAATCATAAATAAAATGATGTTGTTTACCATAGACGTTCACACAGCTTTACAGCTATAATACCGCATATAGTTGATACAGCGGTTGCAATGAGAATGGCAGGCACAACGCATGCAGGGTCAGGGCTGCCCATAGTGCTTCTTAAAGTGATTATAGAGGTTGGCAGGAGCTGAACGGAGGAAGCGTTTACAACCAGCAACATACACATGGCATTGGTTGCGATTTGCTTTTCCTTGTTCTTTTCCTGTAAGGATTTCATGGCTTTAAGACCTGCGGGAGTGGCGCCGTTGCCAAGACCAAGCATATTACAGCTCATATTCAGGCAAAGATTTTCCATCGCTTCTTTATTGTTTTTTGTTTCGGGATAAAGAAATAAAATCACAGGCTTTAGTGCCCTTGCCAGAATCCCCACAAGGCCGCTTTTTTTCGCAATGTTCATAAGCCCCATCCAAAAGGCAAAGCCGCCTACAACGCCTATAACCAAATTTACCGCGGTTTTTCCCGCTTCAACTCCCGCCATTGCCGTTTCTTCCGTGGTTCCGGAAAACAGGGAAACGGCGATGCCAAATAAAATAAGTATGACCCAAAAATGCTTTGACATAAAAAAACCCCCTTTTGCTACCTTAATAATATGTCGCAAAAAGGGGGAATATGTTGTGCTTTCTGTTTTAAAATAAAGCTTTCTTACTCGTCAGCTTTTTTAAACTGGTCCGAAGGAACCTTGCAGACAGGACAAACCTCAGGGGGCTCGTCACCCTCGTGGACGTATCCACAGACAAGGCAAACCCATTTATACATAATATCGCCTCCTTTATAAAGCAATTATACACGGATTTTGATTATTTGCAATAGAATAAAAACATATGTTTATTTCTTCTTAAGCCTAAGATTTTCGCCAAAGAATGCAATCCGCTCTGTCATCATGCTGTCAAACATTCTTGATGCCAGCCGCTCGTCATAGCGTTTGCAGCAGTTTTCAAAGGACTGGTTTGTGACGAAAAGAGTTGCCCTTTTATTTTCAATGCGTTCGTTAATAAGGGCAAAGAGATATTCAACGGTGATGTTGTTATACAAAGGCTCGGTGCCAATATCATCAATTACAAGAAAGTCACATCCATAATAATCGGCAGGATACGGAATATCTTTAACGTGTTTATCCCGAAAGTCCTCTATAAGCTTAAAGGCGTTGACTTTAACGGGGAAAAATCCCCGATTTTTCAGCTCGCTGCATATACATGATGCAAGAAAGCTTTTGCCAAGACCGCTGGAGCCGTAAAACAAGATGTTTGGTTTTATGTTGTCTGGAAACCTCGCACAGTATTCCTTTGCAAAGGCAAGAGTGGCGCTTATATGCTCATGTGGGGATGTTTTTCGTCCCTCCGGTTTTTCCTTTGAAAACAGCTCTTTATTAAAATCATCAAAGGAGCAGCCAAAGCCAAGGTCGGTATTGCATTTGCACCGCTTTGGAGTAACACCGTTTTCATAATAATAGCCTTTATCCTCGCATATAGTGCAGTTGAATATAGGCTCCAAATAATTTGCAGGCAGCCCGTGCTTTTCAAGGGCTTTTCTTATATCGGCGTTTATACTGCGGATTTTTTTAGTGTATGCTGTGAAATCCTCGTCGCTGCTTAAAACAAGGTCAAAGCCGCTTTGCAGCTCTTTTCTTGTGGTTATCAGCTCTCTTATATCGGCAAATTCATTAGTTACCTGACCGAAGCGTCTTGTTTGTTCTTTTAAATTATTATCTCTTATTCTGGCATATTTATCCATAAATTACCCCTATTCAAATATATCAAAAAGATCTTCGTCTGTATAGGTTCTATCGCCCTTTATATATTCCTTTTTCTCTGCATCTTTCTTTTGAACCTCCGGCGCAATGTCCTGCGCCTGGCTCACATCTGTAACGCCCTTTGCTTTCCATTCCTCCAAAAGACGGTTTAAATGCTGGGTTTTGTTCTTTGCCTGTGCTGCAAGCTGCGCCGCTCTCAGCATTATTTCATGGCTGTTAAACACAGCAAAATAGCCGCTGTACATATCCATATCCTTTTTGCTCGGAATACGGGAAAAGCCCGCTGTTTCAAGGAATTCCTTAACCTGCTCCCTAAGAGCGGAGCGCCTTTCCAGCTCTTCACAAACGGCGTTTTCCTCGGTTATTCCCATGCTTTTAAGCTCTTTCGCAAGCTGTATTGTGTGGGAGAGACCTTTTTTATCCATTGATACAAGATGGTCGCACACATAGAGCAAAGCCTGTTTATTAAAGCCGTCTTTAATAAGCCCGTCTATCAGCTCTCTTTGGGCTTTTGTTGCGCTGCCGTAGCCGCCGCACCTCTTGATTATCTCTTTATAGACGTTAAACATTTCATCGCCGCGCATCCGCTCCTGCTTTATTGCCTCAGCAGTGTTTACGCCTATGGCGTGGTATTTTTCCACAATGTTATCAAGGAGGGCAAAGCTTGGGCTTTTACTGTATACCATTTGTGAACAGCAGGCAATAAGCGCATCGGCATTAAAGCCGTATTCCTTTTCCCATTTTTCCAGCAGCTTGTATTCATCCACAGTTGGATTGCGGAACTGCCCTAAGTGATTTAAAATTACTTTTGCGTCTGAGGTAATGATTGTCTGGCTGTCTATATAGCTTCTCGCCGCATCCGCTGTGGTAATTCCCATATCTACCCAGGATATAGCCATTTTATTAAGGGTGTTAAAGCTGACCCGAGTTCCTGCTTTATATTTTTGCGTAACGGCATAATTCACCATTTCCAGAACGCATTCGCGGCTCATGCCGTATATTTCAATCCAGTCGTACGACATTTCAAAGTCTGCCGGGGTTAAGGTTCTTCCCGCCATTATTTCATAGAGGGCTGCGTTAAAATCCTTGTAAGCTGAAAGGGCGTCTCCCTTTGATACTGCGCCGCAATATACCACGGACTTGGGTGATTCAAAGGAATAACGGCCGCCCGCCTTTTTTAAAAGCCCTTTTCTCGTCCAGTACATAAATGCGCTTTCCACCTTTTCGTCATCCATGCTAAGGTCGTGAGCAATGGAGCCAAGGTTACATTCCATGCCCATATAGCACTGCATAAGAGCGTAAATATAGACCTTTACAAAGTCGCCCGGTGCGCTTAACATAAACTCTGATATAAATAAATTTTCTACAGGGGTAGCCCCGTTTATTCTCATCTCCTGAGACAGCTTACAATCAGTCACAATTTTTTCCTTTGTTTTTTTAGTTTTTCTTTTACTTTTTCTTTTAGAAAAAAGAAAAAGTAACAAAAAGAAAACCCTGCATTTGTTTTAGCCTTAAAAAATATATTTATCGGTAAAAAATAAATGTGGATAAAGCTATTATATCATAATTTATCTACTTTTTCTTTTTTGAAAAAGAAAACTTATATATTTGTTTTAGATTTAAAGACGGATTTATACAAAAAAATATATTTATCGGTAATCATGTTTTCTTTGGTTTTACCCTTCTTTTTTCTAAAAGAAAGAAAAAGAGCTAAAAAGAAAAACCTATATACCCATTTTGAAGTTAAAAACGGCTTTTTACCAAAAGATATGTTTATCGGTAATTAGGTTTTCTTTGGTTTTACCTTTCTTTTTTCTAAAAGAAAGGTAAAGAAAAAAGGTAACAAAAGGTAAAGAAAGACCCCGCTTGCTAACGGGGTTTTTTTGCGTTTTCTTTTTCTTTCTCTGCGGCATTAAGACCAAGGCGAATTAATTCCAAGGTTGCCTGGGTTCTGTTGCGAAACCTGTTTTCAAACCAAAAATCATCTATTTTATTTAAAAGCTCTTCATCACATGTAATTGTAAATTTTTGCTTTTCAGTTTTCATTGTTTTCATCTCCTAGGTTCATACTATCATATGTTCATCACCTAGTCAACACAAAGATAAATCATAATATTGACATTATAAGATTATCTTATTATAATATTTTCATACTATAATAAGGAGTACAGATAATATGAAAAGCTTATTAATGAAGTTATATGATGGTGAGATATGCCCGAGGGAAGAAACCGAGCCGATTTTAAAGGAATACAGGAAAAAGCTGAAGGAAGCAAATATGTACGAGTCAAGGTTTGTCAGAAAGCTTGATAAGGAATTAATAGGAGATTTTAATGATTTTTTGTCGGAATATTACGATTTAACGTCGGCAGGAATGGCGGAGGCCTTTGCAAAGGGCTTTTCCGTGGGAGTGAAGATGATGGCGGAAGCAAGCTATTTACATGATTAATTATTGTAGGCTTTAAAAATTTGTTGATACGTAAATACCAAAAAGGAATACCCAAACATCTCGAGAAAAACCGATTGGTTTTTCTCGAATAAGGAGGAGCAACGAAGCGGGTGAGAGATGACTTTTTTATAAAAAAAGTCGTCGCAAACTAAGCGTAGTTTGCGACGACGCTGGAGCTGATGACGAGACTCGAACTCGTGACTTCCACCTTACCAAGGTGGTACTCTACCGCCTGAGTTACATCAGCATTCGTAAAGCATTATTCATTATAATATAGGCTTATAACTTTGTCAATGAAAAACCGCAGAGTATATTTATTTATACGCCGATATTTTACGAAAAAAAGTATACATGCTATACTGTATATATCAATTTTACCATGGAGGAAGCTTTGAAGCAAATCGTTATAGGAAGAAGCGGATACGGCAAAACCGCTTATATTACGGAAAGAATAAAAGAGGATTTAAAGGCGGGGTATGACAACATTATTGTCATAGTGCCTGACCAGTTTACCTTTGAAACAGAGCGGGAGCTTATAAGGGAAACGGGGGCAGGTCTTTTTGAAATACGGGTTTTGAGCTTTCGCCGTCTTATCAGCGTTCTTAGAGACGAGCTGGGTACAAACGGCTGCTATCTGCTGGACGAAGTCAACAAAGCTATGTTTGTGAATAAGCTGCTTTATGATTACGATAACGAGCTAAAGGTTTATAAAGGAGCTTATAAGGTTCCGGGGTTTAGCTTTGACATGGCGAAAACCATTACCGAGTGTAAGCAGTTCGGCGCCTCCGCACAGGATTTGCAAAGGCTGGAAACAAGGGGCAAGACTAAGGAAAAGCTAAAGGACATTACAGAGATATACAGGGCTTACAGCGAGTTTAAAGACAAGTTTAAAGATAACGAGGACATTATAAATATAATAAACGGACGCATTAAAAATTCCCGTCTGCTTAAAGGAGCGAGAATATATATAGACCACTTTGACGTGTTTACCTTTCAGGGCTTTAACACCATTGAAGAGATGGCGAAGGTGTGCAGTTTATTATGCGTTTGTCTTTGTACTGACGGCAGCAAAAAGGGGCTTTTTTCTCTTACCACGCAGACAGTGGAAAAGCTTAGGGAAAAAGTACCTGATGTGGAGGTTATCAGCTTAAAGGAGCGGGAGAACATTAACTCTATCACTCATCTTGAAAAAAACCTCTTTGACGGCAAAGAAGAAATAAAAGACGTAAGCGACAGCAGCGTGGAGCTTTTTTCCTTTGCCACAGCCTTATCTGAAGTTGACCATGCCATTGCCAAAATTATAGAGCTGAAAAACAGCGGTTACCTTTATAAGGATATAAGCCTTATGGTCGGTGATATTGAAGAATACGGCAGGCTTATAGAACAGTGTATGCTTGATTGCGGCATACCTTATTTTCTTGACCGAAAAATCCCTTTAATGTCAAGACGTATAGCCAAGTTTCTTATTTACAGCTTAAAAAACTGTCTGACCTTTGAGCAGGGATGTTTTATTGGCATGATAAAGCAGGGAATTATGCTGGAAAACAAAGAGGACATTCAGGAGATTGAAAATTTTGTGCTAAAGCACAGAATGCGCCGTATGATGGTCCCTATTAAAGATAACGAGCATATGGAGGAGCTGCGAAAAAGGGTTACTGCCGCCGGCTTTAAAAAAGAAATGCAAAAGGCGAAGACCGCACGGGAAATGGCAAGGGCGGCTGCAAACTATCTTTATTCCTTTGAAATTACTTTTGAAAGCGAGGTGGACGAGCGCAGCTTTAAAAAGGTAATAGAAATACTGGAGCGCATGGAGCACATCTTTGAAGATACCGAGATGGAAGCAGGGCTTTTTACGTCTGTTTTGGAAACGGGGCTGTTATCCGTTACCTTGGGCGTTATCCCCGATAAGCGGGACTGCGTTGTTATAGGGGATATTTCACGCACGAAAATACAAAAGGCAAAATGCCTTTTGGTGCTGGGCATCAGCGATGGAACAGTGCCAAAGATAACTCAGAAAACAGGGCTGCTTTCCGATTACGATTCAGCGGCGATAGAAATTAAAATAGGCAGGGATTCCTTTGACTTAAATAACTTAGAGCAGCTTTTAACCTATAAGATGTTTAGCAAGCCAACGGACTATCTCTATTTAAGCCATAGTGACAGGGGTGTTTACGGCAATGAGCGGGAAAATAAAATGCTGTTTCCAAAGGTGCAGCGGCTGCTTGGCGGCCTTGTCGTAAATATGGACGTGCCTTTTAACGAGGAAATGAGCTTAAGGCTGCTTAGGAGCAAGAGCATTGCTTTTAAAAATCTAATTGCGGACGTTTATGCAGGAAATGACAATTACATTACCAAAGGCGTTTATTACTATTTTAAAGAGCAGGGAAAGGGTAAAGATCTTTTTAAACCAAAAACCTACGACCTTTCCATAACGGAAAATCAGGCTAGGGATATATACGGAAAGACGGCAATCAGCGCCACCAGAATTGAAAGCTACTATAAGTGCGCATTTATGCAGTTTGTGAAATACGGTCTGCACCCTAAAAAGCGGGAGCTTTATAAAATAAACAGACTGGATACAGGCAAGCTGCTTCACAGCATTATTGACGAGTTTTCAAGATATATAATTGAGGAAACAAGGCGGTGTCAGAAAAGGGGAGACAGTATGGAAAGCCTTTATGCAGAACTGAAAAACAAGGTAGCAAGTGGGGGCATGATTGAGGAGATAGTTAAAAAGCGTCTGGAGGAGGACGAGCTTTCCGTTTATTCGGGAGACAACATTGGCAAGGTTATGGCAAAGCGTATAACGTCTATGGGAAAGAGCGCTCTTATGGGGGTTATAGACGAGCTTAGAAACAGCGATTTTGTTATGGTGTGCAGCGAGCAGGATTTGCGCAGACTGGGCTCATATAAGCTGGAAAACATGGAGCTGGACGGACGCATAGACAGAGTAGACGTGAGCGGAGACGGTATCCGCATTGTGGACTATAAGCAAGGTGGCAAATCCCTTGATTTTACCAGCGTTTATGCAGGGGTGAAATTACAGCTGTTCTTATATATGGAAGCGGTTATTGAGCATTACAAAGCTAAGGAGAATAAAGAGCTGCTGCCATTAGAGCTGGAATATTATAAAATCACTCCCGAATACAAAAACATAAATGAAGTGGATAAGTTTTTAAAGGCTCAGCCGGGGACAGGGGCATCGTCCTTAAAAGCGGGAGAAGAAAAAAGGGGTACTGTGGCAAGAGAGGATATGTCCCGTCTTATGGGGTTTGGCATGGCTATGGCAAAAAGGGCAGCAAGGCGGATATATGAAGGAGACATTGCCATAAGTCCATACGCAATTGCAGGAAGCGAAAATGAAAATGGATGCGCCTATTGTGATTTTAAGGATATCTGTAAAAACGGGGATATGTCAAACAAGCGGGTTTTTAAAAAAGCAGAGCTGGAGGATATAATCGGTGAAAACGGTAAAGTGGAATAAGGAGCAGCTTCGCGCCATTGAAGAGAGAAACTGCAATATACTTGTCAGCGCCGGCGCAGGCAGCGGAAAGACGGCGGTTTTAACCGAGCGTATAGTGAGCCTTATTGAGGAGGGAAACAGTATTTTAGATTTCGCCATCTGCACCTTCACTGAGGACGCCACTTTGGAGATGAAAAACCGCATTCGTGAAAAGCTGCTGGAAAAGGGAATGCAAGAGCAGGCGGACCTTGTGTACATGTCTGACATTTCTACGATACACTCCCTTTGTAAAAAGATAATTATGGATAACTTTGACGTAATCGGTTTGCCTCCAAAGTTTACGGTTTTAAGCAACGAAGCCGTTATGATTGAGCAGGCAATGGTAAGGGCGCTGAACAGTCTTTTTGAGGACGAAATGTTTACCGCTTTTGCAATGAAGTTTGCTCCTGCTGACGATGTGCGCATAAAAGAGCTGCTGCTATTTGCATATAAATTTTGCAGAGACATTCCAAATTACAAAGGCTTTCTTCAACATCAGGCGGATATGTATAAAAGTAAGGATTACTCTGTCATAGAAAGGGAATACTGCCGTATTAAAAGCTATGCTTTAAAAAACGTCCTGACAGCTTATGACCGGCTGATGGAGGAAACACTGCTCGAAGAAAAAGAGCTCAATCTCGTTCTTGGAGACAGGGCTTTGTTAAATGGGATTATGGAAAATATGCAAAAAGGCAGTCTTGATTTAGGCGAAATAAAGTTTGCCACCATGCCAAGGGGAGCTGCCCATAAAGAGGAAATAAATCAGGTGCGAAAGGAAGCAAAGGCGCTTGTAAAGGATATACTAGGCTACAGAGCCATTCTTAACTGTGATGAAATTATGGAGGACGCAGGCGAGGATTTGCAAATGCTGTTAAAGGGAATAGCCACTCTTGAAGATGAATACAGCGCAATTAAAAAGGAAAAAGGATATTTAACCTTTAATGATTTGGAACGCTATGCTTATGAAATACTGCAAAACAGTAAAGCGGCACTTGAATATAAAAAGCGGTATAAATATATCTTTGTAGATGAATATCAGGATACCAGCAGGCTTCAGCAAGCCATTTTAGACAGTCTAAAAGGCGAAAGGAATATGTTTATGGTCGGGGATATAAAGCAGAGTATTTACGGCTTTAGGAATGCGGACCCTTCCATGTTCCACAAGGTTTATCAGGAATATGGGATTGAGGGTGAAAACTTGAAAATTGATTTGTTCCGCAATTACCGCAGCTCGAAAAATATTCTTAATTGCGTAAACGACGTGTTCTCCCTTTTGCTGAATTTAAACGAAAATTATTACCCTAAAGGGGCTTTTCTTGTAACTGACGTGAACTGTGACGATACCCCTGTGGAAATAGATTTAATAGATAAGGAAAGCAGCGAGGGCGCAGAAGCAAAACATATTGCACAGCGCATTAAGGAATGTGTGGCAAAGGGATATGAATATAGGGATATTGCAGTGCTGTTTCGTTCAGTTAAAGGGTCTGTAGCCGGCGAACTTCACAGTCTTTTAAAGCAGGAGGGCATTCCTGCTGATATGTCCAAAAGTGAGGACAACCTTTATATGGAAACGCGGGTATTTATAGATTTAATCAGCATAATAGATAATACGGACAATGATATACCGTTAATTAGCGTTATGTTTTCGGATATAGGCGGCTTTACAGTTGACGATTTAATTGAAATAAAAAAAGGCAAAAGGGATAGTTTTTATTCATGTCTCAAAAGCTATAACGGTAATGAGGACCTTAAAACCAGAATAAATGAGTTCCTGAGCATGTTGGATGATTTTGCCATAAGGGGACGGGATATGTCCGTTGACGAGCTGATGGCGGCTGTTCTTATGCACACAGGATATTTAAAGCATGTGGAAAAGCATAAGGACAGCAAAGCGAAAATAAGCCAGATTTATCACTTAATGAAAAGTGCAAAAGAATTTGAAGACATGGGTTACTATGGCATATCAGGTTTTCTGGAATATTTTGAAGCTTTAAAGGAGCTTAAAAAGGCGCCGGATATGGAAGGCTTTGTGCAGGGAAGCAATGCAGTGAGTATTATGACCATGCATAAGAGCAAGGGGCTGGAGTTTCCTGTTGTTATTATTGGAGATACTAATAAAAGGCTTTATCACAATACCCAGACGGGCTATTATGTTTTTAACAACAGGCTGGGAATAGGTTTAAGCCATATTGATACACAAAGACGGGCTAAAATTCAAACGCCTATGATGGCACTTATTAAAGAGCAAAATACCATAAATACTTTAGAAGAGCAAATGCGTATGCTTTATGTTGCAATGACGCGGGCAAAAGAGCGTATGTACATTACCGGAGTTATAAGCGATGATGACATAGACAAGCTAAGTGAAACCAAAACCGTTAATATGGAGGATTTGACATCGGGAAACACAACCTTTTTAAAGGCTCTTTTATCTGCGGTGTATGCAAGCAGGGCAGGAGGAAAAGGAAAATATAGTATTAACAGAGTACATATAGAGGATAAGGACGAGGAAATAAAAAAAACCGTTGTGGTGCCTGAGCACAGTCAAAAAGTTACTGACCTGCTAAATGAAGCATGGGATACCTCCACAGTCACTGTGCCAAGAAAAGCTTCGGTTACCGGGCTTACTAAGGATGAGAATGCTTTTGTTCCTTATCAGTCAATGGGGAGAAAAAAAAGCAAGGACGGCGCACTCGCAGGCACTGTCACTCATGCTCTTTTATATCATCTGCGCCAAAGTGAAAGCTTTGATATGCTCATTGAAAGAATGAAGCAGGGAGAATATTTCAGTGAAAAAGAGCTTACTTTAATTGACAGGGATATGATAGAGCAGTTTAAATCAAGCGGGCTTTATAAGCGTATATGTAAATCACAAAAGGTTTACAGGGAAAAGCCGTTTATACTCGAACTGGGCCCACAAAACGGATACTGTGACGAGCCTGTTATGGTGCAGGGAATTATTGACTGCGTTTTTGAAGAGGATGGATCTTTTGTGCTGGTGGATTATAAGACGGATAACATTGTTAAAAATGCAAAAGAAATTTTAAAGCAAAAATATCAAAAGCAGTTAGAGCTTTACGCTCTTGCCATAAACAGGATTACAGGCAAACAAGTTAAAGAAAAAATTATTTATCATTTAAAGACAGGAAAAGAAATTGAGCTTTAAAAATTTGCGGTTATAAATATGTAATTTGGTTAAACTAATTTTGAATAAAAAACAGGAGGTAATCAAATTATGGGTATTGGAACACAGCTTATTCAATGTACAGTTACAGAGTGCACACATCATGCAGGCAACAGATGCCAACTTCCACAAATCGAGGTTAGCTACTGCCAAAAGGATGTTAAAGAGCACAGAACAAGATGCCTTAGCTTTAAAGAAGATCCAAACATTCAGTAAAAAATATGCATCAACTGGAATGTTTAGCGCTGGACTGCGTGCATAATAAAAAATGCCAATGCTGCTGTTCAAATTTAAGGATGTCGGCAAAGGCAGGAGGAGCCCGGTGTAATTCGTATGATGGTCTGCCTGATTATAAAATGTCTTTAAAAGGCGATGTTGAATTTGGGCAGGATTTTGACACGTCTATTTCTTGCTCTGCAGAAAACTGCGTTTTCAACATTCATTTTAGCTGTAAGGCAGGCAAAGTAAAGGTTGAAAAGGGTGGCAAAACCTGCAGAACATATTACGGAATGTGATTTTTTGCTTTTCTTACTTCTCTTTTTAAAAAAAGAGAAATAACAAGAGAAAAACCATATACGATATAAGATAGTATTGTAAAAGTAATATAAAAACCCCATTTTTATAAATGGGGTTTTTGTTTGTGTTATACAAAATATATTATTTTATAATTATTTTTCTACTTAGCGTTTTAAGCGTTTATCAGATTTTGTTGCAGCGTAGGTACCCACGCTTTGGAAAACCTGCACCAATATAATAAGCAAAATAACCGCAAACAGCATTATAAGGTATTTATAACGGTAATAACCGTAATTAATAGCTATTTTACCAAGTCCGCCGCCGCCGATAATTCCGCTCATTGCAGAATAACCAAGTATGGTGGTTATAGCAATGGTAAAGTTGGAAATAAGGGAAGGAATACTCTCGGGAATTAAAACCTTTGTAATAATCTGAAAAGGTGAAGCCCCCATGCTTTGTGCTGCTTCAATTATATTTGGGTTTACTTCTCTAAGGCTGCTTTCAACAAGCCGTGCAACAAAAGGGAAAGCCGCAATAACAAGGGGAATAATCGAAGCGGTTGTGCCAACCGCCGTTCCAACAATCAGTCTTGCCAGAGGAAAGGCCATTATCATAAGGATGAGAAAAGGTATTGACCGAAGTAAATTTATTATTATGTTAAGAATACCCATAAGGCTTTTAGGCAAAGGCAAAACGCCGTCCTTTTCTCCTGCTACCAGTAAAATACCAAGGGGCAGACCTATTACTATAGCAAAAGCTGTTGCAACTACAGTTACATATATGGTCTCCCAAAGAGCAAACAAAAACTCGTTTTGCATTACAGTCATTGCTTCTGCAAAAGCCTGGGACGAAAATACTTTATCATACATTTTCCTTCACCTCCTCAACGATTAAATTGTTAATGCCATTTAAATATTTAACGGCTCTTTGAACCTGATCATCTTTTTCCGGAATGCCAAGAAGCATATTCCCATAAACCTTATCTCCTATGCTCCTGGTAGAAGCATACAGGATATTTGCGGCAATATTATGCTCTATTGCCATTTGGGCTATGATTGGTGTTTTAGTGGTATGGGCTCCGTTAAACACAATTCGTATAGGGCACTCATCCGGGTTGCCTGCGAGTACATCATCTGCACCGTCAGGGAATACCAGCCGCTTTGCCGCCTCTGATTTTGGGCAGGAAAATATAGAACCAACCTCACCCTGTTCAACCACTTTACCCTTGTCAAGAATAGCTACGTGATTACAGATTTCCTCAACAACGCTCATTTGGTGGGTAATGATTATAACTGTAATTCCAAGCTTTTGGTTAATTGAGCGAATAAGCTCTAATATGGAATGGGTGGTTTTAGGGTCAAGAGCGCTGGTTGCTTCATCACAAAGCAGCACGTTTGGATTAGTTGCAAGGGCTCTGGCAATGGCTATTCTTTGCTGCTGTCCTCCTGAGAGCTGAGCAGGGTATGAATTTGCTTTATCCGGCAGACCCACGGTTTCCAAAAGCTCCATTGCTTTTTTTTCTGCGTCTGCTTTTTTTATTCCCGCAAGCTCCAGAGGAAAGCAGACATTTTTAAGGCAGGTCCGCTGCATAAGCAGATTAAACCCTTGAAATATCATCGTTATGTTTCTGCGAACTTTTCTGAGCTCAGCTTCAGGAAGGCTGCCAATATTGCGTCCGTCTATAGCCACAGTGCCGGACGTTGGACGCTCAAGCATGTTAATGCACCGTACAAGAGTGCTTTTTCCTGCACCGCTCATACCGATAATACCAAAAATATCTCCATCAGGTATTGTAAGAGAAACATCTCTTAAGGCTTCAACCTTTCCGTCAGATGTGTTAAAAGATTTGGAAAGATTTTTTATTTCTATCATTAGAAAACCTCCAAGGCAGGATAATGCGCCCACTGTAAAAAAACAGCAGGCGCATTACTCTATTGCTAAATGATTTTACTGGTTTTTAATAGCATCAAGATTATTTTGTTTTCCGCCGTATATACCAAGAGGCTCAACGTGAATGTCTCCGGCAGATACTAAGTGAGTGTTGTTTTCTTTGTTGAAATCGTCAAGATAAGGGAAATGCTGGAAGTAGTTAGCATCAAGCTCGCCGCTTTCAACAACGTTGTTTGGCTGAACGTAATCAGTGTATTCAACTATTTTAAGAGTAATATTTTTTTCGTTTAAAATTTCCTGAGCTATTTTAAGAATTTCAGCATGAGGAGTTGGAGAAGCTGCAACGGAAATAGTTGAGCCTGATAATGCGTCATAATTAACTGTGTCGTCAAAACCGTTTCCAGGATTTTCAACAACGCTTACCACATCGCCGGCATACTGGGTCTTAATATAAGTTGCAACCTTTTCGCTCTTAAGGGCTGCAATAAGGGCCTTTGTTTTGTCACTTGCCTCATTACCTTCTTTTACAGCCACAATGTTGCTGTAAGCAGATGAGGAACCCTCGGTAGCAAGAGACTGCTGAGCCGGGTTAATTCCTGCTTCAATAGCATAGTTGGAATTTATAACAGCAAAGTCTACATCTTTAAGTACATTTGGAATTTGGGCAGCCTCGACTTCTTTGAAGGTGATGTTATATGGGTTGTCCTGAATATCCTGAATAGTTGCAGTTATGCCTGTGCCGTCTTTTAATTTAATGTAGCCGTTATCCTGTAAAAGCAAAAGCGCACGAGCTTCGTTTGTTGTGTCGTTTGGAACGGCGATGGTAACTCCGCCGCTCTTTTTATTTGAGTTTGAGCATGCGGAAAGAGAAACAATACCGGCAACTGTGAGCGCTGCCGCAAGAACAAAAGAAATAAATTTTTTCATAAGTAAAAACTCTCCTTAATATTTTTATTTTTTATTATAACGAAAATATCTTAAAAAAATATTTCGTTTTAAGAAACAAAAAGTGTTTCTTTGTTTAACTTAAATGTTTTATTTTTAAAGCTGCCATTTCACATTCGTTTATTTTTTATATTGGTTTCAACGATTATATGTGCTGTTGTTTTCATTATAAACTCCTTTCAAGCATAATAAAAGAGGGAAGCTTCCAATAAAGCTTCCCTTAGGTAATACAAAATAATTTTGCTTTTTTAATTCAAAATTCGTTAGTATGACAGAAAGCACATTGGAAAATCAGCGCGGCAAAGCATGCACATTTCCATCATCATCTTAGCTGCGTTAAACTTCTTCATAATGCTTTCTCCTTTTACGAAAATATTTTTATTGCTAACACTATATCATCATATTTTTGCTTTGTCAACAATAGTGAATAAATTAACAATCATGTTATTTTAAGTAAAATTATGTAAAACACCAAGTAATTATCTGGTAAACTGGTTATAACATAATTAATGAAAAGGAAGTGTTTAAATGAGCATTGTAAATGAGTTTAAAAAATTTATATCAAAGGGTAATGTGGTTGATCTTGCTGTGGGCGTTATTATAGGAACAGCTTTTACAAGTATAGTAAACGCCCTTGTAAATGATGTAATTATGCCTGTAATATCTGTTTTTACTGTTGGAATAGATTTTACTTCGTGGAAGCTGGCTGTTGGTAAAGGTGAAACTGCTTCGGTTATAAATTATGGTAATTTTATTGCCGCCGTATTAAATTTTTTTATTATTGCTCTCGCCATATTTGTTTTCGTCAAAGGGATAAATAAGCTCAATATTACAGGGAAAGAAACCCTTATAAGTGAAAAACAATGTCCTTATTGCAAAGAGACTGTTAATATAGAAGCTTCCCGCTGCCCTCACTGTACATCTGAATTAAAATAAAAAAGATGCTTATGCATCTTTTTTATCTGTATATAATCCATACAAGTATATATCCTGTTACAACGGCAGCAAGGGTGAAAGGCACGCTTATACTCATAAAGTCTTTTGTTTTAACCTCATGTCCCGCTTTACGGAGGATACCGAGAGAAGTTATGTTCGCGCTTGCCCCAATAGGTGTAAAATTACCTCCAAGAGTGGCTCCGCAAAGGAGACCGAAATAAAGTAGGTAAGGTTCAACTCCAATACTTGCGGCAATAGACGCAGTTACAGGGAGCATGGTTGCAACATATGGTATGTTGTCTATAAATGCCGAGAAGAATACTGAAGCCCATACAAGCAGTGAATACAAAATAAATATATTCCCGCCGCCGACTTTTAAAAACAGCCTGCTGATATCGTCAATTATTCCTGCTTCGGTAATGCCGGCAATTACAACGAAAAGACCTGCAAGAAGAGCAAGAGTTATGTAATCTATTTCTAAAAAGGTTTGTTTAAATCCGTCCAGGCTGCCGCTTTTTATGATGTCATAAATTATTCCGATTATCATAAGGCTAAAACAGATAAGCCCTGCAGTAAAGGACGGTTTGCCAGGAAAAAAGGATGATATTATAAGCAGCACTATCATTCCAAGAAGAAGAATTGTTGGAAAATAATCGGTAACCTTTGTCATGCTTTGCTGGGATATGGAAGCGTTATCTTTACGAAAGACAAAATATAGCACCAAAGCTGAGGTTAAAGCGCTTATTTGAACTATCCAAAACAGCCCCGGTTTTCCCTGAAATATAAAAAAGTCAAAAAAGTCTAAATCTGCATATCCGCCAAGGAGGATTGATGTGGTGTCCCCCACAAGGGTAGCTGCTCCCTGCAAATTGGAAGATACGGAAATACTTATTATGGCAGGTACAGGCGAAATATCCAGCTTGCTTGCAATGGTCATGGCAACGGGAGCAACCATAAGAACTGTTGCAACGTTATCTACAAATGCAGAAATAAAGCCGGCAAACAGCGAAAGAGAAATAATCGCCCACTTTACATTGGGGGTTTTATTTATAAGCCAGTCAGCCATAAGCGCAGGCATTTTAGATTCTATAAATAAAGATACTATTCCCATTGTGCCTGCAATCATCATTATTACGTTCCAATCTATGGAACTTATTACTTTTTCAGATGGAAGCACACCGATAACAACCATGGCGATACCCATAATAAGCGCAACATGCGCCCGCCATTTAGGTAAAAACAGAAGCGCGGCATAGGTCAATATAAATATTGTAAGAGCGGCTATTTTCATCAATGCACAAATCCTTTTTATTTTTTATAATGCTCAAAAAGAGCTTTTAAATCAGGCGCTTTATTGAGCATAGTAAAATAATAACATCTGCAAAGTTAAATGTCTACTGATACTACGAAGGTTTGCATAATAAACCCTATTAACCGATAAAGCCTTATAATATCCTCAATATTTGCAAAATCATTTTAATAAAATTTATTTTATCGCTTTACTTTGGTAAAATGATAATGTATAATAACTTTACGGATTACTGGCAAAATCAAAGATTTTGAGCATTCCGGAGAACATTGGAACATAATTAAAACCTTGCGGTTTTATGGCTATCGCCATACTTTGCTAACACAAAGACTAATTATGTTATAATAACATCACAATATTATTTTGGAGGGATTTCACATGGGACAAAAGACAAAGAGAATTCTTGGAACAGCCCTTGCGGCTCTTATGGTTATGGGCGTTTTTGCCGGCTGTTCAAAGAAAAACGATGCAGGTAATAATGACGCAAATAATCAGAGCGGTGCGGCAGCAAATGCAAACAGTGACTGGAGTTATATTGAAGGCAAAGGTGAAATGATTATTGGAGTTACATATTTTGCTCCAATGAATTACAAGGACGAAAACGGAGAACTTACAGGCTTTGAAACAGAGTTTGCAAAGGCTGTTTGTGAAAAGCTTGGTGTAAAAGCTAATTTTATTGAAATTGAATGGTCTGCTAAAGAGACAGAGCTTAATTCAAAAAATATTGATTGTATTTGGAACGGTATGACTATTGATGAAGAAAGAAAAACAAACATGGATATATCGTTGCCTTATATGGCCAACAAGCAGGTTATGGTTGTGAAAAAAGGCAATGAAGGAAAATTTGCTTCTGCCGAAGGTGTGAAAGGCGCTTCTGTTGTTGCGGAAAAAGGCTCTGCCGGAGAAACTGTTGCAAAAGAGGATGAATTCTTTAAAGAAGCAAATTACACGGCTGTAGACGCTCAGTCAAAGGTTCTTCTTGAGATTAAATCAGGAACAGCGGATATTGGAATTATCGACTATGTAATGTCTATCGGTTCTATTGGTGAAGGAACAGATTATGCAGACCTTGCTGTTGTTGCCGATAAGGGCTTTGCTGATGAGGAATACGGTATTGCTTTTAGAAAGAACAGCCCTGTAACTCTTGAAAAGGTAAACGGAGCAATTCAGGAACTGGCAAATGACGGCACCCTTGATAGAATTGCAGAAAAATATAAATTACAAGAGCTTATTAAGGTAAAAGCAAATAATCAATAATATTAATTTGTGGATATAGGCGGAAATAATTATGGGTTCATCTTTTGCGGTTATAAACATTGAGCTTTTAAAAGGCTTTTGGTTTAACATCTATATATTTTTTATGACACTTATAATGGCGCTGCCTCTTGGGCTTGTAGTTACCTATGGGTCAATGTCTAAATTTAAGCCGCTGAAGTGGCTGACAAAAACACTGGTCTGGGTCATCAGGGGAACTCCCCTGATGCTCCAGCTTTTTGTTGTTCTTTACATGCCGGGCATTGTTTTTGATATGCCTTTCCGTTCGAGAATGACAGCGGCGCTCATTGCTTTTGTCATAAACTATTCGGCATACTTTTCTGAAATATACAGAGGCGGCATTGAAAGCATATCTAAGGGTCAGTATGAAGCAGGTCAAGTGCTTGGAATGACAAGGGCACAGATATTTTTTCATATTATTTTGTTCCAGGTTTTAAAAAGAATAATACCCCCTATTGGCAACGAAATAATAACTCTTGTTAAAGATACGTCTCTTGCAAGAGTTATCGCTGTTGCGGAAGTTGTTATGGTGTCTACAGCTTATACCTCGGAAGGCCTTATTTGGCCGCTGTTTTACACCGGCGTATTCTTTTTGGTATTCAGCGGTATTCTTTCACTGCTGCTGAGTTACACAGAAAAGAAAATGGATTATTATAAAGGATAGAAAGCATGGCTGTTTTACAAATTAAAGATATACATAAGGATTTTGGAAAAACAAAGGTGCTAAAGGGCATCAGCTTTTCTCTTGAAAAGGGAGAAGTGCTTGCAATAATAGGCAGCTCAGGGAGCGGAAAAACCACTCTTTTAAGATGCCTTAATTTTTTAGAAACACCTTCAAGCGGTGAAATCATAGTTGGCGATGAAAGTCTTTTTAACAGTGAAAACAAATCACGTATAAGTGATGAAGAAATTAGAAAAAAACGTTTGCACTTTGGGCTTGTGTTCCAATCCTTTAATCTTTTTCCCCAGTATAATGTTTTAAAGAATGTTATGATTGCTCAGGAGCTGCTGGCAAAGGAAGCGTTTAAAAAGGGCAAAGAATATAATGGATGTAAAACAATGGAACAGGCAAACGAATATATAAAGAATAAATCTTTAGATCTGCTTAAAAATGTGGGTTTATTTGAAAAAACGAAGGCTTATCCATGTGAACTGTCCGGCGGTCAAAAACAAAGGGTAGCTATTGCAAGAGCCCTTGGTCTTAGCCCTGATATACTTTGCTTTGACGAGCCAACCTCAGCCCTTGACCCGGAACTTACAGGAGAGGTTCTCAAGGTTATTAAAGGTTTAAAATCATCAGACAGCACAATGATTGTGGTTACTCATGAAATTGAGTTTGCAGCGGAAGTTGCCGATAAGGTTATTTTTATGAGCGATGGGGTTATTGCAGAAGAGGGACCCCCAAGCCAGGTTATAGAAAATCCGAAGAACGAGCGTACAAAAGCGTTTTTATCCAGGTTTCACGGATAAATGCTTATATTTCTTTATAAAATTTTTAGGACTGCTGCCATTTTTAAATAAAAGTTATATTTTGCGCTAACTCATGTTGTTTTATAAACAAATGTGTATTATAATGTACACAATACAAATGCGGAGGGCTTAATATGAGTGAAAAAGCTTTAGACCGGAGAGTAAGAAAAACGAAAAGCCAGTTAAAAACAGCTTTAACCAAGCTTATGGCAGAAAAAGGCATAAGGGATATATCCGTTAAAGAGCTTACAGAACTGGCTGATATAAACAGGGGTACTTTTTATCTTCATTATAAAGATATTTTTGATATGGTTGACAGTCTGGAACAGGAAATGTTTGATGAATTTAATCATATTTTAAACGATAGACAGGACGATGAGGAATCCCGTCCTCTTTCAATTTTGATTGACGTGTTTAAGTTTCTTCAGGATAACTCTAAAATGTGCATGGTGTTGCTGGGGCCTAACGGAGATGTTGCGTTTATGGACAGGCTTAAAAACCTTGTAAGAGAAAAATGTTTAAGAGACTGGATGTCATATTACAGCGAAAAGAATGCTCAAAATTTTGAATATTATTACTCTTTTATAGTTTCGGGCTGCACCGGTCTTTTCATGAAATGGCTGGAGGAAGGTATGAAAGAAACTCCCGAGCAAATGTCCGCACTGGCAGGTCAGATGATTCTTTACGGGGTAAAGGTTTTATATTGAGATAAAGTTTTTTCTCTTCTTTTTCTTTTAGAAAAAAGAAAAAGAAGCAAAAAGAAAACCAGTTTGCGGCATAATGTATTATAGTAAATATTTAAGAAAAACTCCCATTTATGAAAGTGGGAGCTTTATATTTTTTTTCAAATTGTACACCTATTAAAGATTAGCCTAAAAACAGGTAAAATATTTTATAATCAATTATATAAATTAGGATTTAAAGGAGGAAATTTATGTACGAGTACAAAGTTGAAACATACAAGATTAAAGGGGCAGAGGTAGAAATGAATAAACTTGCAATTGAGGGATGGCGTGTTATTGCCGTCAGTCCTAATATGGCAGTTGGATATGGTATAGTTGTAACATATGAGCGTGAAAAATAATTAATGAAAATCACAGTTGGTTAGGTATATAGTTTTTCTCTTCCTACTTCTCTTTTTTTAAAAAGAGAAGTAGGAAAAAGAAAAGTAAAAAAACAAAAGTTACACTTTTTTGTAAAACAGCCAAATGGAGTTAAGAACAACCACAATAGCGCCAAGATTGTGAATAAGTGCGCCGGCAACAGGGCCTATATCACCGGTACCGGCAAATATAACTGCAAACAGGCTAAGGGCAATAGACGCAAAAATGTTTACGGAAACCGTTATTTTTGTCTTTTTAGCAAGAGCAACGGTTTTTGGAACATTGGCAATTTCATCGTTCATAAGAGCAACATCTGCAGTTTCAATAGCCACATCGCTTCCAATAGCTCCCATTGCAATACCTACGTTAGCCTTTGCAAGGGCAGGAGCATCATTAACGCCATCGCCAACCATTATTACTTTTCTGCCCATGTTGTGCAGCTCGTCTACAAGTGAAACCTTATCTTCAGGGAGCAGGTCTGCACGAACCTCGTTCACACCAACGCTTGAACCAACTGTATCTGCAATATGTTTTTTATCACCTGTAGCCATGACAACCGTAATACCCATGTCTTTCATTTTAGCAACAGCCGTCTTAGCAGAATTACGAATAGTATCCTTAACTGTAACTGCGCCAATAAGCTTTCCACCTTTTGATACATAAAGGGCCTTACTGCCATCCTTTTCAGCGTTTGCAATTTTTTCCATTAAACTGTTTTCACAAGAGATATTGAGTTCTTTAAGAAGCTTGTCGTTTCCAACAGCCACATCACCGCAAACTATACCTTTACCGCTTATGTTTTTAAAGCTTTCTCCTTTTTGGGGCTTTATATTTTGTTCTTTAGCATAGGTAATAACTGCTTTTGCAATAGGGTGTGAGGACATGCTCTCAGCCATTGCTGCAGCAGATACAACCTGCTGCATGTCGCCTATAACGGCGCTTACATTCATTTTGCCGTGGGTAAGCGTGCCTGTTTTATCTGTAATAACTGTGTCTGCCGACCAAAGGTTTTCTATTGCCTGCCCGGATTTTATAAGCACGCCCATTTTAGTTGCTCTGCCTATACATGCCATTATAGCCGTTGGCATAGACAGCACCAAAGAACAGGGACAAAATACAACCAAAATAGTTACCGCCCTTACAACTTCCCCTGTAAATATATAAACGCCTATGGAAGTAAGCACGGATATAGGAACAATATAGCCTGCAATTTTATCGGTTATTTTAACGGTGTTTGCTTTTTCATTTTGCGCGCGTTTAACCAGAGCAATCATCCGTGAAAGAGTAGAATCCTTGCCGGAATGGGTTGCTTTTACAGTAAGGGCGCCTTCACCGTTTACAGTGCCTTCGTATACCATATCGTCGGCAGATTTGTGAACAGGCTCGCTTTCACCGGTAACCATGCTTTGATCAATGTTGCTTTCTCCCTCAATAATAATACCATCCACAGGTACAGATTCTCCGTTTTTAATAAGCACTACATCGCCAACCTTTAAATCCTTAGCATTCACATCTTTGCCATTTAAAAGGTGAGCGATTTTCGGGGCGTATGAAATTAGCGTACTAAGCCCTTTATTTGCTTTTTTTAGTGTGTATTCTTCCAGCATTTCACCAAGAGTCATAATAAACGCAACTTCAGCCGCTGCAAACAGCTCACCTATTGCAACTGCGGCGATTATAGCAATGGTAATGAGCAAATTAGTTGTTATCTTAAAGCCATTAATAAGGCTTTTAACCGCATCAATAGCAATAGGAACACCGCAAAGAACAGTGGCCGCCAAGGATACGTTTATTCCAAATATGTTTATATTCATATACCCAAGTATAAGGCTGATAACTGAAACGCCTAAAACACCATAAGTAATATATTTATTTTCAGTCTTGTGGTCGTGTCCCCCGGAACTGCTGCAGCACGAACAGCTTACACCGCCTTCATTACATTCATCACAGTCATCATGGACGTGCTCGTGATGGTCATGTTCATTTTTATAATTATCATCTATGCTGCTGCCAAAATCCCTTGGCTGATGAAAGTTTGCCTGCTTTAATTTTTTCATTTTAATCACCTACTTTATTCTTGAATACTGTTCAACGCTTTTTATAAGTTCTTCAATGGATTCTTCTTTTTTGCCTGTTTCAATTCCGCGAACAACGCAGTGCCCCAAATGGTCTTCAAGGACCATTTGCGCCACCTTATGCAGCGCTGAATTAACTGCGCTTATTTGCACAAGCACTTCTTCACAGGTGCGGTTATCCTCAATCATTGTTTTAATACCGCCAATTTGTCCCTGTAAACGGTTCAGTCGTTTAATTACATCTTTATTGTTATGAACTTCACATTTCATAGCTGCCTCCATACTCGGTATATACCTATACCCCATATCCGTATTTATGGCTTAATGATAAAACCATAAAATATATTTGTCAATACCCCATTATTAATAATATATTTATTCAATTTTCTAAAATTTATAATTTTAAAATATAGTATAGGTATACTGTATACCCGTATATAATATGCTGTTGAAATAAAAGCGTTATATGTGTTATACTTAAAAACAAACAAGCTGTTTAAAGGAGTTTTCTATGTTTATAATTTTTGGTTTTGGTAAAAGAAAAGGCGGAGAAATGACAGTGTATGATAACAATGGCAGAAGGTATATTATATTTTATATTGCCAACTACTTTTCTCTTTTCTTTATACCCCTTATAAATACCTCAAAAGTTTTCTTTATTTCAAAGGATGGACGAGATATGGAAATTACAAAGGACGAATACAATCAAATGAAATCCGGCGGCTTTGTTCTCCATAAATTCGAGAATATGTCTAATAATAATTCAGATTTTAACCAAGGCTTTAATGAAACCTGTACAGATGAAAAAAGCAACGTAAATTATGCTAATGAAGTTTGCCCAGTGTGTAAAAACAAGCTGGAAAAGTCCTTTGCCTTTTGTCCTTACTGCGGTCAAAAACAGCCAAGAGCTTAATTAAAGGTTAGTAAATAAAAATCCTCATTCTTTTGAATGAGGATTTTTTCACATAAACTATTTATCTCTTTTAAAAAGAGATAATAAAATAAGAACAGCTACACCAATTAAAACTATAGTTCCCCCTGGCTTAATATCCCAGTAATAAGAAATAATAAGTCCGCCAAGGGTAAAAGCAGCAGCAAATGCTATGGATATAATAACACCGGAAAAATAGCTTTTTGAAACTCGCATACTGCATGCAACGGGAATAACCATGAGAGAGGATACAATAAGCGCTCCAACGGTTTTACAGGATAAAGCGACGGTTATTGCCGTTAGCAGCATAAACATAAAATTAACTGTATTTACTTTAATTCCGTTAAGTCTTGCGTTTTGCTGGTCAAAAGCGATTTGAAACAGGTTTTTATAATTAATAATGTATATGATTATAATGAGAGCGCTTAATATCACAGTGAGAGATACTTCAAGGTCTGTAGTTGCAACAATACTGCCAAACATATAGCTGTTTAGTGTGGCGGCATTCCCTATGAAGCCTGATAAAATAGATGCAAGCCCAATTCCAAGGGCGAGAACAACAGTGGTAGCTATTTCGGAAAAGCCCGAAAACATGCGGGATATACCTTCAATTAACAGCGCTGCAACAAGGGCAAAACAAATAGCACCAATAAGTGGATTTATTCCCAGTATAAGCCCGAGGGCTATGCCTGAAAGGGCAGTATGAGAAAGGGCTTCACCCATGTTGGAAAGCCCTTTAAGCACTATTATTCCGCCTATAAGCGGAGTTATTACGCTTATACAAAGAGCCACTATAAATGCTTTTTGCATAAATTCATATGCGAATATTTCCATAATATATATCTCCTTAAATTAACTGCATTCGCAGCTTTTATGAGCTGCGCCGCCTTTATGGAACTTACGGGGATGATCGTAAATACGGCACATATCCTCCTCCGTCATTTCTGAGGATTTGTATAGGGCAGCGTGACCGCAGCTATCCAAAAACAGCACCTTGTTAATATAACTCTCTATATAAGGAAAAGTATGAGTTGTCATTAATATTGTCATGCCTTGTTTTTTATTCAAATCATTAAGTATTTTACATATAGAAAGGGTACTTTGATGGTCTATGCCAACCGTTGGTTCGTCCAGTATAAGCAAAGAGGGATTGTTGTACAGCGCCCTTGCAATAAAGGTCTTTTGCAGCTGACCGCCTGAAAGGTTGCCTATAAGAGCCTTTTCAAATCCCTCAAGACTTACTGTTTTAAGCAATTCCTTAACTCTGCTCATATCTCCTTTGCTGCCGGTTATAACTTCATAAACAGTTGCGGGGAAATGGCTTATAACAGGTTTTTGAGCTACGTAACCTATTTTACGGTAATCGAATTTACCTGATATGTCAGTGCCTAACAGACTAATTGAACCGGTATAACCTGTTTTTATTTTAAGCATTAGTTTTATTAATGTGGATTTGCCCGTGCCATTGCTGCCTACGAGTGCAACAAAATCTCCCTTTTCTATATCTGCATTTATATTTTTTAAAATACATTCTTTTCCGTATCCAAAGGATACGTCTTTTAGCTGTATATCCATTATTCCTCCGGTCGAGAATTTACTTTAATAAAGATGTTTTTATTATTTCCTTACTTACATGTCTTGTTAGCATAAGATAAAGTGTAAGCGTTTGAAAGTTTTTTGCTGTAATAAGTTTTCCTTATTTATAAAGTTAGCATTAAAATAGTTTTATGTCAATTTATTCTAAAAATTAATTGACATATTAATATAAACTTGCTATAATATTAAAGCATCCTTTGGAGAGATGTCCGAGTGGTTTAAGGAGCTAGTCTTGAAAACTAGTGATACCGAGAGGTACCTAGGGTTCGAATCCCTAACTCTCCGCCATAAATAAAAAAGCTGCTGCAAGGCAGCTTTTTTATTTTTAGTCTGTCTTTACTTGTAATTGTATTAATATTATTTTTTGTTCTTCAACAAAATATTTTTTAATGATAAACGATGAAAAATAGTGTATAATAATAACATTAAAAATTTGTTTTAATTATTGAGGAGATATTAAATGGCATTAAATACAGGTATGAAATACAGAATGGAAAAAACGGTTACAAAAGACCAGCTTGCATCTTCTGTTGGCAGCGGTGCATTGGATGTGTTTGGAACGCCGTTTTTAATTTTGCTTATGGAAGAAGCATGTTTTTACTGCGTTAGGGATAAGGTTGAAAAAGGTCAAAGCACTGTTGGCACAAAGCTGGATGTAACTCATGACAGCCCAACACCTATTGGCGCAAAGGTATATTGTGATTGCGAGCTAACGGCTATTGAGGGAAGAAAACTTGTTTTTAAGGTAGAGGCCTATGATGAATTTGGCGTTATCGGCAAAGGAATACATGAGCGTTTTATTGTTGATAACGAAAGATTTTTAAAGAAAGTAAACGATAAAATTAAATGATGGAATATGCAGATCTGCATATGCACAGCTGCCTTTCTGACGGCGATAAAAGTCCAAAAGAACTTGTGTGTGTTGCAGAAAAAAGAAATATCAGCGTTATGGCGCTTACGGATCATGATTGTATTGATGGCTTGGAGCAGGCAAAAAATGAAGCGAAAATCCGAAACATAATTTTTATTCCGGGAATAGAGCTGAGCTGTTATGATGAAAAAGATACCCATATTCTCGGATATAACATTAGCAGTGATAATGAAGAGCTTAAACAAATGCTTTACAGCCTTCAGGAATCCCGCCTGAGCAGAATGAAGAAAATTATAGACGGGCTAAGCAAAGCCGGTTTTGGAATTACAATGGATGATGTGAAAAAACATTGTTGCGGTAAGGTTATGGGAAGGCCTCATGTTGCGGCAGCTTTAATAGAAAAGGGCTATGGAAAAAGTGTTAGAGATGTGTTTAAAAAGTATATAGGCACAGGGTGTAAATATTATGTACCTTATAAAAAGATGGATGTAAGCGAAGGCATTGATATTATACATAAGGCTGGAGGAATAGCGGTGCTTGCCCATCCAAAACTGCTCAGATATAATCATGAGGAGTTTGCAGATCTTTTAACCAGGTATAAGGCAATGGGGCTGGATGGCGTTGAAGTGTATTATCCGTGTCATTATGCTGAACATGTAAATTTATTTTTGGAGCTTTCCAAAAAGTTAAAACTGTTTGCTACCTGTGGCGGTGACTATCATAATGATTTTGATAAAACAAAAAACAATATGGGATTTAAAATAAGTTTGCCGGGAATTAAGGAAACCTTGGAATTGCTTATAGAAGGAGCGGATAAAAAATAATGTGGATTTATGTGGCTTTAATCCTTATTTTTTTAATCTGTTTTTGCTATTACAGCAATAATCATTTAGAGGTTACTTCTTATAATGTAAAACTTGGAATAAATGAGCCTTTAAAAATTGTGCATCTTTCTGATTTGCACAGCAAACAGTTTGGCGAGGGTAATTGCAGGCTTTATAATAAGATAAAGGCGCTTAATCCGGATATAATTGTTTTTACCGGAGATTTAATCGATGACAGCGCAAAAAGGATAGATGAGACAACTGCGTTTGTTGCCGGCTTAGCAAGGCTATGTCCTGTTTTTTATATTTATGGAAATCATGAGCACAGAACAGCTTACTTTGATTATATAGGGAAACAGCTTGAAAACGGGGGCGTACATGTCCTTAAAAACAGCTTTAAAGAAATTGACGTTAAAAATAGCCATATAGTGTTTTTAGGGTTGGATGAAAATCAGGCGTCCAAAGAGAATTATAAAGAACGAAGACGCGGGACTTTTGTATACACTGATAACGAGGAGTATTTTAATGAGCTTAAGGGAAGAAAAGGTATAAAAATTGTCTTGTCTCATTTTCCCGAAAATTTTGACAGCAGTGCAGGCTATAGGTATAAAAAATATGATTTTGATATTCAGTTCAGTGGTCATGCTCACGGCGGACAGTTTCGTCTTCCTTTTTTTGGTGGTGTGTTTGCTCCGGGACAGGGAATTCATCCACGGTTTTATCAAGGGCTTCATGGCGGTTGTCCCTATATGATAGTGAGCAGAGGGCTTGGGAATAGTGGATTTCCTTTGCGTCTTTTTAACCGCCCGAATATAGTAGTGGCAAATATAAGCTAAATTAAAAACAGAAATTTTAGAAAGGGGTTATGCAGCTATTGAGCATTGCGGTTTTACTTCGTTTTGCAAAGGAGCTGTATACCGTGGCGTTAAATGAAAAAGTTTCTTATATGCGTTTTAAGTGTGTTTTTTATTTTTGGGATTACTTTTAGCAGCGCTCAGACTGCAGAATATACGGCGATACTTGAATCTGAAACTCCGGGATATGACAGTATGTGCAGTGCAATTTATGATGCAGTAACTCTTTCTCTTGCCAAAAAAGGTGTGGCGGAGCATGGGATGACAGTGGATATGCTAAAACAGCATATTGCTGATAGGGGTCAGCAAGGAGAAATAATTACTATTTTAGAAGACGGGGTTGATAAAACAGGTTATACAGCCGAGTATTTTCTTGCAGGAATGGCGGGTCTGGAAAATACGGGAGTTGCCGTGACAGGGATGTACAGAATAGATATGAGTAAAAGGGATGAGATTAAGCAGGCAATAAATAATTATGGAGGAGTGCTCATTTCCTATGAATACAAAGGCACTTATACAAAAGGTGATAACAGCAACAGCGCTGCAAAAAAGTCAGTTGTAAGCAGACAGGCTGTTATAACCGGCTGGGATGACGATTATGCCGCATCCTCCTTTGAAATCGCCCCAAATGAAAGTGGCGCATGGCAAATTAAAGACAGCATTTTTGATGGCGGTTATTCTTACATATCTTACTATGATAGCTCAATTGGAAGTACAGCTATCGCTATTGATTGCAGCTTGCCCGATTATGACAAAGCATATCAGTTTGACGGCGGTTATACCCATGATAAAGATGTCTGTTTTGGGCATACAGGGTATATGTGCAATATGTTTATAAGCAACAGGGAGGAAGCACTGGAATATGCGTCCTTTTTTGTGAACAGTAATGAAAATGTTGATTATGAGGTGAGAGTTTACTTAAATCCATCGTGGGGAAAAAACCCAGCAAGCGGATATTTGGCTAACAATGAAAAAAAGGGATTGCTGGTTAGTGGAACAACAACGCAAGCAGGATATTATACTGTAAAGTTCAAAGAACCGATTATGCTTAATAAAGACGATGAGTTTGCAATTGTTGTGCGGTTAAAATCCAACGAAAATGTATATTTACCTCTGGATACAGACGGAACAGTTAAGGGGACACATGGAAATGATATAATCAGCTGCGAGGCTAATTCCTATAAAGAACAGAGCTATATAAGCATGGATGGAATTAGCTGGGAGGAAATCAGCCTTGTAGGTAATATGAATTTGCGAATAAAGGCATTTACCAGGCAGGTAAATACGCCTGGTGGAAATGGCAGGCTTATTGCTGCAATTATAATTGTCACTGTTATATTTGGCGGATATTTCTTGTTTGGTAAAAATAAAAAACGAAAAGTATAATCTAATGACGCACAAAAACCGGGGTTGACTTTGGGGTAGTCAATATCCCGGTTTTTGTGCATGGTGTAATCATATGGGGAATAATATGTTAAGTCAAAGCAAATGCTCTGACTCTTCCCTAAATTTATTTTAAAGCAGCAAAGGAAAGTTTTAGCTTTTAATCATGTGGTATGAAGAAACTATGGCAAGTATAACCATTAGCGCACAAAGGGTGATTGCAAAAAACTGAATAAACAATTTACGCTTATCCACATGCCTTTTTTTGCTTTTTGCCATTTTATCACTTCCAAATAAAAAGGTTTTTCATGTTTAGTATTATAACTCATTTGTTAGAAAAAGTAAACTTACTTATTATCTAAATATATAATCACCGGATTTTCCAAGGGTAAAGAAGCAGGAATATCTATAATGCGCTGGTTGGACGATCCTCTAAAACGAAGAGATAAGCTTCGTTTAGACTTTACATATTCACCGTCAATAAGTATGTCGGTGTATTCCATGCATTTTTTCATGTCCTCATGCTGCATTACATCTTCATAAGTGTATCCCGTAAACATTATAATGTGATAATTAAGCTCTTTTAAGCTCTTAAGAAGCTTTAAAAGCTCCTTTGCCTGGTCTAAAGGCTCACCCCCTGAAATAGTTACTCCGTCTATATAATATGCCTTTTTTATGTCCTCTATAATAGCCGCTGTATCTTTTAGGGTTCCCCCTTCTTTATCCCATGTTGCCGGGTTTTGGCAGCCGTCACAGTGGTGGCTGCATCCTTGTAAAAAGATTGTATATCGAAAGCCCGGTCCGTCAACAATGGATGAGGGCTCGCTGCCTGCTACTTTGAGCATTTACAGTTCTCCAATCCGCTATGTTTAACCCGGTCTCTTTCTTCTGCTCGCTTGCCTGTATTAAATCTGTCTAACGTACCAACCAGATAGCCGGTAATTCGACGAATGCGTTCAAATTTATGTTCCTGTTCCGTTCTGCCGCATTTAGGGCAAACATCATCAATAATGCCATTATATCCACATATAGGGTCTCTATCTACAGGGTGGTTAATAGAGCCGTAACCAATTCCGTTTTCATACATGCAGCGAACTATTTTTTCAAATGCTTCAGGATTTTTTGCCGTGTCACCGTCCAGTTCCACATAAGAAATATGCCCTGCATTTGTAAGAGCGTGATAAGGACCTTCTATTTTTATTTTGTCAAAGGCGTTGATGTTATAATACACAGGAACATGAAAGCTATTTGTATAGTAATCTCTGTCGGTAACTCCTTCAAAAATGCCGTATTTCTCTTTATCTATGCGTACAAAGCGACCTGAAAGGCCTTCTGCAGGCGTGGCGATAAGACTGAAATTCAGGTTGTATTTTTTAGCGGCGTCATCCATCCTTGCACGCATGTGGGAAACTATATCAAGTCCAAGATTGCGGGCTTCTTCGCTTTCGCCGTGGTGACTGCCAATAAGAGCTTTAAGGCATTCTGCAAGACCGATAAAGCCAACTGTAAGTGTGCCATGCTTTAACACTTCTCTCACTTCGCTGTCCCTTTCCAGTTTATCGCTGTCGATCCACACGCCCTGACCCATAAGAAACGGATAATTATAAACTTTTTTGGAGGCCTGAATTTCAAAACGCTCTAAAAGCTGGTCTATGCAAAGGTCTATTTTTTTATCCAGCTCATCGTAAAACCATTCTATATCTCCTTTGGAGCGAATGGCAAGCCTTGGAAGATTAATGGATGTAAAGCTAAGATTACCTCTGCCAAAGGTTATTTCTCTTTCCGGATCAGCCACGTTAGCCATAACTCTGGTACGGCACCCCATGTATGCCACCTCTGTTTCAGGGTGACCTTCTTTATAATACTGCAAGTTATAAGGTGCATCTATAAAAGAGAAGTTAGGGAATAACCGTTTTGCGCTGACACGGCATGCAAGCTTAAACAGGTCGTAATTTGGGTCTTCCTTTTCATAATTTATGCCGTTTTTAATGCGGTAGCAATGAATGGGAAAGATAGCTGTTTCACCGCTGCCAAGCCCTGCTTCGGTTGCAAGAAGAATGTTTTTAATAATCATTCTGCCCTCAAGGCTTGTATCAAGACCGTAATTTATTGAAGAAAAAGGGGTTTGCGCTCCTGCTCTGCTGTGCATGGTATTTAGATTGTGTATAAGGGCTTCCATTGCCTGATAGGTCGCCCTGTCAGTTTCAAGCAGCGCACGATTTAATGCGAACTTTTGGGCGCTTTTTACTATATCAGCGCTATAACCGCGGGAGGTTAAAATTTCTTTTTCGTTTTCCTGATAGTCTACATAATCGCCCATACGAATATATTTTCCATCATAGCTTACCCCTTTTGTTGTTTCTTCTATATTTCCAAGGAGATTAAGGGCTTTAATAAGGTTCTCTTTATAAAGGCGGGAAAAGGTTTTGGCAACTCCCGGTGCAAGACCGTAGTCAAAGTTTGCTATGCTTTGTCCGCCGTGCTGGTCGTTTTGGTTGGACTGAATAGCTATGCAGGCAAGAGCTGCATAGCTGGATATGTCGTTTGGTTCTCTTAAAGTGCCGTGACCTGTTGAAAAACCGCCGTTAAAAAGACCTATTAAATCTATTTGGGTGCAGGTGGTGGTAAGGGTGAGAAAATCCAAATCATGAATATGTATATCCCCTTCGGTGTGGGCTTTTGCATGCTCAGGGTTTAAAACGAACATATTATAAAAATGCTTTGCGCCTTCGCTGCCGTATTTTAGCATGGTACCCATAGCGGTGTCCCCGTCTACATTTGCGTTTTCTCTTTTAATATCGCTTTGCTCCGCAGGCTTAAATGTAATATCTTCGTATATTTTCATAAGACGGGTACCTGCCTGGCGTATACGGGTACGCTCAGCTCGGTATAAAATGTAAGCCTTGGCAACACGGACAAAGCCATGGTCTACAAGCACTGCTTCAACCATGTCCTGAATATCTTCGACTCCTGGAGACGTCATACCCTCACTTTTAAGTCTTTCAACAACTTCACAGCCAAGGGCTTGAATTTCGGAATCAGGTTTTATTATGTTGCAGGCAATAAAAGCTTTTTTTATTGCGTTGTCAATTTTTTGTTTGCAGAATTCAACCTTTCTTCCGTCTCTCTTTAGAATCGTTTCCATAAATAAGTTTCTCCTTTTAAATAATTTTTCACGAGAAGCAAATTATTTTTGCTTTTTAGTTTTTTGTTATATGATTTAAAACAAATAAATAACGAAATTTTACCGCAAGTACATAAACATTTGAAAAAACAATAAACGCTATATATAGTGTTTATATAATGTTATAATATCCTAAATGTAGTATCATTATAGTGCTGACACGGAAATTAGTCAAGAGGCGAATTAAGTATTTTCTTTATTTTTTTCAGAGAATTTATTACAATATGTAAGTAAGCAAAGGAAAAAGGAGAGGTGAAAAAGTTGCAAAAAAAAATTTTTGCAGTAATTGGAAATCCTGTAAGTCACAGCAAGTCACCGGATATATATAATTACCTTTTTAAAAAATATAATATTGACGGAACTTATATTGCAATAGAGCTCAACGAGGAAAACATAGAGCAGTTTTTAAAAGAATTTGCAAAGGGAATGAATTTAAAAGGCGTAAACGTAACAATGCCTTTAAAGGAAAAGGCGGCAACGCTGTCCCGCAGGCTGGACTCTCTTTCAGAGCTGCTTAAAACTGTAAATACTCTTGATCTTACAACAGGCACCGGCTATACTACCGACGGCAAGGGATTGCTTTTATCTCTTAACTACCGGGGGTTTGATATAACTGGTAAAAATGTGGTTGTAATTGGAGCGGGAGGAGCGGCAAAAAGTATATGCTATGAGATAGCAAGGGCAAAGGTAAACTCTCTTACTATATTAAACAGAACTCTTTTAAAAGCAAAGGAACTCGCAGATATAGTGGGAGGGGCAATAAAAACAGATGATCTGTCTAAGATGGATGAATATATGCAAGATTGTGATTTGCTGATTAACTGCACAAGCATAGGTATGAAAGGAAAAGACTTTGAGGATTTATCTTTTATAAATCTGCTCAAAAAAAATTCTTTTGTATACGATATTATTTATGAACCAAGAAAGACAAGGCTGCTAAAAGAAGCGGAAAAAAATAATATTAAGTGCTGTAATGGGCTGGATATGCTTATATGTCAGGCGTTTTATGCCTTTGAGATTTTTTCCGGTATAATGCCGGATAAGGAAGAAAGAGACGAGCTTTTAAATATGCTTTAAAAAAAACTCCCTCACGGGAAAGGCGTCCGTAAGGGAGTTTTAATAATGGCAGACTATATGAACTGAATGTTGCCCATACCGTCTGCAAAAACGTTTTTGATAAATCCATCTATCATTCCAACTTTATTTGCGCCGATTTTAGGGTGGCCAGTGAGGTAGTCCACCGATTTTTGATAGTCGTTCCCCGGCGTCAAAGTGATTGTTGGGGTGGCATAAATGACATATTCAAAGTCATTATTTTGTATAACAGGTTCTACTATACTCTGGTCAATAAAGCCTCCGGAAGCGTGATATGCGTACACACATTCATCGCAGAAAAATATTACCGCTGCGCATGAGGTGAGGTGCGGAGACATATAACAGTACTCGTTTGGACCTATTATAGAATAAACAGGATATGTGCCCGGAGTTTCAGCAAGCATCACATAAGATTTTCCGGCGGTTATATCGCTGCCGGCACAAATTGTTGGCACATTTGTACCGTATATACCTGTTATTGCTGCAAAATTCATTTGTTCTTCAAAGGCTTGCATAGATGCAAACAAATCAGGAATATTAAGGGGATTACAAGGCTGACCTTTATTAACTTTTCTAAAAAACATTAGGTTGCTTACTCCTTTAGAAAATTATTTTACCGGATTTTTGAGCCAGTCGTCGAATTTTTTAAACTGCTCTCTGGCCATTTGCAGGAAAAATTCAGTAAGTCTTGCCACAAGCTCAGATTTGGCTGTTTCCATAAGAGAAGGATAAAGAGCATAAGCAAGTATATCGTTTATTTCAAAAACAGTTCTGTCGTAATCAATAACTAAATTTTGTTTTTGAGTTCCTGCACACACAGTTTTTACTTTTGAGACCTCAAGCTTTAGCTCGGCGCGATAAATAGTTAAGGTGCTTGCTTTATCATAAGTACGTATAACCGTTAAATATTGTAGATGTTCATTTTCACTGCTGATTTCAAGAACCTTTCCGGAGGATTTTTGGAGAGCGTGTATAAAAGAATCTGCAATATTTTTCGGGGTGTTGGCGCCAAGACATTCTTCAATTAGTTCTGCGTTTGCGCTGAGAGAAAAGTCTTTTTTTTCAAAATGTTTTCCTTCTCTTTCCCTGAAGTTAAATAATAGCGGATATCTGGCAAAAAACTGAATCCATAGTTCAGGGTCTTTTGTAAAATCCTGTCCAAGATTTACAAAGGTATTTGTTGCTTGCTGTTGGACAACCTGCATTACAAAGCGCAGCTGAGTTTCTTTTTCAGTGGTTACAAATTCAGGGTTTTTATTTTGGTCATAATCCATTAAAATATCAGTTTTATCTTTTTCAAATTTAGTTTTGGCTTCTCTCCACTCTTCATCTCCTGTGGCATCACGCATTGCATGACGCTCAAGTTCCCACGCTTTGGCGTCTTCAAATGCTTTATGCAAATCGATCATATTTTTTCCCCCTTTATAATTTACCACATATAAGTATTTCTCTTTAAAGAAAATATGAGTTAGCGGCTTTTCACCCTAATCTGATTTTATGATTTTGTTAATATTTCTTGTTTTTTGTTTTGCCGTAAATAAAAATTTATTCGGCCTTATTTTAAGAATTTTTTTATTAATATTTCGCTCGCTTTTTTTTAGTGTCATGGCGTAAATATATTTATTGATCAGACAGGAAGCTCATTCAATTGTAAAGGTTCATTAACAAATTTGTTAATGGAATTATAACACCTATGTATAATACTGTCAATATATACTTTTTTTGACAAAACTTGCACAAATTAAAGTATACTTATATATTTACTTTTGTCGATTTTCGACGCATCATTTAAATATAAACATATTAGAAAGGCGAAAAAAATGCAAATAGGAGAAAAAATTAAACGAATACGCACATTTAGAAAATTAACACAAAAAGAATTAAGCAAATTGCTTGGTCTTGGAGAAAATGGGGATAACCGGATTGCACAGTATGAAACAAATTACAGAGTGCCTAAAAAAGATTTTCTAAAAGAAATAGCTAAAGCTTTAAATGTTAATTCAGCGGCGCTCTATAATTCTTTTGATGAAGAACATTATGAAATAATAGAAATGCTTTTTTGGCTTGAAGAAGTGCTTCCGGGAAATATTAAGCTCTTTAAAATGGATAAATCCGATGTAATGAAAAACAAAGACACCTTAGATGGATATAAAGATGCTAATAAATTGCCGGAATATCCAATGATAGGGCTTTGGTTTAACAATGAAAACTTAAATAGCGTTATGAAAGAATGGCTTCTCAAAAAGGAAGAGCTTAAGTCAGGAAGCATTACCAAAGAAGATTATTTTGAATGGAAAATAAATTGGCCAAAAGACCAAAAATAACTTATTTAGCATTACATAACATTTAGATATGATTTTATATTACGCAATATAATATTTTATAAATACCATTTGTATAAATGGTATTTTTTTATTGCCATGAGGACATTTTTAAAAATGTCGAAATTATCTAATTTAATAAAAAATTATTTAATTAATATATAAAAATCCTTTTTATTGTTAAATTATGACCACTTGTGAAAAATTTTGTTTCTTTGCGTTTTTCTATGATATTCTTTGTCCAAGGAAATTAAATTAAAAGATAGGGAAAAAGTGGTAATGTTTTTGTTGGAATGATAATAACATTAAGTTTGTTGTGAAAATGGAGAATAAGAATTTATGAATTATGGAGGGAATTAAAATGAAAAACAAAAAAAGATTGTTGATGGTAGGTTTAATGGCATTTTCTATGATTTCAATAGTTGTTAATTCAGCTCTAGCTTCTCCAACTTATAATTTTAGTAACTTTATTAGCGGCAAACAAGGATTTACAACATGGGATATGACTAAGTCTCACAATGGAGCTACATATAACGGACGATATTCTGTCTTCTTTCAAGGAAATAGTGCAGGAAGCAAAACTATGAAACTGAAAACGGAGTTAAGGAGAGGCTCTACTAAGCTTGGACATCAAACCGTACCTGTTACTTACAGATATAGTAAAAATAATAACGGAATGCCTGGAAATAAAGTGCATTTATATGGGGTTAGACAAAACTTTTGGGATGGCGGAACTAAAGTTTGGGGAAATTGGTCAGCTGACAGAGGATTGTAAACGATAAGTATAAGCGGCTATAGCCGCTTATACTTATTTTAAATGTCACTTGGAGGCTAAAAATGTTTAATATTATGACAAAATACAGGCTGTTTAATAAGTATATTATGTTTGTGTTTTTAATTCTATTATTAGGATTATTTATTGAAATGTTTGTTGAAAGCGGAATATATCAAGTTATTCCTTCTCAGTTTGAAAAGTACTATCATGAAGAAACGTTAGGAATGAGCAAAGAAGAAAAAGCAGAATTTAGAAAAAGAACCATATCAAATTTAGTGGATTACGACTTGTATGCTGAATTGCCGTCTATGATATTTAATTTTTTATTACCTGTTTTATGTTGTGTTACAGTAGTAGTTTTTATAAAAGAAAAAAATGGGGTTTTTATTTATAAGTTTACCAGAGGAAAGAAAAGAATAAGGGTAGTATTGTCCGCTATGCTGGCAAATGCGGCAATAACGGCGCTTGCTTTATATTTAGCTTATTTAATATATTGTATTATGGGAATTCCTTTTTTAAAAATGCAATCGGACAATATTCATGAAGCATTGGATTTTTTGTTTGGAAAAGGGTTTGGCAATAAAAATTTACCGCTATATTATTGTCTTGTGGGATTAGTTCAGGTTTTTGCTTTCAGCTTTGTGTATAATCTTTTTTCGTGCAGTGTTGCGCTGATAACGAAAAAAATATATTTGCCCATTGTAGTTCCTGTTGTTTATTTTATTGGAGGAAATTTTTTGTTTTATGCTCCGGGAATAAGAATAATTGGTGAAAAGCTGGCGCCGGCGTTTACGGTTTCGATAAACGGTTACTTTAACACTACTGCTGCTGAAGCTTGTGTTCCTTTATTATTCCCATTAATTATATCTATAATTATGTGTATATTTGTGCTGAAAAGTAAGGAGAGAACATGATAATAAATTATTTATTATGCGCAGCTATATTGTTTTTCCATTGCATTACCAGTGCATCAGAACCTCTATTTTTAAATGCAGGATATACTGTGCCTGTAATTTATGTTTGTTATTTTATATTAACATATAAATGGTATGTGAGCTTTGGAATTTTTCAATATACAAGGTTTTCTTCAAAATTATCAATATATAAATACGTTTTAAATAAACAAGCTTACTTTATATATTGTTTTATAACAATGGTAACAATTGTTTTTTATATATTTTCTCTTTTTTATAAAAACATCGTTAATCCTTTTGTTATAATTAGATTCTATAGCTTTAGCATATTAAATTTATTTGTTTTGTCTTTATTGATTATTGTGGTTAAAATATTGTATGGGAAAATAGTAAGCTATGCTTTTTACTTTTGTGTTTTAGGATTTTCACAAATCCTTTCATTAATATACGAAACAAGAGATGTGCCGTTTATATTTTTTCCATGCAGGGATACAGTGGGGATACAACCTTTAATAGGCTATTTTATAGGAGTAGGATTATTATTGTTTTTAATTTTTAAAACTTTAAAATCAGATATTGTAATATGAAAAGATTAAATAGATATATTTTTATATTTATTATATTTATGTCTATATTTTTGGCCGGAAGTAACGCTATATTTTACCTGGAATATAATTCTGTTTATAACGTTTGGAATGTAGACTATTTTGTTAAAACACTGTTTTTGTTTAATGATAAAAACAGTATGGATTTTTTACATGTAAATATTACAATAAAATTGGCATATTACTCAATGTTTTTAATATCAATTTTATTTTTATCTTTAGGAGCACATATTGCTGCAAAAAAGTATAGAAGTATGGTAATACACAGGTATATTAAAAAGGATAAATATTTGCTTTTTAATCAAAAGGAAGGATTGAAAAATACAGTTATTTTAGGTTCAGCTATACTTTTCAGCATTGTTACTGTATACATAATTTTTGGAGGAAATAAAGCAAGCTTAATTGAGCTTGCCGAATTAATATTAAACGTATTAAATATAGTTGTGTGTTTAAATATATGTGTAATTTTAAATATTTATTTTACAATATCATATAACAGAAT
>CAJUEF010000006.1:70287-76697 GCA_910585035.1 uncultured Christensenellaceae bacterium | reverse complement strand
TCTTTTAGAAAAAAGAAAGGTGGAGCCAAAGAAAATCATATACGGTATAATATATTTTGTGCTATAAAAAAATTATGGCATGTATTATGCCAATTTTGCACTTCTCAAAAAATGTGTGCCATAATTATTTCAAAGTATTATACATTAAGGAGAAATTAAAATGGAAAGTGCGTTAAAACAGCTGTATAACGGCGAAATAAATCCATTGGAGAAAATGAAACCAATTCTTGAAGACTACAGGGAAAGCAGTGAAAGACTATGCAGACAACAGGCCGAATTTATAAGTAAGCTGGAGAAGTTTGACAGAAGGTTAAAATTTGAGCTGGAAGATTTAATGGCAGCAGCTGACAATCTGGTTAGTGAAACTATGGCGCAAAACTTTGCAGACGGTTTTTCTCTTGGCGTTCGCCTGTCAGCAGAAATATTTTTAAAATAAGTATCATAAAATCTGCCCACGGGGGCAGATTTTTTTGCAAAAAAATTTAAAAAAATATATTTTAGCTTTTGTAATCGCTTTGTTCCCCGCTTTGCTCTTCCACACATTCAAGAGCAACAATAACAGCTTCAATAACGAAAGCGGAAAAAGAGCAGTCTGTTCCCATGATTGCTTTTTCTACTCGTTCAATCACTTCATCAGGAAACCTGACTGACTTATTTGTTGACGTTTGCAACGTGGGTATTTTAAAAACTCTCATTATTTTACCTTTTTAATCAAAAATACATTTTATAAATATATTTTACATATGTTTTATAATAAAGGAAATATAACAAATTGAGATACAAATATATAAAATATAGCATAATGTTTTATAAGTAATTTTGTAATATGTTTTATATTACATAATAAATTATAAAATATGATACAAATTATATCTTGCATTATTTTAGCTTTTATGGTAAAATTTGTTTGTAAAGATCGAAAGCCAAATATGTCCCACTATATTACCACGCAGTATGTAAAAAGAGTATTGATGCTATATACAAAATTTACTATGCTTTTCGATCTTTACGTTACCCCACCACATAGTGTGCTCCCATCGCACTATGTAAAAAATAATCCAGCAGCAGGATTTTGCTGCAAACCCAACAAAATTCCCTTTTTGGGGGCTTAATGCATTGAGCAGATAGCATGGCAGGCGGCAATCTCCCCATGGTTGCCGAAACTCTCCATTGTCATGGAGAGACCTTCTAAAGAGAACCTGTTATTCAGAACAGGTTCTTTTTTTATTTTTTTATATAAAACAGGTTTATAGAGGTATATAAGTAAAAAATCCCATTTATTTAAATGGGATTTTTTTACCGTAATATATTATGTTGTATATAATTTTCTTTGGTTTCACCTTTCTTTTTAAAAAGAAAGGTGGAAAAGTAAAAACTAATTTTTAGGAAAACATGTTGCCCTTTTTCTCACGCGCTGCATGGTAAAATAAAGGTTTTCATTATCAGCATTATCTATAATATTTTCCAAATAAGAAGAGAAGAAAGATATAGGTAATTTGCGCCAGAGTTTAATACCTTTCTCAAAAGGGACTATATCAATTTTTTTGCCTGAAAAAAAGTCTGCAGTTAAGCTTGCAAAGGTATTTATAATCAGACTTTTTTCTGATTTTGAAAGATTCTTTGAAAGTCCGTTTTCATAAAGATATGCCGAAATGTGGTTGCGGTAAACCATTTCTAAAAATTTTCTTGAATAACTGTTAAAATTTAAAAGCTCAACATTGTCAATACCTTGTTTTTTTGCCCAAGTGTCTATATTTAAAGGCTGGGTATTATAGTAGACAGAAAAACCGTCATACCTTGCCATACCATATTGGTGGGGAGAGATGGCAATAGATGAGGTTAAAATTTCTGTAAAGCCATCACTTTGCATATGCTGAGAGTGCTGATGACCGGCAAGATTGCAGAGTATACGCTGTTGTTTGTAAAGGCTAAGCAGCTGATTGGGGTTTTTAAGAAGAGATCCTTCTTTAAATAAAGAGAGGTGGGGAAGCATGCTTTGGTGGCTGACTGTAATCACTTTTGCTTTTCCCCTTTTTGCACAATTCAGCCGGGCTTTTAGCCATTTATAGGTTTTATCGTATATATAATTTTTCTGAAAGGAATTTATGTCAAGCATTGCAATCCAAAGGTCTTTGCGAAGAGGATAAACATAGCTAAATGAATATCTGTCTTTATGAATTGTTGCAGTTGAAACAGCTTGTTTAAAACCAAATTCATAATACATCATTTTAAATGCTTCAGGAGTTATAGATTCTTTTTTATTATAGGTAGCACCAAAAAAACTGGCAGCGTTTTTATTATTAAAATCGTGTTCGCCGGGTATAACAAGAACCTGGGTGCCAAGTTCTTCCTGTATTATTCTGAGTTTGGAAATTAAATCGATATGGCTTTCATAAGCGCCGTTAAAGGTCAAATCACCGTTAAGTATAAGCACATCAGGACGTTTTACCTTAATTTCGTCTATTAATGCGTTGGTTATTTCCTCTATATATTGAGTGACTTTTCCGTCACCCTGTCCTAAGATTTCCAAAAACCCTTCGCCGCCGTCGCTTAAACGCGGCGATAAATAATGTAAATCTGAGCATACCATTATAGAAGCGGGGACTTCTTTGCTGGAAAGCGATGAAATATTAGATAATACCATAATATATAACAAGGACCTATACATTGAAACAAAAATGGCAGTTCTGCTTTTTTGCAGAAACCTTTTGTGTATTATGTAATTTTTTATTTTATATAAGCCTTAGGTTCTCTTAAATTCCTTTCTTATTAAACTTGGTTTGCCGATAACATTTAAAGTAATTAAATATTTATTAGAGCCATGACATTTTTTAAATAAAGTTACGGCTATTTAATTTCAATCTATTCTTCTTCCGACTTTAAAGAGTTTTCCTGACCGGCAATAATAAGAGCGTCGATAACTTCATCGCACTCACCGTCCATAAAGCTGTCCAGCTTATATATAGTCATACCGATTCTATGGTCTGTAACCCGGCCTTGAGGGAAATTATATGTGCGGATGCGTTCGCTTCTGTCGCCGGAGCCAACCTGAGCTTTGCGGGCTTCAGACATGGTTTCCTGCTGCTCTCTTATCATCTTATCATAAATGCGGGATTTTAAAACCCTCATTCCTTTTTCTTTATTTTTAAGCTGTGATTTTTCATCCTGGCAGCTTACAACTATTCCTGTAGGAATGTGAGTAATACGAACGGCAGAATCAGTGGTATTTACGCACTGACCGCCGTTCCCGCCGGCGCGGAACACGTCTATACGTATATCATTAGGGTTTATTTCCACTTCAACGTCTTCCACTTCAGGCATAACTGCAACAGTTGCTGCGCTGGTATGAACGCGCCCCTGGGATTCTGTTTCGGGAACACGCTGCACACGGTGAACGCCGCTTTCGTATTTAAGGCGGGAAAATACATTTTTCCCGGATATACAAACGATGACTTCTTTAACTCCACCAAGTTCAATATCACTTGATGACATAACCTCAATTTTAAACCCATGACGCTCAGCATAACGGGTATACATGCGGTAAAGATCAGCAGCAAAGAGGGCAGCCTCGTCACCGCCTGTGCCTGCTCTGATTTCAAGCATGGCGTTTCTGCCGTCATTAGGGTCCTTTGGCATAAGCAGCATTTTAACTCTGCCTGTAAGATCTTCCATTGCCGCTTTCTTTTCTTTTAGCTCTTCATGAACCATTTGTTTCATTTCAGGATCTAAATCATCACTTTGCATGGAAACTAAATCGTCAATTTCTTTGTTGAGATCTGTATATTCTACATATGCATTGTGTGCGTCCTCAACATTTGCTAGGTCGCGGAGGGCTTTGGTGTAAGCCTTTTTATCATTTATTATATCAGGGTTGGTTAGCTCTTTGCTTATTTGTTCATATTGGTCGCTTAAACTTTTTAATTTATTAAACATATTTTTTCTCCAACTTTAAAATTCTATCGTTACCCTTATAATCCTTTATAACAGCGCCGCCGTCAAAAATACGAATTAACTCGCCGCCTTGATTATGACCCGTTTCAAGAAGCATAATACCGCCTTTTTTTAAGAAACGCCGATAATCGTTTTTTATTTTGCGGTAGTAATCAAGACCGTCATTTCCACCGTCTAGAGCCAGCTTTGGCTCGTAGTTTACCTGTTTGCTCAGAGTGGGAATAACTGCTCTTGGTATATAAGGGGGATTGGACACAATCACGTCGAAAGCGCCGGAAAGGCTGTTGAACATATCGCTTTTTATTATATTAACATCTGCTGCCAAATGCTTTGCATTTTGGGCCGCAAGCTCCAGGGCATCGCAGCTTATATCGGCAAGAGTTACAGATGAATTAGGACAGTAATATTTTATGCTAAGACCAATACATCCGCTCCCACAGCATAAGTCCAACACATCAAGCGGTTTGCCGCCTATATGTTTTATTGCCAGCTCTGTTATTATTTCAGTGTCGTTTCTTGGAATAAGCACATTTTCTTTCACATTAAAATCCAGCCCCATAAACTGAGTATCGCCGGTTATGTATTGGAGAGGATAGCCGGAAATGAGCAGATTGGTCTTTTCCATAAGGCAATTATATTGTTCATCGCTTATATCCATGTCATTCATAAGCAAATGGGCGCTGTCCATATTAAGCACGCTGCAGCACAGCCACATGGCCTGATTTTCGTAATTGGGAAGAGATTTTATTTTGTTTTTTACAGTTAAAAGACAACTTAGGGGTTTATACATATTGCTTATATCCTATTCCCTCATTGCTGTTTGTCCATTGTTCCATTTGCTGCTTATTTAGTTTTGCTCCCTTAAATGCCACTATTGCTACCTTGATCATATCGTCGGTTGGCTCTTTGGTCGTTATTTTTTGGAGCATAAGCCCCGGCCATTTAAAAATGTAAAAACATTTGTTTTCTGTTTTTGCAAGCCCCTTTAGTATTTCATAGGATACTCCTGCAATTACTGGAAGCAAAAGTATGCGAAGCAGGGTTCTGAGCAACAGATTATCAGTCCAGATTATCAGGCTGTAAATGAGTATACTTATTATCATAAGCAAAAACATAAACGTAGTTCCGCAGCGGGGATGCAGGCGCGTTGCAGTGCGAACGTTTTCCACTGTTAGTTCCATTCCTTTTTCTGAGCACATAATGGTTTTGTGTTCAGCCCCGTGATACATAAAAAACCGCTTCATATCAGGGAAGATGCTCATAATAAGCAGATAAGCGATAAATATAATTATACGTATAAGTCCTTCTGTTAAATTAATGGCAATGTTGCCGGAAATGTATCTGCGGAAAAAGGAGGCAAAAAATGTAGGTAAAAATATAAAAAGAAGTATTGAAAGACATATTCCAAAGAAAGCCCCGATATACATGACAAGGCCTCCCGCCTCTTCCTCTTCCTGCGCAAATGCCATTGCCGCGCTTTTGTTTATGTAGCCCACACCTTCAACAAGCATATTAAAGAAGCCTACGCAGCCGCGGATAAACGGAAGCTTTAAAACTTTGTTTTTTATCTGCTTATTCTCTGTGCAAATATATTGTATATCGCCGTTTTCACTTCGGACAGCCATTGCAGTGCGCTCACTGCTTTTCATCATAACGCCTTCAATAACGGCCTGGCCTCCAACGGTTTCGTATTTTTTGCCCATTAAATCTCCTCTGCTTTTAAGACAATTAATTCTTTTGATGGTAATAAACTTTTTAAAACTGTATTTTTTATTTCATTATAAAAAAGCAGATTAAGGCGCGATACCTTAATCTGCAAAATTACAAACATGAAAATTAAACCACGCCCATCACAAAAAGTGTTTTAAAAGTGGACGCCGGTTTACATACCATATCTCTTTTTAAATCTGTCTACACGTCCGCCGGTATCAACAAGCTTTTGTTTACCAGTAAAAAACGGATGGCATTTGCTGCATATTTCAACGCGAATATCTTCCTTTACTGAGCCTGTTGTGAATGTTTCGCCGCAAGCACATTTAATTGTAGCCTGTTTATAATCAGGATGTATACCTTTTTTCATTCCTTACACCTCTCTTAAAATCAAATATTTATAGTCATGCCTTATATTATAACACAATTTGGCTTGTATTCAAGGGTTTTTTATATTTTTTTTCCATCCATAATTTTCAGCCAGTCTTTAAGCCTTATTAAAAATTCTTTATTGTTAGATGTTTTTTTCAGCATGGACAGGATATGTTCGGTGTTTTCAGCAAGAGTGCCGCTGCGAACAAGCTTGCGCAAGCTGCATGAGCCTTCGAGCTCTTCTTTTGTAAAAAGTAATTCTTCCTTTCGGGTCGAGCTTTTTTCAATATCTATTGCAGGGAATATATGCTTCTCAGCCAGTTCACGGCTTAAATGAACTTCCATGTTGCCGGTGCCTTTAAATTCTTCATAAATAA
>CAJUEF010000006.1:53808-70150 GCA_910585035.1 uncultured Christensenellaceae bacterium | reverse complement strand
TTATTACAACATCTTCTTTGTGTTCACAAAGCCTTTGGGCACGCTCAAGCACCATTTCCGCAACTCTTGCATGGTGTTCCGGCTGTTCGTCAAAGGTGGAATAGATAACCTCACCGCGAACGCTGCGTTTCATATCCGTTACCTCTTCGGGGCGCTCATCAATCAGCAGCACAATTAATTTAATGTTTTCGTTGTTATCCATTATGCTGTTTGCAAGTTTTTTTAAAAAGGTGGTTTTACCTGCCTTTGGAGGAGCCACAATCATACCACGCTGACCTTTTCCTATGGGAGCTATTAAATCAAGCATTCTAACTGTGGGGTCGCTGATTTTATTTGGGCTTTCAAGGTAAAGCCGCTCGTTTGGATATATGGGCGTTAGCTTTTCAAAGGGTTTTCTGTGGAGACATGCGGCAATACTGTCGCCGTTTATTTCATTTATGTAAATAAGGGCTTTATAACGTTCGCCTTCCCTTGCCTGCTTGGTTTTTCCTTTTATTAAGTCGCCGGTTTTAAGGGCGAATTTTCGTATATGAGTATTTCCCACATATATATCGTCGTTTCCGGGAAGATAGTTTTCGCAGCGTAAAAAGCCATAACCGTCAGGCATAACTTCAAGAACGCCTTCACAGTCCCATGCGTCGCTCCAGTTATCCTTTTTTTCTTCGTGCTGATCGCTTTCCTCTGCGCAAGTGTTTTCTTCAATGGCTTTTTTTGTTTCAGAAAAGACTTCTTTTTCTGCTGAAATTTCAGGATTAACGGTTTTTTTGTCCTGTTCTTCTTTTTGTTTTTCTTCTATTAATAAAATGAGTTCCGCCTTTTTATACTTGGTAATGGATTTTATGCCCAGCTCTTTTGCAAGCTGACGCAATTCGGTTAGGCTTTTTCCCTGCAAAATATTCATCTCCTGCCTTTATTTTTGGGTGGGAACCTCTCATTGACGTTTTTAAGAGGAAATAGATGTTTTTAGAAATAAAATTATAATATTATTATATGCTAAATAATTTCCTTGTCAAAGTATATATACTAAATTTTCCAAATTAATATATATATCTTTATTATTTGTATTGATACTAAAAGATAAGAAAAAGCATATACAGTATTTGAATTTTGCATATTATTGTTGTAGAATAAAATAAAATATTTTTTTAACGGTGAGTAATTTATATTATGAAAAATAACTATAACGGTCACAGCGGAAGAAAATACCTTATGTTCATTTGTGATTTTATACTTTGGAACTTTGCGTATTATCTTACTTTTGCTGTCATATACAATCAAATAAATTTTACATATTTTAATTCTCTGTTTTTTTATGGAGAAATAATTATTAACGTTTGTTTCACTGTGGTTTTTATCTGCTCAAATATGTATAACAAAATATGGCGTTATGCAGACGTTGCAGATTTCTTTTGGGAATGGGTTGCGTGTATAGTAGCAAACGCTGCATTTTATTTGTTCAGGTTTTTTTACAGGCTTACAATTTTAAGGCGCAAGCGCTCGCATTTAAAGAAGCCTGTGGATAAGCGCCTTCTTATTGTGGGAGCGGGAGAGGGAGCAAATGTGCTTTTAAGAGAATTATCCAACAATCCTTATAATGAGTACAGGCCAATCTGTCTGGTTGATGACGACCCGGACAAAATGGGAAGAAGCATGTTTGGCGTTAAGGTTATGGGTAATACCAAAGATATTCCAGAGCTTTGCAAAAAGCACAAGATAAACTGTATTATTTTTGCAATTTTAACTCTGCCTTCAAAAAGCCGCAAAGAAATTTTGGACATTTGCCACAGCACCAATATTGAATTAAAGATTATTCCAAGAATATATAATTCCATGTCCTGCGATACTGAGGTTGCGTCTGTTATTCGCAACGTGGAAGTAGAAGATTTGCTTGGCAGAGACCAGGTTATTTTGGACACGGCAATGTGCGAGGAATATATTAAAGACAGAGTTGTGCTGGTAACAGGAGGAGGAGGCTCCATAGGCAGCGAGCTTTGCAGGCAAATAGCAATGCTTCGCCCAAAAAACTTAATTATATTGGATATATACGAAAATAACGCCTATGAGATTCAGCAGGAGCTTAAACGAACTTATAAGAACAGGGTTAATTTTGAGGTGCAGATAGCTTCAATTAGGGACAAAGATAAGCTTGAAAGTATATTTGAAGAAAAGCACATTGAGGTTGTGTTCCATGCGGCGGCGCATAAGCACGTTCCCCTTATGGAAAAGAACCCTGAGGAAGCGGTTAAAAATAACGTGTTTGGAACTTTAAACATGCTGGAAATTTCCGATAAGTACAAGGTTAAAAGATTTGTGCTTATTTCGACTGATAAGGCAGTTAATCCAACTAATGTAATGGGGTGCACAAAACGTATTTGCGAGATGCTCGTTCAGTATATGAATAAACGCAGCAATACGGAATTTGTGGCTGTTCGTTTTGGAAACGTGCTTGGCTCAAACGGCTCGGTTATTCCCCTGTTTAAAAAGCAGATACAGGAGGGAGGGCCTGTAACTGTTACTCATCCTGACATAACACGGTTTTTTATGACTATACCTGAGGCGGTGTCGCTGGTTTTGACGGCGGGAGCAATGGCAAAAGGTGGAGAAATTTTTGTGCTGGACATGGGTGAGCCTGTAAAAATTAACGACCTTGCTGTAAATTTAATTCAGCTTTCAGGTTTGGAGCTTCATAAAGAGATTGAGATAGAATATACAGGGCTGCGCCCGGGCGAAAAGCTTTATGAGGAAATACTCATGGCGGAAGAGGGAATTGAAAAGACCTCAAATGAAAAAATTTGCATAGGGCATCCTATAGATGTGGATGAAAAAGTGCTTATTGACGGTATTGAATATTTAAGAGGCATAGATTTGGACGATAACAAGGATGAAGTGGAAGCGACGCTGGAAAAAATGGTTCCTACCTTTCATCACAACAAAGGAGGTAATTAAATGATAGTACCTTTTTCTCCACCTGACATAAATGAAGCGGATGTTAAACTTGTTTGTGAGGCGCTAACTTCCGGGTGGATAACCACAGGTCCGAAAACCAAGGAATTTGAGAAAAAGATAAGCGGTTACTGCGGCACATCAAAGGCGGTGTGCCTTAATTCCGCTACTGCCTGTCTTGAGACTACATTGCGGATTTTAGGCATTGGAGCAGGAGATGAGGTTATTACTACAGCATATACTTACACTGCTTCCGCCAGCGTTATTGAACACGTGGGCGCAACTCCTGTGCTTGTGGACGTGGATAAAGACAGTTTTTTTATTTCTCCATCTAAAGTCAAAGAGGCGATAACACCAAGAACAAAGGCAATAATAGTTGTGGATTATGCCGGCGTTCCCGTTGATCCCGCACCTTTTTATAAGATTGTTGAAGAAGGTAGGGATATGTTTAAGGGGAGCGGCAGTTTGCAAAAGGCTATTGGCAGAATTGTGCTTATTGATGACGGCGCTCATTCCTTTGGTGCAGAGAGAAAAGGCGTTAAAGCAGGGGCTCTTTGGGATTTTACTTGTTTTTCTTTTCATGCGGTAAAAAATTTAACCACTGCCGAGGGAGGCGCGGTTACATGGAAAGACATTCAAGGTATTGACAATGAGGATATATATAACCAATATATGCTGTATTCCCTGCATGGGCAAAATAAGGACGCCCTTGCAAAAACAAAAAAAGGAAAGTGGCGTTACGACATAGTAATCCCGGGATACAAATGCAATATGACCGACGTTGCCGCCGCCCTTGGAATTTCTCAGTTGGAGAGATATGAGGAAATATTGAATAAACGCAGACATATTATGGAAAACTATAATAAGGCCTTTGACAGCGTTGATGCTATAATGCCTCTTATGCACTGTACGGAAAATTACAACAGCTCTTGTCATTTGTATCCTGTGCGTATAAAAGGCGCAAATGAGGAAATTAGAGACAGGATAATAGATGAAATGACCTGTAGAGACATTGCGGTGAATGTTCACTATCTGCCGCTGCCAATGATGACGGCTTATAAAAACATGGGATTTAACATAGTGGATTTTCCGTGTGCTTATGGCATGTATGAAAACGAAATAACTTTGCCTCTTTTTTCTGTTATGACGGATGAGATGCAGGAGTGGGTTATTAAAAATTTTATTGAGGTAGTAACTAAAATATGCTCATAGCCTTTGATAAGCTGGACCACAGGTTTCAGAATGATAAAGTTAAAAAATATTATGACATATTGAATAAAAAAAAGGCAGGTCTTTTTTGTAAGCGTCTGTTTGATTTTTGCATATCTTTAATTTTAATAATACTGCTGCTTCCTGTGTTTTTAATTCTCAGCATATGGATAGCGATGGACTCTAAAGGAGGAGTAATATTTCGTCAGGTAAGGGTTACTAAATATGGGAGAGAATTCTTTATTTTTAAATTTCGCACAATGGTTAAGGATGCTCCATCCCTTGGCGCCAGTGTAACAGTTGGCGAAGACCCTCGTATAACGAGAGTGGGCAGGGCAATAAGAAAATACAGATTGGACGAGCTTCCACAGCTTTTCAATGTTCTTGCCGGTGACATGTCTTTTGTTGGGACACGCCCCGAGGTTCCTAAATATGTTAAGGCATATACTGATGAGATGTATGCAACTTTGCTTATGCCTGCAGGAATTACTTCCGTTGCCAGCATTAAATTTAAAGATGAGGGGCGTCTGTTAGAAAATAGCGACAATCCTGATGTGACTTACACAAAGGAGGTTTTGCCTAAAAAAATGGTTTTTAATCTTGAATATATAAGAGATTTTTCGTTCTTTAGAGACATTGCAATTTGCTTTAAAACAGTGATTGGGGTGTTGTAGCAGAACGTCTGCTGCAAAGCAGATGTTCTGCTTTTATTTTACTTTTCTTTTTTCCTACTTCTCTTTTTAAAAAAAGAGAAGTAGCAAGAGAAAAACTATATATTTAGATAAGATGTTTTGGTTAATATAAATAAATTTTTATTTAGAAGATTTATAAAAATTAAGAAAATGCCAAAAGAAATTGGTAAAAAAGATACAGCAGTAACAGGTAATAAGTTTTTCTTTTTGTTTTTTTATTCTTTTTTCTAAAAGGAAGTTTAGAAGAAATGAAAAGGACAGGAAGAAAATAGTAAAAAAGATATAGCAGTAACAGATAATAAGCTTTTCTTTTTGCTTTTTTTCTTTTTTCTAAAAGGAAGTTTAGAAGAAATGAAAAGGACAGGAGGAAAATAGTAAAAAAGATATAGCAGTAACAGATAATAAGGTTTTCTTTTTGCTTTTTTTCTTTTTTCTAAAAGGAAGTTTAGAAGAAATGAAAAGGACAGGAAGAAAGTAGTAAAAAAGATATAGCAGTAACAGGTAATAAGGTTTTCTTTTTGCTTCTTTTTCTTTTTTCTAAAAGAAAAAGAAGAGAAATTGTTTCAAAAGGAATAAAACTATGAGTTTAAAAACGGAAATTACAAAGGATATACATAAATGTGCAAGAGCTATTAAAGCCGGTGAAATAGTTGCTTTTGGCACAGAGACCGTGTATGGTCTGGGAGCGGATTGTTTTAATGAGGCTGCTGTGAAAAAAATATTTGAAGCAAAGGGACGCCCCTCAGATAATCCTCTTATTGTGCATATTTGCAGTATAGAGCAGGCAAAAAGTGTAGCTTCCTGCTGGAATGAAGATATGGATATGCTGGCAAAAGCATTTTGGCCGGGACCTTTTACTATAATTGTGCCAAAAGCTCAAAATGTTCCAAAGATTGTAAGTGCAGGACTGGATACTGTGGGAATAAGAATGCCGGGAAACTACGGAGCAGTAGAGTTTATACGCACCTGCGGTGCTCCGGTTGCTGCACCCAGCGCCAATACTTCAGGACGCCCAAGCCCTACAAAGGCTGAACATGTTTTTAAAGATATGAAAGGAAAGATACCTTATATTCTTGACAACGGTCAAAGTGAAAAGGGATTGGAATCCACTGTGTATGATGTAATGGGGAAACGTATTTTAAGGCCGGGGGTTATAACTAAAGAGGATATTGAAGATATTGTAGGTAATATTGATGTTTCAAGTAGAAAAGAGGATAGTGCACCAAAATCCCCAGGCACTAAATATGCTCATTATTGTCCGTCATATGAGGTGGTTTTGATTAAAGGAAAGGATATAGAAAAAAAAATATACGAAATATGTAACTTTGCTATTAAAGCAAATAAAAAATGTGTTATACTGGATATCAAAGACGGTTTTAAAAATATGCCGGCAGAGATTATAAGCTTTGACGGAAATTTAGAACAATGTGCAGCTAATCTTTATAAAATTTTACTTGAAGGGGAAAGCAATATCGATCTTTTGATTGTTGGCGCAATACCTGAGGAAGGCATAGGCGCAGCCATTATGAACAGGCTGGAAAAGGCTGCTGCCGGAAATATAATTTATAGTTGATATAATAATATAAAAACAATACATAGGAGGAATTTAACATGTACAAGGTGTTATTTGTTTGCAGCGGAAATACATGCAGAAGTCCGCTGGCAGAGGCGCTGTTTAATAAGGCAGTAAATGAGGATAAGGATTTAAGTGGTAAGGTTACAGCAAGCTCATGCGGCACGGCAACTCATTTTGAGGAGCTTGCACAGCCAAATGCAATTACGGCAGGGCAAAATTTGGGGGTTGATATTTCCGGTCATAAATCTCACCAGTTTGATCCGGAGCTGCTGAATATTTTTGATATAATAATAGGTATGACAACAGCTCACAGAGATACCATTGCATTTAGGTTTCCTGAGCATAAAGATAAAATTTTTGCATTGTATGAATATAATACTGGTGAAAGGGATTGTAAAAACGTTCAAGACCCTTACGGCTGCGATCTTGATACCTATGAAAAGGTAGCGGTAGAGCTTAACGAGCAAATAAATTTAATGCTTGAAAAACTTAAAAGCAATGTGTGATTCTTTTGACAAAAAACACTTGAATTAAGTTCAAATATTTAGTATAATCAAGTGGCTAGCATGGGGACGTATATTCCCCTTGAAAAGTGCGATAGAGATAGATTGTCAGGTTATATTTTCCTCTTCTTGGATATATAGGCTGGCTTAAGCGTGTATAAAAGGAGGCATACGTTGATTTATATAGGGAGTGACCACGGTGGTTTTAGGTTAAAAGGTGTGCTTATAGAGCATTTGAAGAGCAGGGATATTGAGTATACAGACTGTGGAACTTTTTCTGAGAAAAGCGTGGATTATCCTGATATTGCAAAAGACGTTTGCCAAAAGGTGGTTGAAAGCGGAGCTGCCGGAATACTTGTATGCGGCACAGGGGTGGGAATGTCCATTGCTGCAAACAAAGTGAAGGGTATAAGAGCGGTTGTTGCCAGCGATACCCTTAGTGTTAAAATGTCCAGAAGGCATAATGACGCAAATGTGCTGTGCCTTGGGCAAAGGGTGCTGGGGAATGATTTGGCAGTTTTGCTTTTGGATGAATTTATTGACGGAGAATTTGAAGGTGAAAGGCACAGGCGCAGAGTAGAACTTATTCATGGTATGGAAGATGACGACACAGAAGGTGCAAGGGCGTAGTTTAATTTAGCTAGGAACGATTATTTGCTTCCAAATAATTTTTCTTATATATAAAAATTTTAAAAAGAAAGAAGGTGTTGGGTAAGTGGATTCTGATGTTATTAGTATCATAAGAAGTGCAGAAGCTGGGTGCGACGAGCAGTATAACGCCGCTCTTGAGAAATCAAAGGAGGCAGTTAGAGACGCTAAGGCAAATGCAAAAGCAAATGCAGACGCTAAGGTTTTAGCATTCAATGAACAATGTCAGAAGCGTTTGGAAGCTGCGGCTGACAGTGCAAAGCAAAATGCAAATTCTATAAAAGAGGGCAACAGGGCGCAATGTAAAGCACTTCAGGACGTTGCAAACCAAAATATGCAGAAAAGTGTAGATTATATTTTGGGAAGGATTGTAGGTTAATGTCTATTTTAAAAATGAAAAAAGTCACTATCGGCGGCCTTAAAAGCGAAAAAGACGACATTATGTATCTCCTTCAACGCATGAATGTTATGGAGATAACGGAAATCGTTAATGAAGACGCTGATGAGGATGCCGAGCAAAAGCAGGAAAAGGAACCGAATCCTCTTCTGCTGAGCGTGCACAAAACCTTGTCTGACATTGACCAGGCTCTTAGTAAAATTAAACCGTTCTATAAAAAGAAAGGGCTTGCAAAGCCTGAGTATAAACTGGAACAGGTAAACAGCATCGGAAATGAAAAGGAACGCCTGGACGGACTTTTAGCTAAAATAAGCTCTGCCGAACAGGAAATGAGCGAGCTTAGGTCCAGGCTGAGCGCCAACGAAAAAATTGTTGAGCAGTTAAAGCCTTATGAAGCTCTTAGTGTTCCTGTTGAGGAGATTGGAAGGTCATCCTCAGCAACATCCGTGGTTGGATTTTTCCCGGCTGCAAGCGCCAAAGCTCTTGAAGGGCTGGATATTGGAGAGTATGTTTATTATGAGCAGCTCTTTGAAGACAGGGATAACGCATACTTCTTCTTTATTATTCACAATTATGTGTTTAGCCAGGTTATGGCGGAGCTTAGAAATATCGGCTTTGCCACTGCAGATTTGTCTTCATATAAAGGAACTCCAAAGAGCATAATGGAAGCTTGCAAAAAAGAGGACAGGGATATTCAAACTAAGCTTGACGGTGCTGGCAAGATTTACGAAGAGATGGCCGGTGACTACGAGTTTTTGATGGTAAGCGCTGATTATTACAGCATACAGGCTCAAAGATTAGAGTCTGAGGAGAAGAGTGACAACACAAAGACCACATTCTTTATTACAGGATGGGTTGTTGCATCTAATGTTAACGCTTTAAAACAATCTCTTGAAAATTTGTCACCTAACTGTTTTATTGAAGACAGAGATCCGGCGGATGATGAGTTTATACCAACGGCACTTAAGAATAATAAAATTGTTCAGCCTTATGAGGCGGTTACAGACCTTTATTCTCCACCAGATGCAAGAGGATTTGACCCTAACAGTGTTATGGCTCCGTTCTTCTTCATCTTGATAGGTATGATGATAACCGACGCAGCATACGGTATTGTGCTTACAGTAGCTTCACTTTTAGCTTTAAAGCTTATGAAGCCTGAGGATGGCATGATGACAAGAATTCTTAAGGTTGTTGCCATGGGCGGTATATCCACTCTTTTCTGGGGCGCTCTTTTTGGTTCATGGTTTGCCTATACTCCACGTGAAGGCTTATATTGGTTCTCCCCAATGAATGAACCTCTGCTTGCCCTTGTAATTTGTTATGGACTGGGCGTTGTGCATTTATTTGCCGGTCACTTTGTTGCAATGTATGTTGCAATTAAAGACGGTGATGTTGCAGGAGCGTTCATGGATACGTTTACATGGATAGTATGGTATGCAGGACTTACGGTTATGCTTGTATACGGAGCAGGACCAATGCTCTTTGGTATCACCGTTCCGGCTGTACTGTGGCAGATTGGTAAATGGATGTCCATTGCCGGCGCTGTAAGTCTTATACTCACTCAGGGCCGTGCAAAGAAGAACATTATAGGAAAGTTTATTTCCGGTGTTCTTTCACTTTACGACACCTCAGGCTATTTAAGCGACGTGCTTTCATATTCAAGACTTTATGCTCTTGGACTTTCAACAGGTGTTGTAGGTATGGTGTTTAACACAATCGTTGGAATGCTTATGGGCAACCCTATCGGTATGGTGTTTGGCGCTATACTGTTTGTTTTCGGACACACATTCAATATTGCAATTAACGTGCTGGGCGCATACGTTCACACAAGCCGTTTGCAGTACATCGAGTTTTACGGTAAATTTTATCAGGATGGCGGAGAGAGATTTAATCCGCTGTCTCTTAAAACAAAGCATATTAAGTTGACTTAAAATATTGGGGTTAGCTTAAAAAAATTATATTTTTTAATTATCGGAGGTAATTTAAAATGAATGGTCAGGTTTTTGCAATTTTAGGTGCAGCTCTTTCTATTACAGTTGCTGGTATCGGTTCAGCTAAAGGTGTTAACATTGTGGGTGAAGCTGGTGCAGGCGTAGTTAGTGAAGACCCATCCCGTTTCGGTCAGATCCTCGTGCTTCAGGCTCTTCCTGGTACACAGGGTATCTATGGTTTGCTTATTGGTTTCATGGTTATGCTTAACCTTGGCGTACTTGCAGGTGAACTCGTTCCTGTTTCTGTAGCTAACGGTCTTATGATTATGCTTGGCTGCTGCCCAATCGCTATTGTTGGTCTTCTTTCCGCTCTTTACCAAGGCAGAACTGCTGTTGCAGGTGTAGGTCTTGTTGCTAAGCGTCCTGAAGAAGCTGGTAAAGCTATCGTGTTTGCCGTAATGGTTGAGACATATGCCGTTCTTGCATTCCTTGGTTCTTTCCTTATGGTATTCTTCATTCCTTACGTATAAAATTGATGAGATTTGATTTTTTTGTGAAGGAGTTGATACCATGTCTGGAATAGACAATATTGTGCGAAAGATAAATGAAGACAATCAGCAAAAGATTGAGCAGCTTGAAAAAGAGACAGCTATTCAGATAGAGGAAATCAATGCTCTTGAAGACAAAAAGGCTCAGGAGGCAATAGATAAGCTAAACGGAGATACAGATAAAAAGATTGCTGAAATTGAGCGTAATGCAAAATCAGGCGCTGAAATGGCAAATAAACAAGAACTTTTGCAAACTCGTCAGGAAATGCTGAATGTAGCATTTGATAAAGCGCTTGAAGCTATGAAGGCAATGGATAACTCCAGAAAAAGTGCTTATGTTAAAGCAATGGTTTTAGATGCAGCAAGGGGAGACGAGGTAATCGTTGCTTCAAGCTCTGATTCAGTGTTTAGCGAAAGTCTTTTAAGTGAGCTGAACAGCGCTCTGTCTGCTAAAGGTAAGCAAGGCAATTTAACATATAATTTAACAGGTGAGAAGATTGACGGCCTTATTCTTAAAAGAGGCGGCATGGAAATCAATCTTACCTATGAAGCGGTAATAAAACAAACTAAAGGTGAAATTGACTCGGAAGTGTCAAAGATCTTATTTCAGGTTTAATGGAGGAATAAAATGCCACAAACAAGTCATCCATTCGCATTCGGTCGCGTTTGCGTTTTAGAAAATGCTCTGGTAACCTCTGAAAAATTAAAGAGGGTGCTTGATGCTAAAAGTGCAGAAGATGCGCTTAAAGGTCTTGTTGAGATTGGCTTTGGTGCAGGTGAACAGGTAACAGACGTTTACGACTATGAAAAGCTTATAAAAAAAGACCTTGAAACTGCTTATGCGTTTGTGCACGATGTTACTCCAGATGAAGAAATAACCAATTTGTTTTTTTATCACTATGATTATCACAATATAAAAGTTCTTATTAAAGCAGCGATATTAAAAGAGGATGCAGAAAATTTGCTTATTCCATACGGAACAATTAGTGTTGACGTATTAAAGCAGGCTGTAGACAGCCATGCGAAAGTGGAGCTTCCACCGGAGATGGTTGAGTTTATAAAGGTTTGCACCGGAGAATCGCAAATTGAAGCTTCTGAAATTGGCTATTTGGCTGACGGAGCCCTCTACAAGCAGATTGCCAGAGAACTGGGCAAAATTAAAAACAAAGTTATAAGGCAATATTTTAACGTACAAGCAGATTATAATAATGTGCTTTCAGTGCTGAGAAGCCGCAACTTAAATGATGCGTCTCTTATCAGCAAAGCATATTTGCCGCTTGGCAACTTTGCACTTGACGAATTGTATGATGCTTTTGAAAAAGATAACGAGGCATTTTTGAAATTCCTGAGAATGAAAAATGTTGATTCCGGAATTGTTGAAGGCGTTGAATATTTCTTTGAAAAAGGCACAATGAGCTTAATTGAAAAAAATAAAGACAATTATTTTATCAAGCTGTTTAAGCCGCTGTCAAAAAATCCATTTAACATCGGACCTGTACTCGGGTACCTTATGGCAAAAGAACAGCAGGCAAACATTGTTCGTCTTATTATGGTTGCCAAGATTAATGAAATGCCGCAGGAGCGTGTTTTAGAAAGGTTGCGTGATTTGTATGAATAAAATAGCTGTAATAGGTGATAAGGATTCTATTCTCGGCTTTAAATCACTTGGCCTTGATGTTTTCTTTACTTTAAATGCTAAGGATACAGCGGAAAACATCGTAAAATGTGCACATGAAAACTATTCTGTTATTTTCATAACAGAGCAGGCAGCTGCGGAAGTCAAGAGTACTATTGACAAATATAAAGCGGTTCCTTTCCCTGCTATTATCCTTATTCCAAATAATAAGGGTACACTGGGGATTGGCCTTGCATCAATAAGCGAAAATGTTGAAAAGGCTGTTGGAGCTGATATTTTTTCCGGGAAAGAAGGAGATAAGTAATGCAGGGACGTATTGTAAAGGTTTCAGGTCCGTTAATCGTGGCTGAAGGCATGAAGGACTCAAAAATTTACGATGTTGTTCGCGTTAGTGAAAGTAAACTTATCGGCGAGATTATCGAGCTGAGAGGAGATATGGCTTCCATCCAGGTTTATGAGGAGACAGCTGGTATCGGTACAGGCGACGCAGTTTATGCTACCGGTCAACCGCTTTCTGTGGAGCTTGGACCAGGCATTATCGAAAATATCTTTGATGGTATTCAAAGACCACTAACCAAGATTCGTGAATTAGTTGGAGATAGAATTGAAAGAGGAACTGAGGTTACAAACCTTGATCATGAAAAGGTTTGGCAGTTCGAAACAGTTGCAAAGGATGGCGATAGAGTTAACGCCGGTGATATTATTGCAACAGTGCAGGAAACAGAGGCAGTTGAGCACAGAATAATGATTCCGCCTACAATCGAATTTGAAGAAGGCGGCATTCTTACCTGGGTTAAAACAGGCAGTGCTAAAATTGTTGATACAATTGCTAAAATTAAAACTGACAGCGGAAAAGAGCTTGAGGTGCAGATGCTTCAGAGATGGCCGGTTCGTATCGGCAGACCTTTTGCATCAAAAATGCCACCAAGAGAGCCTCTGATAACCGGTCAGCGTTCAATTGATACATTTTTCCCTATCGTTAAGGGTGGTACAAGTGCTGTACCTGGTCCTTTCGGTAGCGGTAAAACTGTTGTTCAGCACCAGCTTGCAAAGTGGGCTGATGCAGACATTATCATCTACGTTGGTTGCGGTGAGCGTGGTAATGAGATGACAGACGTTCTTATGGAGTTCCCTGAACTGGTTGACCCTAAGACAGGATATGCTCTTATGAAACGTACAGTGCTTATTGCAAACACATCAGATATGCCTGTTGCTGCTCGTGAGGCTAGTATTTATACAGGTATTACAATCGGTGAGTATTTCAGAGATATGGGATATAAGGTTGCTATCATGTCTGATAGTACATCAAGGTGGGCCGAGGCTCTTCGTGAAATGTCCGGACGTCTTGAGGAAATGCCTGGTGAGGAAGGTTACCCTGCTTACCTTGGCAGCCGTATTTCTGCTTTCTATGAGAGAGCAGGTTATGTTAGAACACTTGGTAAGGACGACAGATTTGGCTCTATTACAGCCGTTGGCGCCGTTTCTCCTCCAGGTGGTGACCTTTCAGAGCCTGTTACTCAGGGTACACTCCGTATCGTTAAGGTATTCTGGTCACTTAGTTCCGCTCTTGCTTACAAGCGTCACTTCCCGGCTATTGACTGGCTGAAGAGTTACTCCTTGTATGCTGACAGCATTAAAGACTGGTATACAGACAACGTATCAACTGAGTGGACTGAGCATAAGACAGAGGCTATGGGTCTTTTACAAGATGAAGCAAGTCTTCAGGAAATTGTTCAGCTCGTAGGTATGGATGCTCTTTCCGATAAGGATAAGCTTAAAATGCTTGCAGCACAATCTGTACGTGAGGACTATTTGCATCAGGATGCTTTCAATGAATTCGATTCATATGCATCTCTTGAAAAACAGAACATGATGATGACAGTTATTCTCGATTTCTATCATGCTGCACAGCAAGCCCTTGCTGACGGCATGGAGTATGACGATATTGAAAGTCTTGATGTTCGTGAAATGATTGCTCGTTTTAGATATACACCTACTGATGAGCTTAAGTCTCAATATGAGGCTATAAAGAAGGCAATTGATGATCAATGCCAGGCAGGAGGACGCTAAGATATGTTAAAAGAATATCGTACAATTAAAGAAGTTGTAGGTCCTTTGATGCTTGTAGAGGGTGTTGAAGGAGTTAAATACGACGAGTTGGTTGAAATTCAGCAGCCGGGCGCAAGAATGAAACACGGTAAGGTTTTGACAATTAACGAGGATAAAGCGGTTGTACAGCTTTTTGAGGGTTCACAGGGTCTTCAAATTGCAAATGCAAGTGCAAAATTCCTTGGCAAGAGCCTTGACCTTGCTGTTTCTGAAGATATGCTTGGACGTGTGTTTAATGGACTTGGCACTCCTATTGACGGAGGCCCTGAAATTATTCCTGATAAGAGAGTGGATATTAACGGTGTAGCTATTAACCCTGCTGCTCGTGACTATCCTTCAGAATTTATTCAAACTGGTGTTTCTGCGATTGACGGTCTTAATACACTGGTTAGAGGTCAGAAGCTTCCTATTTTCTCTGCTTCTGGTCTTCCACATGCTGAACTTGCAGCTCAGATTGCAAGACAGGCTAAGGTTTTAAAGAGTGAGGATAAATTCGCCGTTGTATTTGCAGCTATCGGTATTACATTTGAGGAAGCAAACTTCTTTACAGAGAGCTTTAAATCTACAGGCGCTATTGACAGAACAGTTATGTTCATGAACCTTGCAAACGACCCTGCTGTTGAGCGTATTGCTACACCTCGTATGGCTCTTACGGCTGCTGAGTATTTAGCATATGAAAAGGATATGCAGGTGCTTGTTATTATGACAGACCTTACGAACTATGCAGAGGCTCTTCGTGAGGTATCCGCTGCTCGTAAGGAAGTTCCGGGCCGTCGTGGTTATCCTGGTTATCTTTATACTGACCTTGCTACTATTTATGAAAGAGCTGGTCGTATCAAAGGAAGAAAGGGTTCTGTTACTCAGATTCCTATTCTTACAATGCCTGAGGAAGATAAAACCCACCCAGTACCTGACCTTACAGGTTACATTACAGAGGGTCAGATTATCCTTGATACCGAGCTTAACAGACGTGGCGTAATGCCTCCTATTAACGTTCTTCCATCCCTTTCCCGTCTTAAAGATAAGGGTATTGGACGTGATAAGACAAGAGAGGATCATGCTGACGTATTAAACCAGCTTTTTGCTGCGTATGCTCGTGGTAAGGACGCTCGTGAACTGGCTGTTATCCTTGGTGACGCTGCTCTTTCAAAGACAGATAAGATTTTTGCAGCTTTTGCTGAGAGATTTGAAAATGAATATGTAGGTCAGGGTTTTGAGACTGACAGAACAGTTATGGAAACTCTTGAGCTTGGATGGACTCTTCTTAAGACCCTTCCAAGAACAGAGCTGAAGCGTATTCGTCAGGCTTATCTGGATAAGTATTGGCCGATAGAAGAATAAGCAGTTAAAGGAATGATAATGATATGGCAATGTTAAGAGTTAATCCTACCCGAATGGAGCTTACCCGTCTTAAAAAGAGACTTAGCGTAGCCGTTCGCGGTCACAAGCTGTTGAAGGATAAGAGAGATGAAATGATCAGACAGTTCATCGAGCTTGTTCGCCAAAACAGAACTCTTAGATTAGAAGTTGAAAAGCTGCTTCAAGAAGCAGAATCAAACTTCGTTTTAAGCCGTGCTGTTATGGGCGAAGAAGCCCTGGATGAAGCGCTTATGTATCCATCCCGTTCCATTGAACTGGAGATTTATTCAAAGAGCATAATGAGCGTTGATGTGCCTGTTTTGACCTATAAGGAAGAAGCAGCCGGCAAAAACCCATATGGTTTTATTGCCACCACATCAGAGTTAGACGTTTCTATCCAAAATCTGTCAAATGTGTTCTCCAGAATGCTTGAGCTGGCGGAACTGGAAAAAACAATTAGTCTTTTGGCTGATGAAATTGAAAAGACCCGCCGTCGTGTTAACGCTCTTGAATATGTAATGATTCCTCAGATTGAGGAGACCATTAAGTATATCAAGATGAAGCTTGACGAGAATGAGCGTGCAAGCACCACTAGGTTGCTGCGCATGAAGGACATTATTGCAGATGCCTAATACGGTATATTTAAAGAGCTATCTAAAAAATGATAGCTCTTTTTTTACCTTTCTTTAAGCAAAGAAAGGTAAAGCCAAAGAAACTTAATTGCCATAGAAGATGCTAGGGAATAAAATAAGTTAAAATATCTAAATGTAAAAAATGATGTGAGAATTAAT
>CAJUEF010000006.1:13238-53708 GCA_910585035.1 uncultured Christensenellaceae bacterium | reverse complement strand
TAGAAGATGCTAGGAAATAAAAATAAGCTAAAAACATTTAAATGTAAAGAATAATGTAAAAATTAATACATAAGATTTTCTCTTGATATTTTTCTTTTTTAGCTTTCTTTAAGAAAAGAAAGGTAAAGCCAAAGAAACTTAATTGCCATAGAAGATGTTAGGGAATAAAATAAGTTAAAATATCTAAATGTAAAAAATGATGTGAGAATTAATATGTAAGGTTTTCACTTAATATTTTTCTTTTTTAGCTTTCTTTAAGAAAAGAAAGGAAAAGCAAAGAAACTTAATTGCCGTAGAAGATGCTAGGAAATAAAAATAAGCTAAAAACATTTAAATGTAAAGAATAATTTAAAAATTAATACATAAGATTTTCTCTTGCTACTTCTCTTTTTTCTAAAAGAGAAGTAGGGAAAATATTGTAAAATAATCTTAATTGTAATATAAAATATTTTGTTAAATATAAAGTTTTCTTTTTGTTACTTTTTCTTTTTTAAAAGAAAAAGTAAATAAAATATATTATAAAAGATTTAAAACTTCATTGTTAATTGCTTTTGAAGTTTGGCGTCAATATATTTTTGGTAGTCGGGGGAAAGACCGTATTCAGCATAAAGCTGCTTTAAAAGTAGAGATAGTTTTACTTTATATTCTTTTTTTAAAGCCTTGTTTTGTAGTTTTATAAACTCAGGATAAATTTCAGGGAATTTATCTTTAACAAAAGCAGAATACCTGGTACCCGTTTCACCACGTAAACTAAGGCCGCTTGTTAGCAAGTAATTTATTTCAGCGTCTTTGGCACAAGCAAATACTCTGCGAAGATTTTTTTCATCATCTGTAATGAAAGGCAGTATTGGCATGCAATGGATTCCCGTACCTGCTGAAGTTTTGTTTTTGATTTCTTTAAGCATGACAATTCGTTTTTCAGGAGCCATTGCACCGGGCTCTATTAACTTAACAAGAGAGTTATCCATAGTAATTACAGATGCGGCAATGCTTATGTAAGCAACGCTGGAAAGCCTGTCAATCAAATCTATATCTCTTAAAATCAGGTCTGATTTGGTGGATATTATTGCAGGTATACGGTATTTTATAAATAACTCCAATACCTCCCTCATAAGCTTAAAGTGCTTTTCCGCAGGCTGGTATGAATCACATATACCACCAATGTTAACTATTTTGTCTCTGGGGAGTAAAGACAGTTCTTTATCTAAAATGGGAATTATATTTCCCTTATAATAAAGATTGGAATAAAAGTCTCCTGCATCAATATACTTATGAGAATAAAGAGCGTAGCAATATTTACAGCCATGAGTACAGCCTCTGTATATATTTAAATCATAATTAAATGGATATGGTCCATTGACTTTGTTTAAAGCGCTTTTACACTTAAGTTCTTTTATCATGTTTTCATCCTTATAGTCTGTTTTATCTGTTCGTCTTCAGAAATCAGGACTATATGTAAAGGTTTGTTTTTTATGTCATCCAAAATGACGTTTGTTGAAATATTTGTAATGAACATATTAACATATACACTACAGTTGTAAACAGTGTCTCCAGCTATTAAGTAGGCATGGGAAGGATTTCTTGCAAGGGTTTTCATGGAAACTGTAGCTATGTCACTATCTGTATTTATATTCAAATTTGTGGGAAGTGCAAAAAGTGTTTCAGAATAATCTGAAAATAGCGAATAAGGCGCAGTATTTACAGTGTTTTTCATGTCATCATAAGGGATAAAGTTATTGTTCATTACATAATCTGCAGATTCAAAGATTACTGCGTCAGGCTGAAATAAATTTATATAATATTCATAATTAATTATGTTAAAATAACTTTTTATGTAAATAACTTCGCTAAAGGAAGGAGAATAAAATTTCTCTTTGCCTTCAATATAACTTCCACCAAAAATAAGTAGTTTTGGCGCTAAAGGCTGTTTAGTATTGATGTGGTGAGTGTAAGCGTCATGTCCGATTACTTTTACTTCACTATCGTATTTATTAATTGGTATAGAAGTAAGTTTATTTTCTAAAGCATAAAACTGTCCTGTTTCGATTATAGGAACGCGGGAATGGGGAACTGCGGTGTAAACAGTTTCATAGATATTATAATTTGATAATGAGGGCGGGAGAATATTTTCATTGTCTTTCAAAAAGTTTTCTATACTTGAAGAAATGGCAGCATATGCTCCATTATCATTCCAGTGACCGGCATCATATTTAGTGTTGTAAACGGCACGTTCATTTTTTGCGCGTAAAAGAGAAGATAAAGTGTATAAACAGTTAACACCGTTATCTTTCATAGTATTAATTATGTATTGGTTGCGCTTTTCCCTGTCAATATCATCATAGTCGTAGTATTCGCTATATACAATGGATTTGCCCGGGTCGAGCTGATATAGAAAATCAATATTTCTGCTATTACAATATTCTTGGAGTTTACTTGTAAACTCACAATACATATCAATATACTCCTGTTCATTAACTCCATCGCCGGTATTTAAAAACAAGTGATTGTTGTCATTACCGGTAATATAGCTTTCATGAGTGGTAAGCTCATTTACAGTTTTTATAAAGCTATCCGCAGCATTAATTATAAAATCATCGTAATTTACGAAGGTCTCAGCAGTTATATTTTCGCCTGTAAATTCATTGGGATTATCAAATAAGCTGACAATAAAAGGTAAAACTAAAAATATCATTATAAGTAAAAAAGAATAGATTTTAAAAAACCTATCTTTTTTTTGGGTGTGTTTTTTATTATCATCATTGCGGCTTTTGGATAATGTATTTACGGATTTTTTATTTCCGGAATACTTTTTATGTTTAGAAGATTTTTTTTTACCCATAGTATTCCTCTCATAGAGATATTGTATGTAAAATTTCCAGTGTAAAAATATTAATTGGGCATTGATACATGGAAAATTATTTTAAATTACGGTGGCTTGGCTGAAAGAAAACAGTTCCAAGCTTATAAGCTCCCATATATAAAAGGGATACAGCTATGACAAACCAAAAAGTAACTATTCTAAAAAGGGTGGTAATAAACAGCCCCTTATCGGCAGCGACGCCATAAATAGTCAGCAGCGATGTCATAGACACTTCAAAGCCCAGCATTCCACCGGGGAAAATAGGTATCATGGCAGTACCATAAGATAAAAATATAATAGCATATATGGAAAGAAAATTAATTTGCACATTAGTTACAAACAAAAGCAAATAAAGCTTAAAAGGATAAATAAACCAGATAAAAAAAGAAATGAAAATCTGTTTCATACATTCGTTTTTATCTGCGCCTATCTGTTCTATTCCTTCAAGAAAGTTAATAATTGGAGCCCTGACTTTCTCACGCTTTATTTTTTCACATTTGTTTATAAATTTTCGAGGATGGTAAAACACATATATCATTAAAAAAAGCAAAGAAATCAGTCCAACATAAATAGCTATTTTAAGGGAGAGTGGCATGCCAAGAGATGATGTTAAAGTAACATAAAAAAAGGCACAAATACAAAAGACTAAAAGTGCGCATCCGCTTATGGTTTTTTGGGAAAGAACAACTGCCGTGCCGGTGCTGATAGGCACGTCGGCATGTTTTTTAAGCATCATGATTTTAACAGCTTCTCCGCCAACTCCGCCACCGGGGGTTATAGCGTCAAACACATGACCTATAGAAGTAATGAAATTCATTTTATAAAAGGACATAGGATAGCCAAGACGCTTTGAAAGTCGTTGGTTTTGGTAATTAACAAGCAGCATATCCACTATTTGAAGCGCAAAAAGCGCAACCAAAACGGTTACGGGAACTGCCTTTAAATTGATTAATATTTCCTGGTAGTCAAGCTTTGTATATAGATATACAAATAAAATCACTACAGCTATATTCATTGCTAATTTAGCTTTTTTATTCATTAAACGCCCTGCCTTAAAATGAAACTTTAAAATTTAATAAGTATATTTATTTGATTCCATATAACAGAGTATCTTTTCCATGGTTTCCTGACTTAGTACATGTTCTGCTCGGCAAGCATCCTTTTGGGCTGTTTCTCTTGAAATGCCAAGAACATCTTGAAAAAAGGCACAAAGAAGCCTGTGCCGCTTAAGAACTTCACCGGCACGTTGTCTTCCCTTATCCGTCAGCATAATGTCCCCGTAAGTTTTCTGGTTGATAAATCCGGCTTCCTTCAAATGTCCCATTGCTTTGGAAACACTTGGTTTACTAACGCCAAGATAAGCGGCAACGTCCACGCTGCGAACAACACCGTTTTTGCGCTCAAGCTCTAAAACTGCCTCTAAATAATCCTCGCCGGACTCCTTTAACTCCATGTAATCACCTGCAAAAAGTATATCAAAATTTGCCTGTATTATCAAGTATATGCAACATTTAAAAGGGCTATGCAGTGCAGCTTTTCAGCCGATAAATGCGCATAGCCATATACAAGGACGGCTGGTGTCAATGACTTTATGTTTTTTGTGAGGCGGAATAAAAGTCCAATCCCCGGCATTAAGATGAATTTCGTTGCCATCTTCATATAAAAGGCAGGCGTTTCCGCTAATAACGCATACCCATTCTGCTTCTTCCTGGTCGTACCAGCTTTTACTTTTTTGTCCCATCGAAATAATTTTTTCAAAGCGTATATTTTTAAAGTGCAAAAGCTCATTATATATTTCTTCTTTTAGGGAAGCCTGCCTGCTGTCAAATAAATTTTCCATTATTTGTGCCAGGACTGAACCATGTTTATAAAAGCATCTGTACTTTCATCAAGGCCACCGTTATTATCAAAGGTATCTGTGGCGCTTGTGCGGTATTTATCAATGCGGTGAAAGTATAGGTTTTCAAGGGCCTGGTCAATATCTTTTACAAGAGGTCTGTCGTTAACGTCTATGCGTTTTCTCAAAGTAGTTAAATTAACGTCTACAAACACCACACGGCCGGTATTTATCATGACGCTGCAGTTTTCACTGTCTAAAATTGCTCCGCCGCCGGTGGATACAATGTAGTTGGTTTTTGCAGAAATATCTTTTATAACCTGTCTTTCCATTTGACGGAACTTGGCAACGCCATGAGTTGTAAAGAGTTCATTCATGCTTTTAACTCCTGCATTTAATATAGTTGCTTCATCCGTATCTATAAATTCCATATTAAGGCGTTTGGCAACCTCTTTTCCCAGGCTGCTTTTTCCACAGCCAGGCATGCCGATAAGATAAATATTTTCCATAGCATTTTTCCTCCAAAAATAAATGCGAATAATTTTTAACCATTGTAACACAAATTAATGTAAAGGTATATATGTAAAATTCGTCTACAAACATTCAACAGAATATATTTTTAAGGAATTTGGAATTGACAGCTGATATAAAACAAGTATACAATAAAAATTAATTAAAATGTAATTAAATGTCAAAGCGGTAGCTTTTGGAGGAGTTATTTGAATAAAGAAAATATATTGGGCGTTGATGTGTGCATAACGGATTACACCGGTCTTAAAGCTTTGGTTCTTAGGGATGTTGTAGGCGGCCGCAAAATATTTATTGTCGCCATAAATCCTGAAAAGATATTAAAGGCGAGAAAAGATAAAAAGCTTATGGAGCTTTTAAACAGCGCTACTTATCAAATACCCGATGGCATTGGGGTTGTATATGCTTCTAAGCTAAGGAACGGACATATTGAATCACGCATTACAGGTATTGACAGTATGAATATGCTTTGTGAGCTGGCAGCTAAAAACGACCTTAAAGTTTTTTTATACGGTTCAAAGCCTGAAACTGTAGCTGCGGCAGCAAAAAAACTTGAGGAAAAATACAAGGGTATAAATATTGTAGGCTATATAGACGGATACCAGCAGGATAATGACAAAGTTGTAGAGGCTATAAATAAATCCGGTGCAGAAATTCTTTTTGTTGCTATGGGTTCGCCAAAACAGGAATATTGGATTAGGGACAACATGGATAAAGTGTGTCCTTTTGCATTTCAGGGAGTTGGCGGCTCTTTCGACGTTATTTCAGGAAATATTAAGCGAGCACCAAAGAGAATGCAAAAGCTGGGGCTGGAATGGCTTTACAGGCTTATAAAAGAGCCAAGGCGTATTGGGCGCCAAATAAAACTGTTGTCATTTTTATATCTTGCGGTGTTTTATACAGATAAATAATATATACGATTATTTTTTGAGGTGATAAATTATGAAAGTTTGCGTAGTTGGGCTTGGTTATATTGGTTTGCCGACTGCTCTTTCCATGGCGGGCGCAGGGGTTGACGTTATTGGCGTGGACTATAACAAAGAGCTGCTTGCAACTCTTAATGCGGGTAAAGTTTCTTTTGAAGAAGAAGGGCTGGAGGAGCTGTTTTCAAAAGCGCTTAAAAATGGAATTGAATTTACAGATATATACCCAAAGGTTGATTACTATGTGATAGCCGTTCCTACGCCTTATGAAAAGCATAACAAAAAGGTGGATGCTTCATATGTTGTGAAAGCAGTTGAAAGTGTACTAGAAGTATGTGAGGACGGCGCTGTTATAATTATAGAATCTACTATATCACCAGGTACTATAGATAAGTTTATCCGCCCTGTAGTTGCTGAGAAAAAGGTGCATTTGGTTCACGCTCCGGAGCGGATTATTCCCGGAAACATGATTTATGAGCTTTTGCATAATTCGAGAACTGTAGGCGCAGACGATAAAGAAGTTGGTGAAAGGGTGAAAGCCCTTTATGAAACCTTTTGCCAGGGTGAAATTGTTCTTACGGATATTAGAACGGCAGAGATGACAAAGGTGGTGGAAAACACTTTTAGGGATATAAATATTGCTTTTGCGAATGAACTGGCAAAAATATGCCGCAGCGCAGATATGGATGTTTATGAGGTAATTAAAATTGCAAACAGACATCCAAGGGTGAATATTCTTTCTCCCGGTCCCGGAGTTGGCGGTCACTGCATTTCTGTTGACCCATGGTTTTTGGTTGGAGATTACCCGGGACTTGCAAATATAATTCTTGCAGCAAGAAAGATTAACGATTCAATGCCGGAATTTGTGCTTAAACGCACATACCAAGTAATGAAGAAACACAATTTAAAAGATGTTACAAGAGTGGGATTTTACGGTCTTACTTATAAAGAGGATGTGGATGACGTTCGAGAAAGCCCTACTCTTCAAATGATAGAATCTATGGAAAAACATCTTGCTCACGGCGTGAAAGTGTTTGACCCTTTTATTAAAGATGATTTGGTGGAAAATCAGTATCAAGATTTTGATAAATTTTTAAATGATATTGATTTAATAGTTATTATGGTGGCTCACAGCCATATTAAAGAAAACATGGACAGGCTAAAAGACATGGTTGTGCTTGATACAAGACATGTTTGTATGCTCCCGGGAACTCACAGAATTTAATTTTAAGGGAATTGTTTAATGAAGATAAAGGTTATGGTAATATTTGGGACGCGCCCGGAGACTATAAAAATGGCGCCGGTGATTAAAGAGCTTAAATCAAGAGATGAAATTGAGACTATAGTATGTGTAACAGCACAGCACCGCCAAATGCTGGACCAAGTTATGGATGCTTTTAATATTAAGGCGGATTATGATTTAAACATAATGAAGCAGGGTCAGACTTTGTCTGATATTACTGCAATGGCGCTTAAAGATATTGAAAAAGTTATAAAAGAAGTGTGTCCTCACATAATCCTTGTTCATGGAGACACAACAACAACCTTTGCCGGAGCGCTGGCTGCGTTTTACAATCAAGTACCTATTGGGCATGTAGAAGCGGGGCTGCGAACCTATAATAAATATTCCCCGTTTCCTGAAGAGATAAACAGAAGCTTTGTGGGGATTGTGGCGGATATGCACTTTGCTCCAACCGTGAGGAGCAAAGAAAACCTGCTTTCTGAAGGAAAAGAGGAAGGCAGTATATATGTTACTGGGAATACGGCAATAGACGCCCTTAAAACAACGGTTAAGGAAGATTTTACTCATCCTGTTTTGGAATGGGCAAAGGGGAGCCGCCTTGTAACCCTTACGGCTCACAGAAGAGAAAATTTAGGGGAGCCTATGCGCCGTATGTTTTGTGCAATAAGGCGTATAATTGAAAAGTATGACGATGTTAAACTGGTTTATCCTGTGCATTTAAACCCCAAAGTAAAGGAAGTTGCAGATGAGATTTTTAAGGGAATTGAAAGAGTGAGGCTTATAGAGCCCCTTAATGTAATAGAATTTCATAATCTTCTTAGCCGTTCTCATATTATTCTTACAGATAGCGGAGGAATTCAGGAGGAGGCTCCGTCTCTTGGCAAGCCTGTAATTGTACTGAGAGATACTACAGAACGCCCGGAAGGAATTTCTGCCGGCACTCTTAAGCTTGCGGGAACAGAGGAAAATACTATTTTCAGTCTTGTAGATGAGCTTCTTAGGGATAATAATGAATACGAAAAAATGAGCAAGGCATGTAATCCTTACGGAGACGGTTTTGCTTCCAGACGCATTGTTGATATAATTATAGATAAATATTCAAATCTGTTATCGGAGTAAAGGATTATGAATTTTATATGGGATTTTTCTACAATTGAAAATAATAAGCAAAGCTTTTTAGAAAAGCTCATAATACTTTTTGTTGCATTGCAGGTAGCAGTGGATTTGCTTACTACTATTTCCGTAAAACTGCTTGGAATATCTATAAGTATAGGAATGATTGCCCGTTTTGGTTTCCTTGCCCTTGCAGTTCTTTATGTGTTTATATATGGCAGTAAAAAAATTCGTATAGCTGCAATATTGCTGACATTGATGTTTGCAGTGCAACTTATATTCACAGTGTATTTTATGGATGGCAGTTTGTTTACAAATGTAAGATATTATTTGAGAACAGCTGTATTTCCTTATTCAATATTGGCATTTTATAATATATTTACATGCTCAGCAAGCCATGAAAGAGCCATTGAGCTTTTTTGGGAATTGTTAAAAATCCTCAATACTCTTGTATTTACCATAGGCGTTGTTTTCATACTTTCAATAGTTACAAAAACGGCATTTTCCATGTATGGCACAGAGAAATACAGAACCGGTATAAGCGGTTGGTTTTTATCGGGAAATGAAATTTCATCCTCTATGATAATATTGCTTACTGTTCCTATAATCAACTATATAAATAAACAGAGTTATTTTAACCTGACTACTCTTTGTATACAGGTTTTTACAATCGCATGCCTTGGGACTAAGGCTTCTCTTATTATATTTGTTATTTTGCTGCTGATAATATTGGCTTATGTATTATATTCAGCGGTTAAAAGAAAAGGCAGCATTGTTGGCACAGGGATACTTTTTGCTGTTATTATTATTTCTTGTATATGTTACAGGCAGCTCCCTGCTGTGAAAAATATTTTATGGCAGGCGGATTTAAAAAATACTATAACTCTCTATTCATCTCAAACCGAAGAAAGCCAGATTCCCGAAGAAATTGCAAATAGGCATGCATCATCGGCTTTTTATGACGATAATAGTTATTTTGGCAGTGTTAAAATGCTTATAAACGAAGAATATGTACACGTGTCAGGATATTTTTATCCCAAATATTTCGATTTGGGGCATCCTTCATTTATATCAAAATATATTGTTTTTACTGATAATGACGGTGAAAGATTTGAATTTCCTTTAAACGATGGTTATGTAAGAAATACTGCAAATGAAAGGGAAACGGAATTCAGCTCCGCATTTTCGGGTATAAACGGAAAATTTGCATCAGAATTTTTACAAATAGACATGACCTATAGTGTTTCCATGAAGATATATATAGATGGTATTGAAAAGGAATATCCTTTAGATCACGGTCTTTCCGTATCCCAATCATCTTTTGAAAAAAAGATAATGCTTCGCAAAAACGGAATAATATTTGTTTCTAATAATCCACATTATATTCCTAAGGCTGAAAATAATATTGACCAGAGTATAATTACTGAGGAAAAACCAAATGTATCTTTTATAAATGTGTGGCTTAGCGGAAGAAGCGCACGATTAAGTACTTTTTTGGAGGATACGGATATTACAATTCCAAGGGCTGTTTTTGGCACCGGATATATTATAAATTATAATGGCGGGGATATATCCGGATTTGAAATGGATTTTATTGAAATAGCTTTAACTTTTGGAGTGTTTGGCTTTATTCTTTATTTTGCGGTTTATTTTTTCTGCATATTAAATGGAAGCTGGATGTTGATGAAAAAAGTTAAAATAAATATTTTTATGTATCCGTTGCCTGTACTGCTTTTTATAGCAATTGGTTTAAGCGGTACTTCTGCATTTATGGCAGGCCATGCAATTTTAACGCCAAGCGTTTCAATAAATATAGCTCTCATAACTGTAATGTATTATTGTTATTGCCGCCTTGCAAATAAGGGGATATATATTGACATTAAAGATAAAATAAGAAATTCATATAAGGATGAAAATAACAATTAGCATAAAAAGAGCTTTACAAATATTATTAGTACATCCAGATCATAAAATATGGAATAAAAGAAACAGAAAAAAATAAGGATTTATATTTTAAGGAGTTTATACAAATGAAGGCTTTTAACAGGATAGACGCCAAATGGTATTATATACTTTCTGAGCTGGTAAATAAAGGGTCTTCCTATGGGATACTCCTTATTCTTTCTTATTTTCTAACAGATGTTCAATATGGACAAATAACTCTTTTTAATTCAATACTCACTCTTGCCGTTGTATTTGCCAGCCTGGATTTAACCAGAAATTATATTACCCGAATGTTTTTTGATAAGGATGCAAATATAAAAGATATAATAGAGTCAATAGTTTCTTTTCTTGCTGTTTTTAGTTTGCTGCTGCTTTTGGTTATTGTAGTTGTTATGCAGTTTAAAGAAATTTACAGCGTGCCTACAGGGCTAATATCCCTTGGTATTTTAGTAGCAATATTTATGTCTAATTTTGATATTCTTCATGCGGTGTTTGTGGCAACAGAGCAAAAGGTATCTTATTGTATAATATCTATTATATATAGCGTGTCGGTTTTTGGCGTTGCTCTTGGAACATATTTTTTGTTTCCGGAGACAGGAATTTATGCGTTTATTGGAGCTAAACTTTTCCTATCATTTATTTCCTGTGTGTGTTCAGTTGCTTATTTTGTTTACAAGTATCATATTCGTTTTAGAATTAAATGGAATATAATAACTCCCGCAATTAAATATTCTGCGCCTCTTATGCTTCATACTATAAGCGGCTTTTTACTTAATTATTTAGACCGTTTTATGATAAATGACATGATAGGAACGTCAGACACAGCGCTTTATACTTTTTCCCACAATCTTGCAATGGTGCTAAGCATTTTGGTTACTGCAGTTAATCAAAGCTTTATTCCAAGGTTTTATAAACTTTTGGGAGATGAAAATTACGATACAATTAACAAAATGATTAGCCATAATACTTTTTTGCTGATTTCTATTTCTTTAGTTTACACTTTCGTTATAGACAATATAATGTTTATTTTCCCGGCTTATTACCGAAACCTGTATTCAATTACATTTATGCTTATATTCAGTTATATAATTTTTTATGGTTATGTTATATATTCCAATTATCTTTATTATTTAAAGAAAACCGGTGTAGTGTTTATAAATACGTTTATTGCAGGCGTTGCTAATGTTGTAATGAATTACTTTCTTATTCAGCGTTATGGATATATAGGTGCAACAGTTGCCACGCTTATTTCATATGTTATAATGTACTTTATGTTTTATTTCAGTGTTAAAAAAATCTTTGGAAGCAATATATATGATTTTAGAAAAATGTCCCTTGCATTGCTTGCTTCCTGTATTTTAATAGTTATATATTATCTTATAAGAGGAAGCTTAGCTCTTAAAGTAATTTATATTCTTATTACAATATCCGCTTTGGGATATATTTATTACATCCGTAGAAAAGCAAATGTTAAGCAATAGGTATTTACTTTTATTCTTGAATAAAAATTCTAATAGCGCATAAATATAAATTTTAAATTAATAGATGTTTTTTTAGTAAATAAAGGATATTTGTCAAAAAAATCACATTGTATTTGTGAAAAACTTAACGCTTATTTATACCATAATTCATTGACATAATACATATTATCTTATATAATTTGCGTATAAATCTAAAATTACATTCATGAAAGGATACTGTCATGGTTAATTTAAAAATAAATGGAATTGAAGTTACGGTTGAAGAAAACACAACTGTAGTTGAAGCTGCAAAAGCTGCGGGAATACACATTCCAACTCTTTGTTATTTAAAGGGAATTAACGAAATAGGCGCTTGCAGGGTATGTCTTGTTGAGGTGAAAGGAGCAAGAGGGCTTGTTCCTGCCTGTGTTACCAGGGTAAGTGAAGGAATGGAAGTTCTCACTAACACAAAAGTAGTAAGAGATACTCGAAAATCCATGGTTGAACTTATTCTTTCAGACCACAATAAAAAATGTCTGACCTGCCCGAGAAATACGAAATGTGAGCTTCAGGATTTGTGCGCTGAAGTAGGCATTGACAGTATTCCATACAGAAATCAGCCAAGGATTGAACCTGTTGATGACAAAAGTCCTTCAATTGTGAGAGATAACAGTAAATGTGTAATGTGCAGAAGGTGTGTTTCCACTTGTCAGAACGTGCAGAAAACCAATGCAATAGGGGTTGAAAACAGAGGAATTGATTCCAGAGTTAAATGCGCCTTTGGACATTCTCTTGCAGATTCCAACTGTATTAACTGCGGTCAGTGTATTATTGCCTGCCCTGTTGGAGCTCTTTATGAAAAAGACGGCACAAAAGCTGTATGGAGAGCCATTGAAGACCCTAAAACCCACGTGGTAATTCAGGCGGCGCCTGCTGTTCGTGCTGCTCTTGGTGAGGAATTTGGTTTGCCTATTGGCACCAGGGTTACAGGAAAGATGATTGCTGCAATGAGGGCTCTTGGCGTTGACAAGGTGTTTGACACTAATTTTGGCGCAGATCTTACTATTTTGGAAGAAGGCACGGAATTTATAGAACGGGTACAGAACGGCGGAGTGCTTCCTATGATTACTTCTTGTAGTCCGGGATGGATAAAATATTGTGAACATCATTTCCCAGACCTTATTCCTAACCTGTCATCATGTAAATCACCTCACGAAATGTTTGGTGCAGTTATAAAGACTTATTATTCAAAAAAGAGCGGCATAGCGCCGGAGAATTTATTTGTAGTTTCCGTTATGCCTTGTACTGCTAAAAAGTATGAACGTCAAAGACCTGAAATGGAAAATAAAGACGGCATTAGGGATGTTGATGCTGTTATTACAACCAGAGAACTGGCTAATATGATTAAAACAGCAGGCATTGATTTTCTTTCACTGGAAAATGAAGGCTATGATGATATGCTCGGCGACCACACAGGAGCGGCAGTTATATTCGGAGCAACAGGCGGAGTTATGGAAGCGGCTCTTAGAACCGTTGTTGAAGTGCTCACCGGCAAGGAAGCGGAAACAATAGAATACGAGGCTGTTAGAGGCATTAAAAATGTTAAGGAAGCAACTCTTATGGTTGGCGATATGCCTGTTAAAGTGGCTGTTGCTCATGGCACAGGGGGGGCTAAGGAACTGCTGGAAAGAGTGCGCCGTGGTGAAGCTGATTATCATTTTATTGAGGTTATGGGCTGTCCTGGCGGATGCGTTACCGGCGGCGGTCAGCCAAAGCTTACGACTGAACAGCTAAGGGAATGCAACCCTAGTATACTTCGTGCAAAGGCTCTTTATGAAGAGGATGAAGCTATGACGCTGCGTAAATCTCACGAGAATCCGTCTCTTCAAAAGCTGTATAAAGACTTTTTGGAAAAACCGGGCTCTCATATTGCCCATGAACTGTTGCATACAACTTATACTCCAAGAGGAGAGCATAAATAATTTTTCTACCTTTCTTTTGTAAAAGAAAGGTAGAACCAAAGAAAACTTTTAATAAAAACCCCATTTTTAAAATGGGGTTTTTTAATTAATATAATGTACTTAATAAATGTTTTTAGTTTTAAAATAAATAATAAAATCAATAAAAATTTCTTTATAACGAAATTGTAATGCGGGTGATTTATGCAGAAAATCAGAACTGACATGGATATTGGTCAAAATATCAGGATACTGCGAAAAGATGCACATTTAACCCAAGACCAGGCTATAGCGCAATTACATATCATGGGAATTGAAATTTCCAAAAGCTCTTACGCAAAAATTGAAACCAACAGAATGAATATAAAGGTTAGTGAATTAATCGCTTTAATGAAAATATTTAATGTGGATATATCAGAATTTTTTAAAGGGCTATATTAAAATAAAATTAAAATGGAAAATATTTATAAACAAAATGCAAAAAGCCTCTTACATTGCTTATGTAAAGGGCTTTTTGCGTGTAGTCATTTTAAAAGGTTATTTTAAAACAAATGAATTACAATCTGTGCATTCAACCTTTGTAGGGTTTTTCTCGTGGGTACCTACATTGATTTTTTCAAGGGAACAAAAGTTCTCTTGTCCGCAGTGATGAGCACACTGCTCTACTGTACAACCGATAGATTTATTTGCCTGCATTTTATATTCCTCCTTTGTGTTTTCATAATTAGTTTGCACAGAATTTGAAAAAACTTTCATGAAATTTAAAAAATTTATATAACGAAAAATAAATTTTTTTAAAAAAAAGAAAGACGGCTTTGCCGCCTTTCTAAGGGTGATAATTGGTGTTTTTATTGATTGTTTATTTATTAATAATTATACTTAATACTATTTTATCATCCTCCTCCTGTACTGCAAAATTTGTATCTACTCCTCTTTCTTTAATAGAGTTATACACTGCTTTAACACTGTTTATGTAGATGCGGTTATCACATATAAATTTACTTACCGCAGATGATTTATTTTTGTTGCTGCTGCCTGATATTATACCCTCTATAAGCTCTTCAGTACGTTTTACATTAAGGCCTTTTCTGTATACTGCTTCTACAACCATTTTTTGTAAAGGGGTTTCTTCCAGCTTTAAAAGAGCTCTTGCGTGGCGTTCTGTCAGCTCATATTTTATAATTAAATCCATTACATCTTTATCTAATTTTAAAAGACGAAGCTTATTTGCAATGGTGCTTTGCTTTTTGCCAAGAGAAAGGGAAATTTTTTCCTGAGTTAGTTTGTGTTCCTTTATAAGTTCACCTATAGCCATTGCTTCCTCAAAAAAATGCAGGTCTTCTCTTTGCATATTTTCAATAAGCGCCATAACCGCGCTCTTTTCTTCCTGCACGTTCATTACATAAGCCATTATTTCCGTCATGCCTGCCATGCGGCATGCGCGAAAGCGTCTTTCACCGGCAATTAGCTCGTAACCGCCATCGCTCATTTTGCGCACTGTAATTGGCTGAATTAATCCATATTGTTTTATGGATTGGCTTAGATTGTATATCTCTTCATTTATAAACATCTTTCTTGGCTGATAAGGGTTAGGACGTATACTGTCTAAGTTTAAATTCATTAATACTCCGCTGCTGTTGCTATCACGACCTGATTTTTCACCTTTCACCTTTTCTGCTTCTAAATCGTGTAATTTTATTGCAAACATTTAAATTCTCCTTCATATAATAGATTTATTGATTTATATTTACTATTTCTTCAAAAATTTCCCATTTCCTCTGGCTATGCCAGCATTAGTGTTTTTGCGCTAAAAGTGTAGTAAAATAGGGCGTTTTCACGTTGTTTATACATAAAGGAACAAAAAACGCTTTATCTCAAATACAGAGCATGGTATTTGCAAATTTTTGTATAATCCGCTAAAATAAAAATAACTTATTAATGTGCATTTTCTGCACAGAAAACAGAGAATATCTTAGTGGAGCATTTACAAAAATCCATTTTTAATAAAAAGCTATAATTTTAGGAGTGAATTTCATGAAGCTAGGCGTAGTGGGACTTCCAAATGTAGGAAAAAGCACACTTTTTAATGCGATAACAAAGGCAGGTGCACAAAGCGCCAATTATCCTTTTTGTACTATAGAACCAAATGTAGGCGTTGTAAGCGTGCCTGATCACAGGTTAGAGGATTTAGCAAAGATATATGACTGCAAAAATATTGTTCATGCGTGTATAGAATTTGTGGATATAGCGGGACTTGTTGCAGGTGCGAGCAAAGGAGAGGGGCTTGGGAACAAGTTTCTTTCCCACATTCGTGAGGTGGATGCCATTGTGCATGTTGTACGCTGTTTTGACGACGGAAATATAGTTCATGTGGAAGGAAGCGTTGACCCAAAGAGAGATGCTGAAACAATTAATACTGAGCTTCTTTTAAGTGATATTGAAACTGCGACAAAACGTCTTGATAAATCAAAAAAAGCTGCTAAGAACGGAGATAAGCAGCTTATAAAGGAAGCGGAAATGTGTCAAAAGGTTGTTGACTGGTTAAGTGATGGCAACCCTGCCCGTCTTTTGGAGACAGATGAGGATGAAGAAAAAATTCTTAAAAGCATGTTTTTGCTAACATCAAAGCCGGTTATTTATGTCGCAAATATTGCAGAGGATGATATTGCATCCCCTGTTGACAGTTTGCCTTATGCCAAACGGTTATCTGATATTGCAGCATCGGAAAATGCGGGCATGATTGCAGTTTCCGCAAAGGTAGAGGAGGAACTTTCCGCTCTTACCGATGAGGAAAAAATGGAATTTTTAAAAGACATGGGCGTTGAGCAAAGCGGCTTAGATAAGCTTATTGTGGCATCCTATGCTCTTCTTGATTTAATAAGCTTTTTAACTGCTGGAGAAAAGGAAACCAAAGCCTGGACTATTAAAAAAGGCACAAAGGCTCCGGGAGCAGCAGGAAAGATACACACAGATTTTGAGCGGGGCTTTATTCGAGCAGAAGTCATTAGCTATGATAAATTTATGGAATACGGCACTGTTGCCGCTGCTAAGGAAGCGGGTCAATACCGCCTTGAAGGCAAAGACTACGTTGTTCAGGACGGGGACGTTATAGTATTTCGTTTTAATGTTTAACATGGCATATTATTATTAAAATTCAGGCAACAATATATAATGATAAAAATCACATAACTTTTAAAAATACATTCGTCTGTTGTTGTTTTAGGAGGAATGGTTTGAAAAAAACAATTACTTTAGCTTTTATATTTATGCTTTTATTTATCTTTGGTATAAATATTTCAACAGCTAAAACAAAGGAGATAACAGGAATTTCCACAGTAGTGGGAAGCTATTGTCATAACGGATTTGTGCCGCATAATGTTGTTATGTTTGGCGGTGACTTAGTTGTTGCTGATAAGGATAATCACAGACTTAGCGTTGTTGATGTTAATACCTCCTCAGTTATTAAAACCTATGGCAGCTATGGAACAAATAAAAATGAACTGCGTTTTCCAAGGGGACTTGTTGTTTATGGTAAAGAATTGTTGGTGTGTGACTCTTATAATAACCGCATTGTGTTTTTGGATGGCGGTTATAAAACAAGCAATATCTTAAATCTTAAAAAATCACCTAAAAGTATATTTGTTCTTGAAAATGTTTTATATGTTCTCTGTGAGGATGGAATGACAATAGATTCTTATAATGTGAAATCGTTTGAAGTGCTTAAATCATTTTCTTTAAAACATCACGCAGAGCAAATTACAGGAATTAATTCAATGATAATCGGTTCAGGCAGCGGCACGGTGAGCATTATAGATATTGGCAGCGGAAGCTATGAAACGAAAAAAGATATTTCGGACGCTTTAAGTTTAAATACCCTCGAAGATAAAATTTACGCATTGTTTAATGATAAAATAGCAATATATGATAAAGACTTTAATAAAAGCAGCGAATTTTCCATAAAGCAAAGCGGTAAATATCTCTATCCTGTAAAAAGCGGTATTTATGTTGCTGATGAGGAAAGAGCGCTTGTATATTTTTATAAGGATGGGAAAAAAGCAGCTACTTACGGGAAAGGGAAAAAGGCAGTAAAAATCTCTCTTGTTTCTGCTAAAGGGAATATTGTTGCAACGGCTTCTGATGTTTCTATAGATATTTATAGAAAAGGCAGTTTGGTTGCGTTTATTAATGAGCCGGGAGCAGTGGATATTAAGCTTTTTGATGATATCCTTTATGTGCTTAAAGAAAATTCCATTTCAGCCTATAAGTTAAACTCCTATGAAAGTGGAGAAATTTCTGTAAAGCTCATAGGCTCTCTTGAAGCGAATAATTCATATCTTTTTACATCTATGGATGTTGCAGGAGAGAATATATACATTTCAGAGGCCAGCAGTGGAAAGGTACTTAAAACAAGCACTGACCTAAATGTGTTCAGCACAGTTATAAGTAAACTGACAGCACCTTCCTCCGTTGCTTATGGAGACAGAAGTCTTTATGTCGCTGAAACGGGAAAGTTAAGCATATATGATTTGGCAGGCAATTTAAAAAAACAAGTTGATGGCAGCTATACTTCAGTGACTTATAACAGCAATAATCTATTTGCTATATCCGATAAGGCAAAAAAGATTGACCGTTTTAACAGTTCATTGGAGTCTTTAAGCCCTTTGGCTTATGAGGGCTATTTTCTAGGCCTTACTGATATAGAAGCAAAAGAATACGGGCTTTATATTTGTGATTATTCCCGCAGAGAAATAATGGTTTATACCAATGAAACACTGGATATTTCGGAGAATAATATAACAGTTAATTCAGCGCCTTTTACCGGAAGTGTTACAAATGGTCAAACTCTTACATTAAAGGTTAGTGGAGCAGGGATGATGAACCATCTGCCAAGGGTTGGTGATGTTCGCTACAATCCTGTATCCTGCGGCGTTGATGCAGATGTACGCTTTAAAGAGGATAAGGGAAGATATACTGCCAATATAAGTATGCACAATGTTGGCAATTATACTATTAAGGTTAAATATCAAAAGCAAGTGTATCATGCTGCGGGCTGGAGAGACAGCCAAACAGCCGACAGTATAATAACTAAAGACATACCTGTAACTGTTACCGAAGGTAATAAACAGGAGCAAGATAAGATTACGATTATACAAAATGAGCTTTTAAATTTCTTTGAATACTTTTTTAAAAAATAGGACTAAAATGAGCAAACCATAATATAATATTATAAGCTTTAACTTATAAATATTCATTACTTGTGTTAAAAATTTCACAATCAATCCTTTTAAACAGGGGGTTTTGTTACTTTTTTATCAATCAAAAATATAAATATTTTTTCATTTTTTGCATAAAACCTATTGCGCTCTGCATTTTTTGGTAGTATAATCAATACAAATTATTTCGGAGGTGTGATACATGGTATTAAAGGATAAGGTTGCTATAGTAACAGGCGGTGCCGGAGGAATAGGCAGGGGAGTTACAAGAGCTCTTTGCAAGGAAGGCGCCAAAGTTCTTATAACAGACATAAATGAAGAAAGTTTAAATGAAACAAAGTCTGAGCTTAAAGAGCTGGGATATGATATTGAAACCATAGTTTGCGACGGCGGAGATATGGAACAGGTTAAAAAAGCAGTTCAGAAAACTGTTGATGCTTATGGTAAGCTGGATATAGTAATTAACAATGCCCACGCTTCAAAGCAAAAGCCGTTTGAACAGCTCACAGTTGAGGATATGAATCTTTCTCTTAACACAGGTATGTGGGCTACATATAATTTTATGCAGCAGGCATTTCCTCATCTTAAAGAAACAAAAGGCTGTATTGTTAACTTCGGTTCTGCTGCTGCAATTAAGGGTCAGCAGTATCAGGCTTCATATGCAGCTGCCAAGGAAGCTATTCGCGGCATGACAAGGGTTGTTGCAAGAGAATGGGGCGCTTATGGAATTAGAGTTAATATTGTTTGTCCGTTTGCTATGACTCCAGGCGTGGAAAAGTGGAAAGCAGCTTTCCCGGAAGAATACAAAAAGTCTATTGATGCTGTGCCTCTTAAGAGAATAGGTGACCCTGAAAGCGATATTGGAAGAACTATTGTGTTCCTTTGCAGTGAAGATGCAAGTTACATTACCGGTCTTACAGTTGAGGTAGACGGCGGCGGAGATATGCGTCCGTAAGCTTTTAAAAAGCTTTATAAAACTAAATGCACCTTAAATGCTAAAATACATATTTAGCATTTAAGGTGCATTTGTTTTATTTATAAGCATTGGACATTAACTTAAAATTTCCTTTACACAATCAGAAACATATTTAAGTTCGTCATTAGTTATGTTTGTAGAGCAAGGAAGAGTTAAAATGCGGTTCCAGAGTTTCGAGGATATTTCAAGGGAACTAGCCTTTAATGCGTTTTCATAGGGTTTCTGCAAGTGAACAGGCTTCCAAAAGCTTCTGCTCTCGATTTCCTTTTCACGGAGCTTTGAGCAAAGCTGCCTTATTTCATCAAGTCCCCCTTCATCTATAACAATTCCTGAAAACCAGCAAGAGCTTTCTTCGTAACTTGGAACAGGGAACAGGGACACGCCTTTTATACCATTAAACTCATTGTTATAGAAAGAGCGAATTTCTCTTTTTCTTTTAACAAATTCATCGGTGCGTTCAAGTTGGGCGCAGCCAACTGCTGCTTGGATGTTCGTCATTCGGTAATTAAAGCCCACCATATCATGGTCGTATTCCGCCGTTACTCTTGCTGTGGTTGAAAGGTGCTTCAGTTTTTTCATAAGAGCTTCATCATTTCCCGCTACTATTCCGCCGCCTCCAGCTGTTACGGTTTTGTTTCCGTTAAAGGACAGCACAGTGAGGTCTGCAAGCTCTCCAAGGGCTTTTCCTTTGTATACAGCGCCTATGGCCGCCGCCGCATCGGCAATTAAGGGCAGACCATACGCTTTTGCGATTTCTCTGATTTTATCCATTTCCGGAATGTTTCCTAAGGTATAAACAGGCATAATTGCTGCCACACGCTTTCCGGTTTCCTTATGGATAAGACGACCATTTTCAAAAATAGTGTTTGTATCAATTTCTTGCTTTAACTGGTCTGCATCCATAGCCCAGGACTCTGGAGAAATATCCATAAGCCAAGGCGTTGCGCCGCAGTGGGCAACTGCGTTTGCTGTTGCTATAAATGTAAAGGTGGGTATAATAACCAGCTCATTTTCTTTAACGCCGCAGCCTGTAAGGGCAAGGTGAAGCCCGGTAGTGCCTGAGGAGGTTGCAACTGCATATTTGGTATTGCACTGCTTTGCTGCCATTTCTTCAATGCGGTTTACAAATTCACCTACAGATGAAACAAAAGTAGTATCAATACATTTGTTTAAATATGCTCTTTCATTTCCGCTTAAGTTAGGTACTGCTAAAGGAATCATTTTGCGCTTACCTCGCTGCCGTCAAATATATATTCTTTGTACCAGTCAAAGGTTTTTTGAATACCTTCTTCCAAAGATACCTTTCCCGCATACCCAATACAATTAGTGGTTTTCTCCATTTTAGGGCATCTTCTGGCAGGAGAGCCTGAGGTTGCAGGTTTTGCATCAATGTTAAGAGGCTTATTTGTTACTTTAAGAACGGTTTTTGCAACCTCTTGAATTGTTACTTCAGGCGCTTCATTACCCACGTTAAAGGCCTGTCCTTTTGCGTCGTCAGATTCTGCAAGCAGGCGGGTTATTTTAACCGCATCGCTGATATAGCAAAATGTGCGCTTGTGGTCTACTGAGAAAACTTCAAGGTTATCACTGTCTTTTGAAAAGTATGCTTTTTTGAGCAGTTCAGGAATTACGTGAGACATACCCATTCTAGGCCCATAAAAATTGTGAGGACGTATAATAGTAAAAGGTATGCCGCTTTGCTGCAGCAAAGCTTCGCCATATATTTTAGACAGCATGTATGATGTACGGGGATGTTCAAGAGGGGTTACAGTAAGAGGAGTGCTCTCCGGCGTTGGTATTTCCATATCATAATATTTTAACGTTCCTGCATATATTTCGCTGGTTGAAGCAAAGATAAAGCGTTTTAAATTTCCTTGCTCTCTTGCAAAATCTATCATGTTAATCAAAAGAGTTATATTTTTTTCAAGCACGTCATAAGGACGGTTTAACACGTTTTGCACACCAATAATGGCAGCAAAATGATAAATATAATCAAAGTCTTTTTCCATGCTCATGACTTTTGTTTTATCGGTTAAGTCTGCTGAAATAAAAGTAATTTTCGGATTGCTTTCCAGCTCTTTTAAAAACTTATCTTCAACACCTCTTGAAAAATCATCCACTAAAACTACGCTGTAATCTTTTTCAAGAAGTTCTTTTGTAAGGTGATAGCCTATAAATCCTGCTCCCCCTGTTATTAATGCTTTCATATTTTCCTCCTTAATTATCTGCCAATGCTGGCAAAGCTTATGTTGTTTAATTGGGATATATCCATTCTCTGTGGTTTTGTTAAAACGCAGTTTGCATCAAAAATTAAAGCGCCATTATCAAATTCTGCCGTTTTAAAATCAATATCCTTATACTGCTTATGCTGGACAGTAAATACGACAGCGTCATATCCTTTAAAGGACGGCACTTCCTGAAGCACCTGCATATTCATTTCCTGCCAGTGCCCAACAAGTGGATCCTGACATACTGTTTCTGCGCCGCGCCTTACCGCTTCCTTTACAAATATTTCTGTAGGAGAATAACGGGTATCGCCTACATCTTGACGGTAGCTTACCCCAAGTATAAGCAATTTTTTTCCTTTTATGCTGCCGCCAAGCAGTGTTTCTATTTTATCAAGGGAAACAATAGGCATAGCGTTATTTACTTTAACCGCCCTGGTGCTAAAAGGAAAGTCCATATCTTTAAGCCCAAAAATGTCTTTGGCTGATAGGTAAGCAAAATATGGGTCTTTGGTAAGGCAGTAGCCGCCAACGCCAAAGCCCGGCTGGCGCATATTAGAGTGGGTAGGGCGCATACGTATTGCTTCTATGACCTCAAATAAATCCACGTTTACGGCTTCGGCAAAACGTCCCCATTCTTCAATAAATGCAATGGTAGCTGCTCTGTAAGAATTTTCCAGAACTTTTGCTATTTCTGTGGCGGTGGTTTTTTCCAGCCTTGTGAGAGGATACTGTTTAGTGCTTATAACGCTTTCCAAAAACTCCTGGCATTTATCTGCGGATTCTTTATTAATTCCTGAAAATACTCTCCAAAAATTTACGATGGAATCAAAGTAATTCTCACCTGGCATAACTCTTTCATAGGAATGAGCTATAAATATTTTTTCTTCAGGTAAGTTGCGCTTTGAAAATTCTTCTTTAATAATAGGATATACAACCTTTTCACAGGTACCGGGAGGAACCGTGGTTTCAACAATTATGAGGGTTCCTGCATTTATACAGCTTCCAAGGGTATGCATAGCATTTTTAAAGAGATTTAAATCTAAAATTGGATTATGGTCGCCGTCATATTTAACGTCTAAATTAATATCAACTACCACGACGTCGGCATATTTAAAATATTCAGATTCTGTTGTTGCCCACAAATTACCGTTTTTGTAGGCTTCTTTTTGAGCCTGTTCCAGTTTTTTGTCGTTATTTTCAAAAGGGAATACTCCATCATTAATTGAAGTTGCTTTTCTGTGACCGGCTTCGTTTGGAACGTCTATGCCAATTACATTGTAAAGGGGATTTGCGGTATTATCTTTTGCATTTGCAATAGCAAGAGCCATTGCGGCGCCGACAAAACCAAGCCCCTGAACACAAACGTTTTTTCGCGAAGGTTTAAATGTTTTTGGTAATTCTATCAATTTGCTTTCCTCCTGATTTTGGTTGTATTAAATATTGTAAAAAGATTTTTTTAAGTTAATTTTACTGTTTTTCAAAAAGTTTTTTATTTCACACAAAATTTTTGGTGATACATCTCCGTCACCGTAAGGGTTCTTTGTATCTTTTACCTGCTCTTTAAATTCATTGCTTAGAGCAGTTGAAATTGCGTCAATTATATCTTGTGATTTTGGCGGGCAGTTTAAAATGTTTTTTGCCTGAATTCTGCCTTTTTGTCTGTCTCCTATATTAATTGTGGGCACGCAGAAAGAAGGGGTTTCAATTATTCCGCTGGAAGAATTGCCGATTACTGCGCAGGCGTGTTCAAGAGCGGACAAATAACGAACCATACCTAGGCTGAAAACGGCTGTGCACCTTTTAGGGTTACTGTTTACATAATCATCTATCATTTTATTAATAACAAGCCCGCCGCTGTCAGCGTTTGATTTTGTGAATATAATTTTTAAATCAGGGAAATTATTCAGCGCTTTTAATAGCTGGTCAAACTCTTCCCCTGCAGTGTTGTTTTCCAGGGTTACAGGATGAAAGGTAACCACTGCGAAATATGTTCCAAGATTAAAGTTAAGGCTGTCAGCAAGCTCACTTAGAGACATGCGTTTTTGGTTTTTTATGTTTTCAAGTCCGATGGCTCCTACGTTAAAGACTCTGCTTGGGTCTTCACCCAGCTGTATAACTCTTTTTCTGTAAGGCTCGCAGCTGGTAAAATGGAGATAGCTCATTTTTGTAATGGCATGTCTTATGCACTCGTCAATGGCTCCTTCAGTTGTTTCCCCGCCGTGTAAGTGAGCCATTGGTATTTGGTAATTCATTGCGGCAATGGCTGCGGCAAGGAGTTCATATCTGTCACCAAGGAGCACAACCATATCGGGACGGTTTGTTTCATAAAAAGAGCTAAAGCCTAAAATAGCTTTACTAATTGCTGCGTTAATTTCTTGTGGTCCATCCTTTTCCTGTAAAATAGGGATCTTTACGCTTATGGAAAAACCGTCTCTTTCTATATCTTTATATGTATTTCCATACTTTTCACTTAAATGGGAGCCGGTAACTGCTAAAAGAAGTTCCAATTCACTATCCTTTTGTATGGCTTTTATAAGAGGATACAAAAGGTGATATTCAGCTCTCGTGCCTGTTACTACGCAAACTTTTTTATTCATTATATAAACCGCTTCCTAAATTATTTTTCTTTTGCCGGATTTCCAAAAACAACTTTTTCATCCTGAACGTCTTTTAAAACTACGCTTCCTGCGCCGATAACACAGTTATCCCCAACGGTTACTTGCTGCTTTAAAACGCTTCTTGCTCCAATCATTGTATCGCTGCCGACTTTGGATGCCCCAAGAAGGATTGCCCCGGGCGCAATGTGGCTGTTTTCTTTAACGATTGCTTCATGTTCAACTATAGCCCCCGTGTTTACCGTGACATAATCTTCGAGCCGAGCCTCGGCATTAACGCAGGAATTTGCAAGAATGGTAACCCCGTTTCCAAGGACTGCGCTTTTTGAAATATAACAGGTTTTATGAATTATGTTCGGGAAATTAAAACCGATGTCTTTGTATTTTGCCAGAAGTTTTTTTCTTATTTTCAAATTCCCCACAATGGTAATAACCGCAGTTTTTATACCGCTGTTAAAAATAGCATCTGCGTCTTCATCTGTGCCGATAACAGGTATGCCGCAAATTGCTTGTCCCTTTTTTGTAAAACCATCTAAAATACCTATTATTTCATATTTGCTTTGGTCAATGCTTTCTATTATGATTTTACAGTGTCCTCCGGCGCCTACTAAAATTACTTTTTCTTTCATTTAACTTCCTCTTAAGCTTTTAATTTTAGGCTATGTAATAATTGTTTTTTTACCCCTAATTTATTTTCTCTACTTTTCCCTTACTTTTTCTTTTATAAAAAAGAAAAAGTAAACTTTATATATTTTAATTTGATGTTTTTTAATAATTAAGTTTCTTTGGATATATTTTTTCTCTCTGTTTATTCTTTGGAAAAAAGAGAAATGGCAAAAGAAAATCTAATACATATATTTTAAATTTAACCTCTTGCTTTGCCATTAAGTTTCTTTGGTTTTACCTTTCTTTTCTTAAAGAAAGGTAAATAAGATTATTATATTATAACATGCTTTTTTTATATTTGTATACTTTTATTAGATATAAAGACAGTATTTCCCACAAGTTTATGTGCGTGTGTTGTAATAAAAAATCCCCGCAAAAGCGGGGACTGGTTTATTCACATTTGTAGCATGGATAATCGGGAGACCTTTTGGCGTCTGTAACTGATTTATAAAGGCGCCAGCCGCCGGCAAGATTATAGCAATCATAGCCGTGAGCCGCTAATATTCGGCAGGCTATATAGCTTCTAAGCCCTGTATGGCAGTGAACGTATACCGGCTTATCTTTAGGGAGCATATTCAGGTGTTCTCGAAGCTCATCAACGGGAATGTTAATAAAGCCGTCAATCATTCCGTTTTCTGCTTCTGTTTTGGTGCGTACATCTAACAGAGTGACGCTTCCATCCCTTTTTAGATGTGCAACGTCATGCCAGAAAAACTGTTTCATTTTGCCGTTAATAACATTTTCAGCAACGAAACCAGCCATATTTACCGGGTCTTTGGCAGAGCTGAAAGGAGGAGCGTAACAAAGTTCAAGCTCTGTAAGATCTGTAACCTTTGCTCCTAGGCGTATGGCACAGGCGAGTACGTCCATTCGCTTGTCAACTCCATCAAAACCGACAATTTGAGCGCCGATAATTTTCTTTGTATCCTTTTCCCACAGCAGTTTAAGGGACATGTTTTTGCCTCCCGGGTAGTAGCCTGCGTGCGAAGGAGAATAGGTGTAGGTTTTGTCATAGTTAATTCCCTGAGCGTTTGCGGTTTTTTCATTTATCCCTGTGGTAGCTACAGTCATGTCAAAAAGCTTTAAAATTGCAGAGCCAATAGAGCCGCCGTAAGAGCTTTTGCTGCCGCAAATATTATCTGCTGCAATACGCCCCTGCTTACCGGCAGGACCGGCAAGAGGAATAAAGGCAGGAGATTTTGTAACAAAGTTTTTTATTTCAACTGCATCGCCCACGGCATATACATCTTTTGCGTTTGTCTCCATATACTCGTTTACAATTATGCTGCCCCGGTCATTTTTTTCGATGCCCGAGGATTCTAAAAATGCTGTGTCCGGTCGCACTCCTACGGACATTATCAGCATATCCACATCCAAAGAGCCGTCGTTTAACACAAGTTTAAGTCCATTTTCATTATCCTCAATCTTTTTTACACCGTTATTTAAAATTATGTTTATTCCCTTTTCTAAAATGTAGTTATGCACATCGGCAGCCATATCAAAATCCAAAGGTGCAATTAAATGCTCTGCCAGCTCAACAACAGTAACGTCAAGACCGGCATTTTTAAGATTTTCCGCCATCTCCACGCCAATGTATCCGCCGCCGACTACAGCTGCCTTTTGTGGCTTTTCTTTTTCAAGGTGATCCTTAATTCTGTAAGTATCAGGAATGTTTCTAAGTGTAAACACTTTATTAGAGGAAATTCCCTCTATAGGCGGTTTTATAGGGGACGCCCCCGGAGACAAAATAAGCTTGTCATATATTTCTGTGTATTCTTTTTCTGTGTTTAAGTCTTTTACTGTAACTGTTTTTGCTGTAGTGTCTATTTTTGTAACTTCACTTTTTGTGCGGACATCTATGTTAAATCGTTTATTCATGCTTTTTGGAGTTTGGAGCGTTAAAGCATCCTTTGCTGTGATTGTTCCTCCAATGTAGTATGGCAGACCGCAATTGGCAAAGGATATATATTCTCCTCGTTCAAATAAAATTATTTCCGCCGTTTCATCTAACCTTCTAAGTCTTGCTGCAGCGGCGGCACCGCCGGCAACACCGCCAACTATTAAAACCTTCATAATAATTACCAATCCTTTCATGCAGGTATTTTCAGCTTTGTTTTTTATAATATAATTTATTTTAACAAAATACAGTGATTTAGTCACTAATAACTCTCCATAAATATTAAAGGTGGTTTTTAAGTTATAAAGGCAGATTTATTTTGATAAAAATCGTCAAATTTATCTTAAATTCAATTGATTTTAAAAGTTTTTTTGTTTAAAATAGTAAAAATGGAAAAAATTTTTTTATACAAAATTATAAATAGTTTAAACTATATACAAAGCATTCAACTTTAATAAATACCTGCGTTAATTATTAATTTTAATGGGAAAAACAATAGAAATTGTTATATTATGGTATATATTATATTTGCTTGGTTAGCTTGACACTTTATATATGTACATTATAATTAGAGTATATAATATAATAATTGGCAGAATTATTTTTTTATATTCTTTATTCTTTATACATAAAATAGTTAGGGAAATAATTATGAATAAATTTAAAAAATATGCACTATTACATTTGTTGATTTTGTTTGCATCTTTTACAGGGATATGTTCAAAAATGGCAGCAAAACAACCGTTTCTTTCAGGAACCTTTATAATGTGGTATGGGCTTATGATACTTATATTAGGAATATATGCAATTCTTTGGCAGCAAATACTAAAACAAATGTCGCTTACTGTTGCTTTTGCAAATAAGGCCATAAGCATTGTTTGGGGCATGGTTTTTGGAGCGGTTATATTTTCGGAAAAAATAACTTTTAATATGATTTTGGGAAGTTTAATCGTTATGGCAGGAATTGTGCTTGTTGTAACTGATGAGTACAAGGATAAGGAAACGGGGATAAAATAATATGATTTATGTTGTAATATGTGTTACCAGTGTTTTGGTAGCATCGGTAGCCCAGTTATTATTAAAAAAAAGTGCAGATGAAAATAGTGACGCGTCTGTTGTTGGGCAATATATGAATATAAAAGTTATATTTGCATATGCGATATTTTTTGGAAGCACACTTTTAACAATGTATTCATATAAAGGTGTTCCTTTATCCCTTGGAACTATTATTTCATCAATGGAATATTTGTTTGTTGCTGTTTTAAGCTGGATTTTTCTTAAAGAAAGAATCACGGTGCGTCAGTTAATAGGACTTATTTTGATTGTTGTTGGAGTTTTAAGGTTTTCTTTTTAAAAAGGGAGGAGATTATAATAGAAAATGTTATTATGTTCGGGGCTCTTGATTATGAGCAGCGAATTAAACATTATATTGACAACAGCGGTAATGCAAAGGTTGTTGCATTTACTGTGGACAAGGCTTATATAAAATGCGAAACTCTTTGCGGCGTGCCTGTTGTTGCCTTTGAAGATATTGAAAAAGCTTATCCTCCGGATAAGTTTAAAATGCTTATTGGCATTGGATATAAAGATATGAATTCCTTAAGGGAGTTAAAGTTTAACCAGGCAAAGGAAAAGGGTTATAACATGTTTACCTTTATACATCCGGATGCCAATGTAGACGAAAGCTCGGTGATTGGCGAGGGATCTATAATACTAAGAGGAGCAAATATTGATTATAGGGCTAAAATTGGCAGGAATGTTCTAATTGAGGCGGGCTGCAATATATCCCATGACACAATAGTTTTTGATCATTGCTATGTTTCTCCCGGGGTGACTGTTGGTGGAAATGCTGTGATAAAAAATAATTGCTTTATAGGTTTAAATGCAACTGTTAGAAGCGCAGTTACACTGCAGCCCTTTACTGTAATCGGTGCAGGAGCGTATATAGATAAATCTACGGAAGAATATGGCGTTTATGTTCCATCAAGATGTGTTAAGTTAGATAAGAGCAGCAAGGATATAAATCTCTTTTATAAAAAAAGAGATAAGAAAAAGGTAATGGTGATTTGCGGGGGAGAACATCAAAGAATTTTGGTAAAAAAGGTTAAGGAACTGGGACACTTAGTTTATAATACAAATTTGTATGAAAATTCGCCAACCTTTGAATATGCAGATAAAACAGGGGTTATGAATGTTTTGGATTTTGATAGCAATTTAAAGTTTGCCAAAGAAAATTCAGTAGACGCCGTTATTACAGACCAAAGCGAAATCTCCATAAGAACTGTTGCTTATGTTGCAGAGAAAATGGGGCTTGCAGGTATTTCATATAATAATTCCCGGCTTTTTACAGATAAGTATTTAATGAGAGAGTTTTGCAAAGAAAATGGGTTTGCTCATCCAAGATACGGAATTTTTAATGATCTGAAAAGTGCAGTGGAGTTTTTTGAAAAGCTTAACTGCAAGGCAATTATAAAGCCTGTTGATTCTTTTTCCAGTATGGGCGTATATGTTGTTAACACAAAAGAAGATATTGAAACCCATTTTAATGATGTTATTGGATGTACCAGATATAATAAATCTGTTATTGTCGAAGAATATATAGAGGGACAGGAATTTACAGTTGACGGCATTTTTGTAAACGGAAAGCACTACACTCTTGCAATATCTAAAAAGTATCCCTATAAGCATAATTCCAGTCTTGTAGTAAGACAGGATTTTGCATATGCTGATGATGAATTTGATTTTGACCTTTTGAGAAAAACTAATGATGAGGTGCTTAACGCTACAGGTACACTAATGGGACTTACTCATTGTGAATATAAATATATGAACGGCACTTATTATTTAATTGAGTTTACTGCAAGGGGGGGCGGAGTGTTCGTTGGTTCTAAGATTGTTCCATATGTATCCGGTGTGGACAATTACAGAATATTAATTGAAAGCGCTCTTAATAGGTGCAGCGAAGACACGCCATATCAAATTAATACGGCGATTGAAAAAAATAAGGAAAAAGTTGCAGGGCTTTGTTTTTTTGACCTGGATTCCAAAGGAAAACCGGTTAAAAAGATTTATGGCGAGGCCTTGCTTAAAAAAACTTTTGACGACGGAAACCTCCTTGATTTTAAAATTGATTTTAAAGTTGGTGACATTATTGAAAAGCCTAAGGATGGCAATACAAGATGTGGACACTTTATTGCAGTTTCCGATAATCAGGACAAGCTAAATGATTTAATTGAAAAGCTATATAAAGAGGTATATATAGAATATTAAAATGTTGATATATTTAAGTAAGGAGAATAAAAATGGTTGATAAAAAAATGATGGATGAAATTGTAAACTATATCAGGAGGATGAGAACGTCTTCAACAGAGGTTGGTGATTGCCTTGGCAAAACGGGAGTGGTAAAGGATTGTTTTCCTGTAAACCGCGGTAATTTTGCATGTGGCCCGGTAAAATGGGTTTATGCTTATGATGAGTCTAACTGGAGTGTTCATGAGCAAATGATTGATATTAATGAAGGCGATGTTGTTTTTGTGGAGGCATTTAACTGTAAGGACAGAGCAGTTATAGGCGCTTTGGTTTCCAGATATGCAATTCGTCACAAGAAGGCTGCCGGTATTATTTCCAATGCTAACTTTAGAGACGCAAATGATATAATAAGATATAACTATCCTGCATGGTGTAAGGGATTTAATCCTGTTGGATGTTTTAAGAATAAGCAGGAAAGAGAGCTTGAAAAGGAAATAGTTGAGGAAAGAACCAAAATGTATGATGGTGCTGTTGCAGTATGCGACGACACAGGTGTCGTTATTATTCCTCCTGAGAGTATTAACCAGGAAATGCTGGACAAGCTTCATAATATTGAAGAGCAAGAAGATATTTGGTTTAAATGTCTTGATGAAAAGAACTGGAACACATTTGAAATTGTATGCTTAAAAAAATATCTAAAGGAAGATTAAATTATGAAGTTCTCAGTAGTAATACCTTGTTATTGTTCATACAGTACGCTTTCTGATGTTGTTAAGAGCGTTTTTGAAACTATGGCTTCACGTAATTATTCACAAAGCGATTTTGAAATTATATTGGTTAACGACAACTCAAGGGATAATACAATAGAGCTCATATATGAGCTTTGTGATAAATATGAAAATATAGTTGGTATAGACTTTGCAAAAAATTTTGGGCAGGCAAGCGCATTAATGGCAGGGTTTCGCGCGAGCAAGGGAGAATATATAATAACTGCTGAGGATGATGGGCAATCTCCTATAGATGAAATGTGGAAAATGTATGACAGGCTCGTGTCTGATGATAAATATGACATAGTTTGTGCAAAGAATTCTCATGTAAAAAAAACGCTGCTTAGAGAATTTGGTTCATCTGCATATAAATTTATGATTTATAATCTTTTAGAGGTTCCAAAGGATGTTTCTCCTTCAATATATTTTGTAGCAAGGCGTTATTTAATAGATGAAATAACTAAGTATGAAAATCCATATCCTCTTTTGGCGGGGCTTATTAACAGAAGTACTTCTAAAATAGGAAATGTGGAAATAAACAGGAGAAAAAGGCAAGCAGGTTCAAGCGGTTACACTATTAAAAAACTGCTTGGAGTTTGGCTAAACGGAGTTACGGCGTTTTCCATAAAGCCTCTTAGAATTGCAACTTTTATAGGCTTTATATTTGCTGTTTTAGGTTTGCTTGGGGTTTTATATTTAATTTGTTGCAAAATATTCGGTCGTTTAACTTATCCAGGATATACTTCCACAATATCAGTGATTTTGCTGGTGGGCGGAGCTATACTATGTATACTTGGGATTATTGGAGAATATGTGGGAAGAATTTACATGTGTATAAACAATCAGCCGCAATATGTTATACGCGGAATTAAAGATAACAGGAGATAAATAATGAACTCTAATTCATTACAGCTTAAACTAAAGGATGGAACAACTACCAATAAAATAATTAAGTATACCCTTTTTGCAATGATATTTTTATATCCTTTAATATCGTCTTTTTTAGGCGTGGATATGGGCGATACTGGAATGCATTATTTCTTTTTTGAAAATCTTTTTAAATATCCTGACAGAATAGGGTTTACTACATATCTTACCAGCCTTGTAGGCAGAACGTGGATGCAGTTTTTTGGGTTTCTTGGTCTTTGGGCGCCTAATTTACTTGAAGTTGTAATGGAATGGATAATGTCAGTTTTAGTTTACGCTAATTTTAAAAATCATTTTGGTAAAATTACTACCCTCATTGGCATTCTGCTTGCAAGCCTTTACACCGGATGTTATATAAATATTTTTAATTATCATCAATTTACGGTGTTTTTAATTTTGGTAATTATGTGCTGTATCTTTCAAGTGTGTATTAATAACAAAGGTGTTATATACAGTGGAGTTGCAGGGTTCTTTTGGATGTGCGCTTTTTTTGCCCGCACATCCAGCGCTGCCGTTATTGTGTGTTTATTGTTATATGTATTTTGGTGGTATGTAAACGGCAGGCCAAAGGGCTTTTTATGGAAACATATTGCAGCATGGTTTGCCGGAGCTTTTATTGCAGGTGCAATCATTACAACATTGATTTTTAGCTTTGGTCATGCGGGGTATTATAAAACAATGCTTTTTAAGCTTTCCAATATGGCAAGTGATTCCGGCAGCGGTTACGAAATGGGAGGACTTCTTGAGTCCTTTGTTTTTGGAAATTTAAAGACAATGTCTTCAGGAGCTCTTACCTTGCTTGGAGGAGGATTTATAACTGCGGCTTTTGTGAAGCTGTTTGACAAAAAGAAAGATAAGATATTTAATATATTTATTTTTTTAATAACTGCGTTTGTAGGGGTGTATTTATGTTATTTTGCATATTACGTAATTCCTGCCAATGGTTCTCCACAGCTTACAACCGGGCCTAGCTATTTAGCAGGAATAATATATACCGTTGCACTAATGGTAATGATTGCATCACTATTATTTAAAAATATTGACAACAAATTTTCATTAATAGCTTTAATGGCTGCTTTTTTACCGCTTCTTAATGTTGTGGGAAGTATGGCAGGGACTAAGCATGTTATACTTGCAGGATGGATTGCATTACCACTCATTACCTTTGTTATAAAAGAGATATATTTAAATGCGGAAAATATAAGCAGCGCTGTGAATAATAGCTCGTATATAAAAAGCTTTGATGCAAGTACAGATTTTAAAAAATCTATTAAATTATCCACAAGTGTAGTAATGGTAATTATGCTGTTGTTTACTCTAAATACGGCTGCAAGGATGAATAATTTTGATGCACTCAACAGGTTTGAACTAACAGAAAGGATTGACAGCTCTACTACAAAATATGTTTTTACAACTAAAAGACAGGCAGATGTGGTTAACGAAGTTATATGGGCTGTAAAAGATATTGAAAAGACAGGCAGGACAAGCAAGCAGCTTATTTTTGGACAATCTGTGCTTTTAAATTCTATTTTGGAAATTGACCCTTATATTATTCCGTGGATAACAGGAGATTCTTATAACGCCGAGTATTTTAAAGAAGATTTGGCAAAAGCTCAGGCAGAAAGCGATGAGCTGCCGATTGTTATTTACTGCCGCACAAATCAGTATTTTGGATATAAAGCCTTTAATTATAAGAGGCTGTTAAAATCTGAGAATAATAATTTAAGAGGCGGAAGAAAACAAGTGCTTGCTGAGTTTTTAAAATCAAATAATTATCATATTGCAATGGTTAACGACTATTATAAAATATTTGTTCCTTATGAAACCGAATTTCAAAAGGTGACTACAATAAATGATCTTAAGTAAAACACATGCTTAAACTAAGTATAGTAAAGAGGGAGATAGAATGAAAGGTATAATTTTGGCGGGAGGCTCCGGAACAAGGCTTTATCCTATAACCACATCAATTTCAAAACAGTTGTTGCCTATATATGATAAGCCAATGATATATTATCCCTTATCCACATTAATGCTTGCAAATATAAGAGATATTTTAATTATTTCTACAAAGAGGGATTTGGTTAGTTTTCAAAACATATTTGGCAGCGGAAAACAATTTGGATTAAATATTTCATATGCGGTTCAAGAAAAACCAAACGCACTGGCGGAAGCATTTATAATCGGAGAAAAGTTTATTGGAAATGATAAAGTTTCTCTGGTTCTTGGAGATAATGTTTTTTATGGCAAGGATTTTTCAGGAGTGCTGCAAAACGCCAGCAGTCTTGATGATGGAGCTGTGATTTTTGGTTATAATGTAAAAAACCCCAGGGATTTTGGCGTTGTGGAATTTGATAAAGAGGGAAAGGTTATTTCCATAGAGGAAAAGCCAAAGGAGCCTAAATCAAGCTATGCGGTTCCCGGCCTTTATTTCTATGACAACAATGTTATTGACATAGCAAAAAATGTCAAGCCGTCTGCAAGGGGAGAGCTTGAGATTACTGCGGTTAATCATGAATATTTAAAGCAGGGAAAGCTGAAGGTGGAACTGCTTAGCAGAGGAATGGCGTGGCTGGATACAGGAACTCATGACAGTCTTTTGGAGGCTGCCCAGTTTGTGGCAATCGTTCAAAAGAGGCAGGGGAAATATATTTCATGTATAGAAGAAATTGCTTTTAGAAAAGGCTTTATAGATGCTGCACAGCTGGAGAAACTGGCACAGCCGCTAATTAAGACAAATTATGGTCTTTATTTAATGGATATTATTAAGGAATACAATTAATTTTAACGCTGTATTATTTTGGGAGGCATGGAATTGAAGAACATACTTGTAACAGGTGGAGCAGGATTTATTGGTTCAAACTTTGTGAGGTATATGTTAAATAATACTAATTATAATATTATTAATTATGATTTATTAACATATTCAGGGAATTTAAATAACTTAAAGGATATAAAAGAAAATTCCAATTATCATTTTGTTCATGGAGATATTTGTGATAAAGATGCTGTTAGAAAAGTTTTTAAAGAATACAGCATTGACACAGTAGTTAATTTTGCTGCTGAGAGCCACGTGGACAGAAGCATTGAAACGCCGGAAATTTTTGTTAAAACAAATGTGCTTGGCACTTCGGTTTTAATAGATGTTGCCAAAGAAAACTGGAAGGTAAAACCAAATGATAAATACGATAAAGAGTTTATAAAAGGCGTTAAATTTTTACAGGTGTCAACAGACGAGGTTTATGGTTCACTTGGCAAAGAAGGGATGTTTACAGAAACAACTCCCCTGTCTCCCAACAGTCCTTATTCCGCTTCAAAGGCAAGTGCGGATATGGTTGTCCTTGCATATCACCATACTTTTAACATACCTGTTAACATTACAAGATGTTCAAATAATTACGGCCCTTATCAATTCCCGGAAAAGCTTATTCCCCTTATGATTAATAACTGTCAGCAGGGAAAAGAGCTTCCTGTATATGGTGACGGTCAGCAGATTCGCGATTGGCTCTATGTGGAGGATCATTGCAGCGCTATTCATACTGTACTGGAAAAAGGAAAAGATGGTGAAATTTATAATATAGGTGGCAACAATGAAGTTGCAAACATGGATATTGTAAAGCTGATAATTAACTATTTAGGAAAAGATGAAAGCTTAATTAAACACGTTAAAGACAGGCCTGGGCATGACAGAAGATATTCCATTGATAATACGAAGATAACTTGTGAACTTGGCTGGTCCCCTAAGTATTTATTTGACGATGGAATTAAATATACCATTGATTGGTATGTGAACAATAAGGAATGGATGGACGATGTAATATCTTTAAATTATTTGGAGTATTACAAAAATATGTATAAATAACGAATTTTAAAACCTTATAAAATAGATTTACTTTTTCAATGATTTATTTACGGTGTAATGGTCTTGTTGTACGCATTTCAAAGGGAGGTACTAATTGGCAAAAGAGCTGGACAAATATAAAATCTGCGGATTTTTTGCTGCATTTTTTATAACGCTGCTGTTGTTTATTTGCAGCAGTAGGGCCGGTTTTGCTTTAAGCGGCGATGGAAGCCGGGAAAATCCTTATTTAATAAGCAGCCAGCAAGATTTGGTGGAATTGTCAAAGGCTGTTGGCGGCGGTGAGGATTTTGAAAATAAATATTTTAAACAGACGAGGAATATAGATTTAAATAATTCCGTTTTTGCTTCTATAGGAGATGTAAAAGCCGGCAATAAATTTAGCGGAATATATGATGGAGACTGCTTTTATATAGATAATTTAGTTGTTGTCGGCGGAGAATACAGCGGACTTTTTCAATATTGTGACGGTGTTGTTAAAAATCTTGGAATTAACAGCGGAAGAATTTTTGGCGAAAAAGCCGGCGGCATAGTTGCATATTCGGGAAATAGGGGCGCTAAAATCGTAAACTGCTATAATAGAGCAGACATTTATGCACAAAATGCAGGTGGCATTGCCTATGAATTTGCAGGAGATATTTTGTCCTGCTGGAGTGACTGTAAGTTTGAAGTTTCCGGTAATGCCGGAGGTATTGTTGGGGAGAACAGCAGGGGCATTACAAATAGCTTTACTACATATAATTGTATAGCTTTATTTAACAAATTTTCCGGAGAGGCATTAAATAATAAAATTGTAAACAAAGAAGATGTTACTTCTAAAGATTTTATTTCTTTTACAGATAAGTCATTTTTTTATCATGATATTAGCAATAAAAAACAATATAATTCCATATTAAACACCAAGCACAATATTCCTTTTAATGGAGACGGAAGTGAAGAAATCCCTTGGCAAATATCAAGTGCAAGGGACCTTATTACCCTTGGGCATTTGGTAAACGACGGTTACAGCTTTGAAAATGAGCATTTAGTTCAAACAGAGGATATTGATTTGACAGGCATTAAGTGGATACCCATAGGGCATTTTGCAACCGGAAGGTATTTTAAGGGCAGTTATGACGGAAACGGACGCATTATTTCAAATCTAACCACAGATGAAAATAGTGTTATCGGTGGGCTGTTTGGCAACTTTAACGGTGTAATTAAAAATTTAGGCATAGAAGGCGGAACAATTTCCAGTGATTATTCTGCTTCTTTTGCTATAAGCTCTGATAATTCGGATACAGCAATAATTAACAGCTACAGTAATGCGAATATATATGGAAAGTATTGCGGCGGACTTGTTTATAAATTCAGCGGATATATTTTAGGCTGCGGATTTAACGGAGATATAAAGGGAGAAGAATATGGAGGGATAGCTGGGATTAAAGCTGATTACATAGTAAACTCCTATTCTCGTATAAGCCCTTTTTTAACTTTAGATAAGGGCAAAGGTACTTTGAAAGACTGTGGGCAGATTAACGATGAAAATATAGCGGATATTTCGATGAAGCTTAATTACCTCTTGCAGAGCACAGCTTACTATGGAATTACAAAAGGGCTTATAAACAATGTTAATGAACTTAATACCTGGCAGACAGATAAACTTGAACACTCAGAAAGTAAGTATGTTTTAAATGCAAGTGCATTTTGGAATTATTTAAAGTCGAAAATAAATGTAATTTTAATTGGAGTATTAATTACTGCGTTAATACTCGTTAGTATAGCTTTTGTTTGTAAAAGAAACGTTTTTGGAAACTTTAAAAATGTATTAGATAAGTTTAACATAAATAAAATTTATAACGCAGTAGCTTTAATGGTCATTATTTTTAGCATACTATCCATTATAGCGCTTTTTGTTATTGGGAAAACACCTAAGACGGATATTGTTAAATTTATTGGCTTTGAGATTTTTTATTTACTTTTACCGGGCTATGTTTTTTGTAGGAAAGAGTATTTTAGAGGTGCGCTGCTTTATTCTACAGCTATTTTAGTAAGCGCTTTTATACTTATTGTTTCTTTTTTAATCGGAAGTGCAATAAACAACATGGTGACTGTTTATGTTGTTCCTCTTATTTTTAGCTGTATATCCTTATATCATTTATTTACTAATATTAATAACAAAGGAATTTCCAAGTTTAAACTGGATTTAGGATTTTGTGCTGTTATTTGTGTATTTACATTTTTTTCATTTTTAAAGCTTGGAGTTACAGGTGTTTCTCCTACTAATGCAGGATATGTAAACGGATATGCGGATTCTCTTTGGATTGCCGGTAATTCGGCAGCGCTTACAGGAGGACTTCCTGCAACAATTTTTGAAATTGCCGGCAGGAGCTACAGATACCATATGGTATCAAGTGTTTTACAGGCGTGTGTTGCAATAGTGACAAAAATAAGCTCAGTAAATGTTTTTTTTACTTACTGGTCTTTTGTTTTTGTGCCTCTTTGCATATTGTCTTTTTTTGCTTTTGCAAGTTTGTTTTTTGAAAATGATAAAAAAACCTTAAAGTGCATTATAACTGTTCTTTTAACCTCACATTTTTCAATAGAGCTGCTGTATGTTTTTAATAACGTGCTATATAAAAATGTTGAGTCTATTGGTATTATAGGAGTTTTTAGAAACCTATTTGCATTTCCAAATGGAATTGAAATTGCCATTCCGGCAATTGTCATATGCACTGTAATAATAATTGGAATTTATAAAAATACCTTTAATACAAAAACGGCATATGTTATGGTGTTTGCCTTTTCATTTATTATGACCGGTGCAAAAGGTCCTTTTGGCGCCATGATGGCAAGCGTGTTATTTGCTGTGTTAATTATTGAGCTTTTTAGAAAAAGGAAAATAGACTATAAAAATATCTGTATATTTTCTGCGTGCGCTATTGCTGCGTTGGCAGGCTATTTTATATTTATATATGGAAAAAACACCATTGATGTTGAATATTATGCTAAAGATATTGTTAAATACGGCAGATATTCTTTAAATGATATTGGTTTAAATGAATTTTCCGGGGGCGCTCCAACTATATTTTCTTTTAAAGACAGCAGAAGTGTTTTAACTGTTATTACAATTTGGAAACATGTTGTCAACTATTTAAGCTCAATAGGCTTTGAAATAAGCGAAAATGCTGCGTTTGCAATAAAGGTGATGGTGATACCGGTTTCTGTTATATGCATAAATCCTTTTGCTATACCGGGATTTATTGCTGATGCTTTTAATAATATAAAGAATTTTAAAAAAATAGGACGAGATACTATTTTAATTTTTGGAATTGCTTTGTGCGGCCTTGCGGTGTTGTTTTTATTTCAGGCGGACGGTAATTCACAATATTATTTTTTGTTTGGTGCAATTTTCTTTATACAGATTATTGGATATGCGTTTGTTAGCAAAGGGTTTTGCAGTTTCAAAACAGGGTGGAAGGTTTTTTATATAGTTATGCTTTTCCTTAGCCTTTTTACATCTGTTAAAACATATTCGGAGATTGGAATGCAATCTGTAGGCAGATGGAGAAGTATTTACAGATATAGCGGCAGTGTTCCTGAACCGTCATATAACACTTTGACTGCTTATGAATATGAGGGCTTAAAATGGATCAAAGATAACACGGATAAAAATGCATTATTGGCTGTTGACAGGCATTATGCATCTAAGGTTGATGAAGGTCACGTTCCTACTCCAAATGATAATGCAAGATATTACTATTACGGCGCTTTTGCAAACCGCCATTTATATATTGGCAGTTGGGCATATACGTCCAGAACTGAGGAAATGCAAATCCAAATACTTGGAATGATGTCCGTTAATAAGCGTTTATATGAAGATAATGTTCAGGAAAGAATTCAGCTTATGAAAGAGAATAATATATCATATATTGTATGCTCCCGCTTTGTAAATGAAAGCATGACAATAAATGACCAAAGGCTGGAGGTTGTTTTTAAAAACAGAGATATGACGGTTTATGGAATAAAGAATAACTATAATAATGACGATAAAAATAATATGGAATAATAATTGCAATGAAAATCACCTTGTAAAAGGGCTTTAATAAATAATTATTAAAAAGACTATAAATTAAATATAAAGTTAAGCATTAAAGTACGTTTTTTGTTTTATTTAATTTACTTCAAGGAGGGATGATAAATGACGGTAAAAGAATACTATGAATTGATT
>CAJUEF010000006.1:12272-13228 GCA_910585035.1 uncultured Christensenellaceae bacterium | reverse complement strand
TGGAGATTATAATGAGGTAATAAGTCACTTGGATGATGAAGAACGAGTTAAAAGAATTCTTTTAAAGCTTCCAAAGGATAATACCTTTAACAAACTTTGTAACGCTCTTTTAAACGGGGATGCGGAAAAAGCGATAAGCGAGGCTCATTCTTTGAGAAATATAAGTGTGAATCTTGGATTAACCCATATTAAAATTGCGTCTGATTCACTGATTACCGCTATGAGCGGAGGAGAACTAAAAAAAGAGATTATTTTAATATTTTCATCTTTAAAAAACAATTATAAAAAAACAATTGAGACTATTAAAGAATTAAGTTGAAAGTATTGAGTTAATAGGGAGAATAAGAAAATGATTCATATACCAAGCACTATTTTAATTGTGGATGATGTGGAAATAAACCGTTCAATACTTGCGGATATACTTTCTGATTACGATATTTTGGAGGCTGATAATGGCGTCAGTGCAGTGGATATTATGAGAAAAAACAGAGAGAATATATCCCTAGTGCTGCTGGATGTTGCCATGCCTGAAATGGATGGCTTTCAGGTTTTGGAAATAATGAATAAAGAAGGTATTATAAAAGAAATTCCTGTGGTTTTAATATCTGCTGATGATTCAGAAAAGGTTATTGCTCACGCATATGATCTTGGAGCTGCCGATTATATAAGAAGACCTTTTAATGTCAGGATAATAGAAAGACGAATAAAAAATACTATGCTTATCTATGAGAGAGAAGAGCAGCTGAAAAAGGTTATTAATAAAAAGCTGAGTGATTGTCAGACAGATAAAGCGGAGGTTGAGCAGCTTAGAGAAGAATATGATTTGCTTGATAAGGTTTCAAGCCGAACTCTTGAGCTGCTTGAACAGGAACGCACGAAATATAAGTTTTTTGCCTCTATGTCTAACGAGATTCAGTTTGAATATTCTGTGGATCCTCCCATGGTTACCGTTTCCG
>CAJUEF010000006.1:0-12262 GCA_910585035.1 uncultured Christensenellaceae bacterium | reverse complement strand
ATGATAAAAAAACTGATGTGCTATCCATATCTGAATGGGGGGCAAATAAGCTGGGTATAGACGAGGTTATACCAAGCCCTATGCATAACAGCGATGTGGAAAAATTATTATCTTCAAAAGACCTGAATGATATTTTTCAAAAGATAGAACGCGCAACAAAAAGTGAACCGGTTGTAAAAGCAAACTACAGTATTCATACTTGCGATGCAGAAAGATGGTATAAAGTGGTGGCAAGGCCTATTTGGGAAAGTGAAGATTCTGATCAGATTACTAAAATAATAGGAAAGCTTACTGACGACCACGATCAATATACCAATATGGCAAGACTGAAACTTATTGTTGGCAAGGATTCGCTTACAGGTTTGCTTAATCAAAAAGCAGGCAGAGAAGCTGTTGAGGAAATTTTAAATATTAATTCTGAACATGATTTGAATAAAAAGTTTATAATGATGGTTTTGGATATTGACGGCATAAAAGAATTAAATAAAAAATACGGTCATTTATTTGGTGATGAAGCAGTTAGATATATTGGAAAGAAAATAAGCGAGCATATTAATGAAAAAGATGTGGCTTTGCGCTGTGGAGGAGACCAATGTCTTGTATTTTGTGAATATAAGGATTCGCCGAGCTCTATTGTAAATAATATGCAAAGCATTGCTTGCGGTTCTTATAAAAATCATGATATATCGTCTAGTATAGGAGTTGCGCTTTTTCCTGAACATGGACAAAATTATATTGACCTGTTTGAAGCAGCAAATAAGGCCCTTTATACAGCAAAGGCTATAGGAAAGGGAGAATGTTGTTATTACGATGATTTTATGAAATAGAAAGTGAAAAAACAGTTGGCAAATCTGCCAACTGTTTTTTAATAACTGATGAAGCTAAACTATTAATAAGCTGTCCAACCGCCGTCAACAGTGATTGTGGTTCCGTTAATGAAGCTTGAATCATCACTGGCAAGGAAAAGGGCTGTAGTTGCGATCTCATTAGCTTTACCGTTACGTGGACTAAGGGGCACTCCGGCAGTTGCAAGACCCATGCCGAACTTGCTGGCAGAAGCAAGACCTGCGGCAATATTAGTTTCAATACTTCCGGGACATATTGCGTTGCAGCGAATACCGTTTTTAGCATACATAAATCCTATATTTTTGGTTAAACCAACAACTGCAAATTTAGATGCGGTGTAAGCAGCGCCGGCACGGCAACCGTTAAGACCACCGACAGAAGCTGTGTTGATGATTACGCCGCCACCTTGTTTTTCCATAATAGGAACAGCTTTGCGGCATGCATACATAACGCCGTTTACATTTACTGCAAGAACTTTATTCCAGAGCTCATCTTCAAGCTCGGAAACAGGCATCATTTTATCAAGTATACCTGCATTGTTAATAAGAATATCCAATTTGCCGTATTTGTTAATTGCCTGGTCAATCATATTCTCAACTTGTGCTCTATCAGATACATCTGTTTTACAAAATGTAATTTCGCCAGGGCCGTTTAAAGAGCTTATTACTTCATTAACTCCGGCTTCATTAATATCAGCAGCAATAATTTTTGCTCCTTCTTTGGCAAAAAGCTCTATCATTGATTTGCCCATACCAGAACCTGCGCCGGTTATAACTGCAACTTTGTTTTCAAGTTTCATATTTATCATTCCTTTTAAGTTTATATTTATAAAATATGATAGCCTTACACCCAGCAAATGTCAATTTAATTATTTTTTTAACAATTAACCTAAAGAATAACTTATTTTATAACTTTATAAAACCTTAAAAATATATAGGGTTTTAACAAATTAATTAACTTTATATAATTTTTTAAAATGATAAAAAAAGACCCTGCCTAAATTGGCACGGTCTTTTTTAGGGAATATAAGAAATTGAAAAAATTGATTAGCTATGTAATTATACTTAAAAGAACACCTTACAGATGTTCTTTTAAGTAAATTGGTGGGGACAATAGGGCTCGAACCTATGACCCTCTGCTTGTAAGGCAGATGCTCTCCCAGCTGAGCTATGCCCCCATTTCTTTTGTACTTGTTTATGATATAACAGGGATTCAAAAATGTCAAGAGGAAAAATGAAAAAATTTCTATTTTTTTTAAAAAATTGCCTGTAATTATAAACTACGGCTAAAACAAAGGATCATTAAAATAAGTTTTAAAACAAAGTTTTTCTATAAAAAACAGGTAAGGAATAGGATGAAATGCAAGAATAAGCCATAAAAACTTTCAGTTTTTATGATAAGAGGAGGAGCAACGAAACGGTAAGCATGTTGGTGGCGGATAAATGCCGAATAAAACCAAAGGTTTTATTCGGAAAAGGAGGAGCAAGGAAGCGGGCGTATGTTTTTTATGAAATAAAAAACGGAGCAAAGCGAACTTTGCTCCGACGTGGTACCGGTGGTCGGGGTCGAACCGACACGGTATTGCTACCACTGGATTTTGAGTCCAGCACGTCTGCCAATTCCATCACACCGGCATAAATAATGCTTAATTATATTAGCACACAGTTAAATATTTGTAAAGTGGGAAAAACATTGCGATTAAAAATTTCCTTGACATATATTTTTTATATAATACAATATATACAAACAAATGTTTGTATAGAGGAGATTTAATGAAAGATTTTATTAGAAAACATGTTCAGGATGAGCTTATATGCCTTTCACAAAATAAAAGTTCAGTAAGAGAAATGGGGGAAATGATAAAATGTGGTGAATATACACCTACAAGAGAATACCTCGCTTTATTAAGACGGGTTGTTAAAGTTCAAGCGGCTATAAATTCATGCAGCAATGATTTAAAGCACGTATATGTATACCGATATAAAAAGGGTATGTCATGGGTTGCTGTCTCCTTTGCAATGAATGTGAGCGAAGTTACTGTTAAAAGATATAATGCAAAGCTTATAGAAACTGTTGCAAAGGGCCTTGGGTGGGTATAATAAATTTAAAATTTTACTTACCGGTAATATTTTGCTTAAATAAGGCTAAATGTGTTATACTTATAACCATATAAATAATTATATAAAATTCATTATCGGAGTGACTTATGGCTGAAAAGTTTATTGTTATAGATGGAAACAGTATTATGCACAGGGCTTATCATGCGCTTCCGTATCTTTCTTTTGACGGGATAAGCACAAATGCGGTTTACGGATTTATGAGCATGCTGTTAAAAATAGTTAAAGAGCAGCAGCCGGCATATTTGGCGGCCTGTTTTGACGTGTCTAAAAAGGTGTTTAGGCATGAGTTTTTCAAAGAGTATAAGGCGGGAAGAAAAAAGACAGACCCGGAGCTTATTGAGCAGTTCCCCATTATAAAAGACTTTTTTAAAGCTATGGACGTGCCAGTAATTGAAAGGGAGAATTTTGAGGCTGATGATATAATCGGCAGTATATGCAAAAAATTTCGGCAGACAGACACATATGTTTTAACAGGCGATAAAGACAGCTTGCAGCTTATTGATAAAAATACAAAGGTTTATTTAATGAAAAAAGGTATATCCGATGTTGAGCTTTATGATGAAGATGTGTTTAGAAATACCTATGGAGTAGAGCCAAGTCAGTTTGTGGACGTTAAAGCCCTTATGGGGGATAAATCCGACAACATACCCGGTGTAACAAAGGTTGGAGAGAAAACGGCTTTAAGACTTATTAAAGATTACGGAAGCCTGGACGGAGTTTATGAAAATCTTGATAAGGAAAAAGGCAAGCTAAAAGAAAACTTGGAAAATGACAGGGATGTTGCCTTTTTAAGCCGCAAGCTGGCTGCAATAAATACAGAAATGGAAATTGACAACGATATAAACGAATTTGAATTTAAAGCCGAAGATATGGAGAAATGCTATCCACTGCTGGAGAAATACAACATGAAATCCCTTATTTCCAGGTCTAAAGGCGATAAGAACACAGAAACACCAAAATTAAAGGAGAACGGCGAGCAAAGGGATGTTATTGAAAAGATAAGTGAAAAGGTGACTAATGCTATTTCAATCGGTACGGAAGATGAACTTAAAAAGGCTGTAAACAATTTAAAGGATGCGCCTCTTGCGCTTATTGTTGCAGGCGAATGTATTTACTTTTCCGATGGTGAAAGTAATTACAGCGTTAAGCAGCAGCTTAGTCTGTTTGACGAGAGCCTTGGCAGGGAGCAGGTGTTTGACGCTTTAAAGGAAATAATGACAAAGCACGGCATTATTTCTGATGACGGAAAGGCTTTGCTTAAATACATGGATGAATATGACATTAACTGCAAGATTGTGTTTGATGTTGGACTGGCGGCATATGTGGTAGACTCTGCACAAAAGGACTATTCCATTGAAAGCCTTATTAAGCATTACATGGAAGGAACAGATGTGAGCGCTTTGGCAATGTTCTATCTATACTTACAGTTAAAGGACAAGGTGGAACTTTACAAAAATGTTTATTACGATATTGAAATGCCTCTTACAAAAGTGCTTTACAAAATGGAGGAAGCAGGCTTTGCTATTGATATGAATGTGCTTCAAGAGCTTTCAAAGGAATATCGCGCCAAAATGGTGGAGCTGGAACAGGATATATTTGAAATTGCCGGAGAGAGCTTTAATGTTAATTCGCCAAAGCAGCTATCGTCAATACTTTTTGAAAAGCTGGAATTAAAATCAGGGAAAAAAACTAAAACCGGATATTCTACCGATGCGGACAGCCTTAGCAAATTAAGAGAGCAAAGCCCTATAATTGATAAAGTACTGGAATACCGAAAATATTCCAAGCTTATAGGAACCTATATTGATGGTTTTATTCCGCTTGTTGACGGCACAGGACGAATACACACAGAGTTTTTGCAAAAGGGAACCACGACGGGACGTATAGCCAGCAAAGAACCGAATTTGCAAAATATCCCCGTGCGCACAGATCAGGGAAGAGAAATAAGAAAAGCATTTGTTGCAAAGGAAGGTCACGTTTTGGTGTGTGCGGACTATTCACAAATTGAGCTTAGGGTGCTCGCACATATAAGCAACGACACTGTTATGATAGATGCTTTTAATAAAGGACAGGATATTCACACCAGAACTGCAAGCGAGGTGTTTGACGTTCCTATAGATCAGGTTGACAGAGATATGAGAAGAAGCGCTAAGGCTGTTAATTTTGGCATCGTATACGGGCTTTCTCCTTTTGGGCTTTCTTCAAATTTAGGAATACCTTTTAAAGTTGCAAAGGAATATATAGATAATTATTTTAGCAAATATAAAGGAGTTCGCCAGTATATGTCCAATGTGGTGGAGGATGCCAAAAGAAAAGGTTACGTGGATACTCTTATGGGCAGAAGAAGATATATACCTCAGCTTTTTTCAAAGAACAGAAATATAGTCAGCTTTGGGGAGAGGGTTGCTCTTAACACCCCTATACAGGGTACTGCGGCGGATATGATTAAGCTGGCTATGATAAAGGTGCAAAGGGAGCTGGAGAATATGAAAAGCCGCCTTATACTTCAGGTGCATGACGAGCTTATAGTGGAAGCGGCAGAGGAAGAAGAGCAGGAGATTTGCAGCATTTTAAAGAGCTGTATGGAAAACGTTATGGAGTTAAAAGTTCCTGTTATTGTGGATATAACCGCTGATAAAAGGTGGTTAAAATAAGAGAGGGTAATTGATATGAAGGTTATAGGCATAACCGGAGGAATAGCAAGCGGAAAAAGCCACGTGCTTTCAAAGGTAAAGAGCATGGGGGCTTATGTGCTTGATTGCGATACTATTGTGCGGGAGCTGAGCCGCCCGGGATATCCTTTGCATACCATAATCATAAAGGAGTTTGGAGAGGATTATTTAAAAGAGGACGGCACTATTGACAAGGCAAAGCTAAGGAAAACCGTGTTTTCTGACGATAGTCAATTAGAAAGGCTTAACAAGGTTTCCGGGGACATTATCCGCACAGCCATAAAAGAGCAGCTTATTGAAGCTGAGGATTACACCATTGTGTTTGTTGAGGGAATAAGGGTGTTTGAAGAGGATTTCAGAAATATCTTTGATGAGATTTGGTTTGTATACTGTGATGAGGCAGAACAGTTAAGGCGGCTTATGGACAGAGATCAGATTAATGTAAGCCAGGCTATGGAAATACTCGAAAGACAAAAGGATCTTATGGCAAACAAAAAAAATGCGGATATTATAATAGATACAAATTGTGATATTTCTGAGTTGTTTAAAAAAGTTGAAAAATTATATGTGGAGTTAAATAGTGAAAAACGTAAAAAACGAAAAAAACGATAGAATAAAACGAAAAATAAATTATACAAACATGACTGTTGCCATAATTGCACTTGTTGTTTTGCTTGTATCAGGAGCTTTTGTGGGACAGCAAATGTATATAAAATCCAAATATCCCCTTGAATATACCGAGGAAATTTTAAAGTATAGTAAAGAATTTGATTTAGACCCGGTGCTGGTTGCCAGCGTTATATGCAAAGAGAGCAAATACAGACTCAAGGCAAAATCCGGAGCCGGAGCCAGAGGACTTATGCAGATAATGCCTGACACGGGAGAGTGGATAGCGGGGCAATTAAAGACGGACTATAAATTAGACGATCTTTACGTTGCCGATGTAAATATCCGCTTTGGCTGCTGGTATCTTAAATACTGTTTAAGGAAGTTTAACGGACAGGTAAACGAGGCGCTTGCAGCTTACAATGCGGGTCCTGCCAATGTAAATGAATGGCTCGCTGACAGCAGGTACAGCAGCAACAAAAAAACTCTTGAGCAAATACCTTTTGCTGAAACCAAAAATTATGTAGAAACAATTAACGCTTATTATGGCAAATATAAAAAGTATCACAGTAAGGATTTAATTTAACATATGAAAAAATTTTTAGCATTTTTGTTAGCAGGTATACTTATGTTTACTATTGGCTGTTCAAGAAATGTTAACGAGTTTACTGAGGAAACGTCTACGGGTACTGTTACCAGACAAAAACCTAAAAATGATTTAACAAAGGTAAATTCGGATATACTTAATATCGGGTATAGAAGCAACAGCACGGAAACAAATCCACTAAAGGTAACTGAAGTGTCTGTTGTTAATCTGCTTTGGCTCAGCTTTGACAGCCTTTTTGTTATTTCTGCCGGTGGAGAAATGGAAAATTCTCTTGTGGAAACCTATAAGGTGAGAGAAGACGGGAAATTTGAATTTGTACTTAGAAACGGAATTACTTTTCATGACGGAAGCTCTCTTCGTGCGTCTGACGTTATTAACAGTATAAATATTATTAAAGAAGGCGGCGGAGAAAACGAGACGAGAAATACAATTTATGCAAATGTTAAAGATATTATAAAGTCGGTTGAAGCTTCAGATGAAAGAACTTTGGTTATGGAATTTAACGGTGGAGGCATATCTCCCCTTTATGCGCTTACTTTTCCTATTGTAAACAGCAGCGGCAAGGGAACGGGTCTTTATAAAATGGAAAGTTTAGGGGAAAATGAGATAAACTTTTCCTACTATGAAAGCTCATGGAAAAAACAGCCTAATATAAAGAGCATTAAGGCAAAAAGGTATTCAGATGAGGATTCTATGGCGAGAGCTTACAAAGAAAACGCTATTGACGGCGTTTTTACAGACCATAGAAATATTGGTCTTTATAAATATACGAAAAACACAAAGACTATGAATGTTAGAAGCAATGAATTTTATTATCTTATGCCTAATCTTGCATCAGGGGTTATGAGCAATTTAAAAATAAGGCAGATACTTTCTTACGGCATTGATAAAGAGGGCATAGTATCACGTGCTTTTGACAGCAACGCAATAGCGTCTGATTTTCCCATTCCTTCCGATTATTATGTTTTTGATAACGAGCTTTTAACTTATTCGCTTGATGTGGGCAAATGTATTCGTAAATTTCAGGAGATTGGATACAGCCAGGTTCAGGAAGGTATTTATAAATATCTCGTAAAGGGCGGGCAGAGATTTAAAATAAAATTAATAGGTCTTAGAGAAGATAACTTATATCACAAAATAATTGCTCAGACTCTCAGTTCCCAGTTTGCCGAAATTGGAATTGAGATGGAGGTTTCTCTTCTTAACAAAGAAGAATATTCTAAAGCAATTAAAAACAGGAGCTATGATATTGCCATTGCCAACACCACAATATCCAGCGAATTTGATTTGCGGTATTTGCTTGGTACGGGTGGAAGATGCAATTATAATGCAATAAGCATTTCCGAAATAGATTCGGCAATGAATAATATAGTTTCCATAAAAAACGACCCTGCCAAAATAAAAGATGAATACGTTAAAATACAGGAAGCCATGGTAAAGCAAATTCCCCTTATCGGTCTATGCTTTGTTACAGATACTTTTGTATATAATGACAGACTTGGAAATGTTTCCGGAGCTTACTCACATACTAATATGCTTGAAAACATTCATCAGTGGAGCTTTGAAGGCAAAGACATTAATACAAGCGAGCAAAGGGCGGATTAAAGCTTTATAAAATTTAATTGACATCTTGCACTTAAAGTGATAAAATATTTTGGTGCACGTATATGAACAATTGCTCTTAGTTAAAAAAATACACATGAATTTATGAGGATTGCTCATGTTCTTTCATATGTATCTTTAGCTTAATGCAGTTTTGGAGGTTATTAACAGGTGGATATCGGTTTTGATAAGGAAAAGGCTGTGATCGGCACTAGGCAGGTTACAAGACTGCTTTCTAAAGATGAAATCGAAGTTGTATACGTTGCCAGCGATGCAGATTCTTTTGTAAGGGATAAGGTTATAGGAGCATGTGAAAAGGCTAAGGTTCCTTATATTGACGGTCTTACAAAAGAGGAGATGGGAAAGATTGCAGGTATTGAGGTTTTTGCCGCATGCTTTGGCATTCTTAAATAACGTCCCGTTTAAAAAAGTTCAATACTCTTAAAGCAAGGGGTTGCAAAACAAGAGATTGTATATATTTTAATTATTAAAGTTTGAAAGCTAAGGAGGAAAACATTTAATGCCTACAATTAATCAGTTGGTTAAACAGGGTAGAAAGAAAGTTACTTACAAGTCAAATTCTCCTATTTTGAAGGAATGTCCTCAAAAGAGAGGCGTTTGCCTTGCAGTTAGAACTATGACACCTAAGAAGCCTAATTCAGCTCTTAGAAAAATTGCCAGAGTTCGTCTTACAAACGGCATGGAAGGTACAGCATATATTCCTGGTATCGGTCACAACCTTCAGGAACACAGCGCTGTTCTTATAAGAGGCGGCCGTGTTAAAGATCTTCCTGGTGTTCGTTACCACATTATCCGCGGCGCACTTGATACAGCAGGTGTTGACAAGCGTAAACAGGCACGTTCACTTTATGGAGCTAAAAAGCCTAAGAAGGCTTAAAGAAGATTTGATTCGGGAGTTAAGATTGGCGCATGGCGCCTTTTGTTGCATTCTTAAATCCTGCGAATTTATTTGGGCTTTTTAGAGCGTTTTATGCTTTAAAGGTCATTATAACATAATTAAAGCTTGCAACAGCAGGCACAGGTAATAAGCCTAATGGCTACAGCCATAATTATGTTTCAATGGCCTCCGTAATTTTCAAAAGCTTGGCTTTTGCTTAAGTTATGCGAGGTTATTATTACCTGAATTTAGAGGAGGAAAATAATATGCCAAGACGTGGCGGAGTACCTAAGCGCGAGGTTTTACCTGATCCTAAGTATAACAGCGTTGTTATTTCAAAGCTTATAAACCAGGTTATGCTTGATGGAAAAAAGGGAACAGCACAGCGCATTTGTTATGGCGCCTTTGATATTATAAATGAAAAGACAGGCAGAGAGGCTGACGAGGTGTTTGAAGAAGCACTTAACAACATTATGCCTGTTCTTGAGGTTAAGGCCCGCAGAGTTGGCGGTGCTACTTATCAGGTGCCTATTGAAATTCGTGCAGAAAGAAGACAAACTCTTGCTCTTCGCTGGCTGGTTGACTATTCCAGAAAGCGCAGTGAGAGAACTATGGCAGAGAGGCTTGCTGCTGAAATTATGGATGCAACCAATAATGCAGGCGCAGCATTCAAGAAGAAGGAAGACACCCATAAGATGGCAGAGGCTAACAGAGCTTTTGCTCATTACAGATGGTAACGGGAGGATTCAATGGCAAGAGAGTATGCTTTAGATAAAATTAGAAATATTGGAATTATGGCTCATATTGATGCCGGAAAAACAACCACTACTGAGCGTATACTTTTTTATACCGGTAAGGTTCATAAGATTGGCGAGACCCATGAAGGCGCTGCAACTATGGACTTTATGGATCAGGAGAAGGAAAGAGGTATTACAATTACTTCTGCTGCTACCACAACATTCTGGAAAGATCATAGAGTAAACATTATTGACACACCTGGTCACGTTGACTTTACTGTTGAAGTTGAGCGTTCGTTACGTGTACTTGACGGCGCTGTGGCTGTTTTTTGTGCTAAAGGCGGCGTTGAGCCACAAAGTGAGACTGTTTGGCATCAGGCTGACAAATACAGAGTTCCAAGAATTGCATACATCAATAAGATGGATATTTTGGGCGCTGATTTTTATAACGTTCTTAAAATGATGAAGGAAAGACTCGGCACAAATCCTGTTCCTTTACAGCTTCCTATAGGCAGCGAGGACAGCTTTGTGGGCATTGTTGACCTTATTAAGAACAAGGCCCTTATATATAAAGATGCTGAGGGCAAGGAGACAGCATGGGAGGACATTCCTGCTGACCTTAAGGAAAAAGCTGCGGAATACAGAAACGCACTTCTGGAGACTGTTGCTGAGACCGACGAAGCTCTTATGGAGAAGTTCTTTGCTGAAGAAGAGATTACTGAAGAAGAAATTCATAAAGCAATAAGAAAGGCTACTATTGATGTTGCAATGACACCTGTTGTTTGCGGTTCAAGCTACAAAAATAAAGGTGTTCAGCCTCTTATTGACGCTATTGTTGAATATCTTCCTTCACCTCTTGATATTGAAGCGGCTAAAGGCTTTGACCCTAAGGACAGCGAAAAAGAGCTTATCAGAAAAGCAAGTGACGACGAACCGTTTTCTGCTCTTGCTTTTAAGATTGTTTCCGATCCTTTTGTTGGTAAGCTGGCGTTTTTCAGAGTTTATTCAGGAAAGATTACAAGCGGAAGCTATGTATATAACAGCACAAAGGGCAAACGTGAAAGAGTGGGACGTATCATGCTTATGCATGCTAACCATAGGGAAGAGGTTGGCGAGGTTTGTGCCGGCGATATTGGCGCTATGGTAGGTCTTAAAGACACTACTACCGGTGATACTCTTTGTGCCGAGAACGATTTAATTGTTCTTGAATCAATGGAATTCCCTGATCCGGTTATCAGGGTTGCTATTGAACCAAAGACAAAGGCAAGCCAAGAGAAGATGTCCATTGCTTTGCAAAAGCTTGCTGAAGAAGATCCTACATTTAAGACATACACCGATGAGGAGACAGGACAAACCATTATTGCAGGTATGGGTGAGTTGCATCTTGATATTATCGTTGACAGAATGCTTCGTGAATTTAAGGTGGAGGCTACTGTAGGTAATCCTCAGGTTGCCTATAAGGAAACTATTAGAAAGCCTGTTAAATCTGAGGGTAAATTTGTTCGTCAAACCGGTGGTCATGGTCAATACGGCCACTGCTGGTTGGAAATCGAGCCAATGGAGCCTGGCAGCGGCTATCAGTTTGAAAGCAAGATTGTCGGCGGTGTTATTCCTAAAGAGTACATTGCGCCTATTGACAATGGTGTTCAGGAATCCATGAAAAACGGCCCTCTTGGCGGATATGAGATGGTTGACATTAAGGTTACTGTTTATGATGGTAGCTCTCATGATGTCGATTCATCTGAAATGGCTTATAAGATTGCCGGTTCAATGGCATTTAAGGACGGCGTTGCAAAGGCTGATCCTGTGCTTTTGGAACCTGTTATGAAGGTTGAGGTTACAGTTCCGGAGGACTATATGGGTGATGTTATCGGCAACATTACTTCCCGCCGCGGACGCATTGAAGGTATGGAGGCAAGGGCTGCAGGAATTCAGGATGTTCGTGCTATGGTGCCTCTTAGCGAAATGTTTGGATATGCTACCGATCTGCGAAGCAGAACACAAGGACGCGGTAACTTCACTATGCAATTCTCTCACTACGAGCAGGTTGCAGGCGGAATTGCTGAAAAATTACTTGGAAAGAAATAATTAAAATATATATTTTGGGCATTGCCCTTACTTTAAGGAGGAAAAGAAAGAGATGGCAAAGGCAAAATTTGAGAGAACGAAACCAC